>NZ_JBJGXV010000006.1:0-338920 GCF_045447295.1 Pseudomonas sp. O39
ACCAACGACAAAGCAGCGCCCTATCACCATCATAGGTGGAGTCTAACCCCCCAACCCCCTAGAATCCCGCCCACGCGACACGCCACGATTAAAGGAGACGATTTCATGCTGATGGTGATTTCCCCCGCCAAAACCCTCGATTTCGAGTCAAAGCCGGTCACCCCGCGCTTCACCCAGCCGCAGTACCTCGACCACTCCCAGGAGCTGATCGAACAACTGCGCGAACTCAGCCCGGCGCAAATCAGCGAGTTGATGCACGTCTCCGATAAAATCGGTGGCCTCAACGCCGCCCGCTTCGGCAGCTGGACGCCCGCTTTCACCCCGGCCAATGCCAAGCAGGCCCTGCTGGCATTCAAGGGCGACGTCTACACCGGCCTCAACGCCGAAACCTTCAGCGATGCCGACTTCAGCTACGCCCAGGACCACCTGCGCATGCTCTCGGGCCTGTACGGCCTGCTGCGCCCGCTGGACCTGATGATGCCGTACCGCCTGGAGATGGGCACCAAACTGGCCAACGCCCGTGGCAAGGACCTCTACGCGTTCTGGGGCACGCGCATCAGCGAGTGGTTGAATGAAGCACTGGCCGAACAAGGCGATGATTTGCTGCTCAACCTGGCCTCCAACGAATACTTCTCGGCCGTCAAGCGCACGGCTCTGAACGCGCGGATCATCAACACCGAATTCAAGGACCTGAAGAACGGTCAGTACAAGATCATCAGCTTCTACGCCAAGAAAGCGCGGGGCATGATGAGCCGCTTTGTGATCGAAGAGCGCATCAACGACCCGGCCAAGCTCAAGCAGTTTGATGTGCAGGGTTATCGCTTCAACGCAGAGCAGTCCAAGCCGGACAATTTGGTGTTTTTGCGCGATCACGCGCCGGAATAAGGCCTTGCTCAGCCCTCACAAACGCTAACACTCTAATGTGGGAGCTGGCTTGCCTGCGATAGCGGAGTATCAGTCGACTGTTCTCTGACTGAAATTGCGCCATCGCAGGCAAGCCAGCTCCCACATTTTTGTTTACATTCCAAGCCCGAAATCGTCATTTATTTGACGTCAAAAAACACAAAGACACATCCCTAACAAATCTTTCACTCGACATTTCAAATTTTTTTTCGTAGTGGCACCGTTTTTTTCAAACGGTAGTGGCACAAAACTATCCTGCCTCACCAACTCCCTATTACGACTCGCCCAAGTAGCAAGTGCTATCACTGTAATGCCAGTGCCATCTTTTCTAATATTTCAAGAAATTTCTGGAAACAGGATGAGCGGCCAGGAACTTCATCCTGATGCACCGCTCATACCACCGGTAACGAAATTCTCTGTTGCTGTAAGAGATGACTTACATGGCGACCAACGGAAGTAGCAAAGTTGTCATATTTAACTTTGACTCAGGGGTCATATTACCAACCGATTAGTTAATAGCGGCGACAAGGAAGAATTGCCACGAACTATAAGGCCAAGGCTCAACCTCCCCTAATGGGTCAGTGATACAACCCAAGGCATTGATAATTAAAGGCTTAAAGCCTCTATCAAGGCTCTGCGGCACTGGCGCCAGGCCCTTCTCCCAAGAAGGCTGGCTGCATTTCAGGGCAGGCTCCAATAACAAGGCCACGTTTCGCACAACTTGAGTGCAATGATGAGTCACTCGTTATTTAACATGCCTATACACGGCAAGTCGGCGTCTATTCGCCCAACTTTCGTGGCATCAGTGACGCTTGCAAACATGAACTCCGGCCATCTAATTGGCATGATTAATATCGTCTTCAATGACAAAGAGGTAAATGCGATGCGCATCAGCATATTTGGTCTAGGTTACGTCGGCGCAGTCTGTGCCGGTTGCCTGTCTGCCCGTGGCCATGAAGTGGTCGGTGTAGACATCTCCAAGGATAAGATCGACCTGATCAATGCCGGCAAATCGCCCATCGTTGAACCGGGTCTGGGCGAACTGTTGAGCCAAGGCATCGCAAACGGTCGACTGCGCGGCACGACCAACTTCGCCGACGCCATCCGCGATACCGACCTTTCGATGATTTGCGTCGGCACGCCGAGCAAGAAAAACGGCGATCTGGAACTCAACTACATCGAATCGGTATGCCGCGAGATCGGTTTTGTCCTGCGTGACAAGACCACCCGCCACACCATCGTGGTGCGCAGTACCGTATTGCCGGGCACTGTGGCCAACGTTGTCATCCCGATCCTCGAAGACTGCTCCGGCAAAAAAGCCGGCGTCGACTTCGGTGTCGCGGTCAACCCGGAATTCCTGCGCGAATCCACTGCCATCGCCGACTACGACCTGCCGCCGATGACGGTCATCGGCGAGTTCGACAAAGCCTCCGGCGATGTCCTGCAGTCGCTGTACGAAGAACTCGACGCGCCGATCATCCGCAAGGACATCGCCGTCGCCGAAATGATCAAGTACACCTGCAACGTGTGGCACGCCACCAAAGTCACCTTCGCCAACGAGATCGGCAACATCGCCAAGGCCGTTGGTGTCGATGGCCGTGAAGTGATGGAAGTGGTGTGCCAGGACAAGACCCTCAACCTGTCCCAGTACTACATGCGCCCAGGCTTCGCGTTCGGCGGCTCGTGCCTGCCAAAAGACGTGCGTGCCCTGACCTACCGCGCCGGTGCCCTGGACGTGGAAGCGCCGCTGCTGAACTCGCTGATGCGCAGCAACGAGTCCCAGGTACAGAACGCCTTCGACATCGTCGCCGGCCATGACAAACGCAAAGTCGCCCTGCTGGGCCTGAGCTTCAAGGCCGGCACTGACGACCTGCGCGAAAGCCCACTGGTAGAGCTCGCGGAAATGCTGATCGGCAAGGGCTTCGACCTGAGCATCTACGACAGCAACGTCGAATACGCCCGTGTGCACGGTGCGAACAAGGACTACATCGAAGGCAAGATCCCGCACGTGTCGTCTCTGCTCAACTCGGACTTCGATGAGGTGATCAACAACTCCGACGTGATCATCCTCGGCAACCGTGACGAGAAATTCCGTGCCCTGGCGCATAACGCACCGCACGGCAAGCAAGTGGTCGACCTGGTGGGCTTCATGTCCAAGGCCACCAGCGTAAGTGGCCGTACCGAAGGTATTTGTTGGTGAGGAGCAGCGGCTAGTTTCAAGCGGCAAGCTGCAAGTTAGAAGCGATCTTTTTTCAGCTTGTAGCTTGCAGCTTGAAGCCCTACTCCTCCGTGACGGACATGAATATGCAACGGTTAAACCAAGCGACTGGCTGGCTATTATTTCTGGGGCTTTTAGCGCTTCTAGCTCTGGCTTTGCCAGCCAGCACATTCGACTCCGAGTCGAAGAATTTTATTTTCCTGATTGGCGCCGTCGGTATCTGGCGCTACTCGATGGGTGCTACGCATTTCTTTCGCGGCATGCTGTTCCTGTATGTGGTCTACCCACACCTGCGGCGCAAGGTGCGCAAGCTGGGCAAGGCGGCAGACCCGTCCCATGTGTTCCTGATGGTCACCAGCTTCCGTATCGATGCACTGACCACCGCCCAGGTCTACAGCTCGGTAATTCGCGAGGCCATCGAATGCGGCTTCCCCACCACCGTGGTCTGCTCGCTGGTGGAAATGTCCGATGAGCTGCTGGTGAAAAGCCTGTGGGAGCGCATGAACCCGCCGGACCACGTGAAGCTCGACTTCGTCCGCATCGCCGGCACCGGCAAACGTGACGGCCTGGCCTACGGCTTCCGCGCTATCTCCCGCCACCTGCCGGATGACCGTGCAGTGGTCGCAGTGATCGATGGCGACACCGTGCTCGCCGAAGGCGTAGTCCGCAAGACCGTGCCGTGGTTCCAGCTGTTCGGCAATGTCGGCGGCCTGACCACCAACGAGTTCTGCGAAGTGCGCGGCGGCTACATCATGAGCGAATGGCACAAACTGCGCTTCGCCCAGCGCCACATCAACATGTGCTCCATGGCCCTGTCCAAGCGCGTGCTGACCATGACCGGTCGCATGTCGGTATTCCGTGCCAGCGTCGTCACCGACCCGGGCTTTATCGCCGACGTGGAAAGCGACTCGCTGCAACACTGGCGCCTGGGCCGCTTCAAGTTTTTGACCGGGGATGACAAGTCCAGCTGGTTCAGCCTGATGCGCCTCGGTTACGACACTTTCTACGTGCCGGACGCCGCGATCAACACCGTGGAACACCCACCGGAAAAGAGCTTTATCAAGGCCAGCCGCAAGCTGATGTTCCGCTGGTACGGCAACAACCTGCGCCAGAACTCGCGCGCGCTCGGCCTGGGCGTTCGCCGCCTTGGCCTGTTCACCAGCGTGGTGCTGTTCGACCAGCGCGTGTCGATGTGGACCTCCCTGCTCGGCCTAACCGTGGCCGTCATCGCCACCTTCAAGTACGGCGGCGCGTTCATCCTCGCGTACCTGCTGTGGATCGGCATCACCCGCTTGATCCTGACCCTGCTGCTGTCGTGCTCCGGCCACACCATCGGCCCGGCGTACCCGGTGATTCTCTATTACAACCAGATCATGGGCGCGCTGGTGAAGATCTACGTGTTCTTCCGCCTTGATCAACAGTCCTGGACCCGCCAGGACACCAAACTGACCCGCGATTTGGCCAGCTTTCAACGTTGGTTCAACACCTGGTCGTCTCGGACCATGACCTTCTCCGCCGGCAGCATATTCGTCGCCGTGTTGCTGATGATGGTCTGACAGCCAAGCCTGAATTAACTCTAGGAAATTGCCCTGATGAACAGCCCCGTAAACGCCAATGTTGTCCACGAATCCGAAGCCCAGCGCCAACATGCCCGGGTCAAAATCCCGGCCAAGCTGCGCTTTTTCAACACCGACCGCACCCAGACCGAAGCACGGGTAATCGACCTGTCCGCCGGCGGCCTGGCGTTCACCGCCACGCAGCCGCTGACCGTGGGTGAAGTGCACAAGGGCCGCCTGCAATTCGTCATCGACAACCTCGGCCTGGCCATGGATGTAGAGCTGCAGATTCGCTCCTACGATCGCCAGAGCGGCCGCACCGGTTGCCAGTTCCAGAACCTCGATGCCCAGGATATTTCCACCCTGCGCCACTTGATCACCTCGCACTTGTCGGGCGACATCGTGACCATGGGCGACGTGTTGGCGACCCTGCAACGGGACAACTTCACCAAGGCGCGCAAGGTCAAGGATGGCGGCAGCGGCATGACCGCGTTCGGTCGCCTGCGCGCCGTGGTGTTCAGCGCCGGGATCTTCATTGTCGGCCTCGCCGCGTTCGGTTTTGTCTTCAAGTCGGTCTACGGCATGTACTTCGTCAGCCACGCCCAGGCCGGCCTCGTCAGCGTGCCCGGCATGAACGTAACCATGCCGCGCGACGGTACCGTACAAAGCCTGCTCAAAGGTGACGCGGTAGCGGCCAAAGGCGCGCCATTGGCGACGTTCAGCACCAGCATGCTCGATGTGCTCAAGGGCCATCTGGACGAAGAGCAGTTGCAACCG
This sequence comes from Pseudomonas sp. O39, assembly GCF_045447295.1. NCBI lineage: Bacteria > Pseudomonadati > Pseudomonadota > Gammaproteobacteria > Pseudomonadales > Pseudomonadaceae > Pseudomonas > Pseudomonas sp. O39. The sequence continues at coordinate 5,455 of NZ_JBJGXV010000006.1, forward strand.
GCCAAGGTCGAAGAACTGTTCGGCAAGCAAATGACCGGCACCCTGACCTCCCCGTGTGATTGCGTCGTCGCCCAGCAACTGGTCGCCGACGGTCAGTACGCCAGCAAGGGCGACGTGATCTTCCGACTGGTGCCACGCGGCAGCCTGGCCAATGTAGAAGCGCGCTTCACCTATCGCCAGTTCGCCGACGTGCGCCCAGGTACCGCCGTGAGCTTCCAGGTGGCCGACGAAGAACAGGTCCGCACCGGCACCATCGTCAGCAGCGCCAGCCTGAACAGCGACGACCTGTCCTCGGACATCCGCGTACAGATCAAGCCGGATGCGCCGCTGGACAGCACCTACGCCGGCCGCCCGGTTGAAGTGACCAGCGACCGTGGCCCTTCGCTGAACTGGCTGATCGATAAAGCCATGGCTCACGGTCTGTAAGCGAGGACATGCCTGTGAACCCTATTTCAAGCACAACACAGAGCACTGTGGGAGCCGGGCTTGCCCGCGATGGGATCGACTCGGTGCACCTGAAAGATCGAGTTGCCCGCATCGCAGGCAAGCCAGCTCCCACACAGAGCGGGTCGCACTTCGCCTCTGCATTCTGCACATTGGCACTGGCGGTCAGCCTCGCCGGTTGCGCCGGCCTGCCCGACCAGCGCCTGGCCAACGAAGCCCTCAAACGTGGCGACACGGTCACCGCCCAACAGAATTATCAGCAGTTGGCGGACCTGGGTTACAGCGAGGCCCAAGTCGGCCTGGCGGATATCCAGGTGACCACCCGCGACCCCGAGCAAATCCGTCAGGCCGAGGCCACCTACCGCGCCGCCGCCGATACCTCGCCGCGAGCCCAGGCCCGTCTGGGTCGGCTGCTGGTGGCCAAGCCGGGCGCCACCGAGGCCGAGCAGCACGAAGCCGAAGGGCTGCTGAAAAAAGCCTTTGCCAATGGCGAAGGCAACACCCTGATCCCGCTGGCGATGCTTTACCTGCAATACCCGCACAGCTTCCCCAACGTGAATGCCCAGCAACAGATCAGCAAGTGGCAGGCGGCGGGTTACCCGGAAGCAGGTTTGGCCCAGGTGCTGCTGTATCGCACCCAGGACACCTACGACCAGCATCTGGATGATGTGGAGCGCATCTGCAAGGCCGCGCTGAACACCACCGACATCTGCTACGTCGAGTTGGCCACGGTCTACCAGAAAAAAGCCGAACCGGAAAAACAGGCCGAACTCCTCAAGCAGATGGAAGCCGCTTACAGCCGTGGCACCGTCACTGCCCAGCGCGTCGACAGCGTTGCACGTGTATTGGGCGACGCGACCCTCGGCAAGCCTGACGAAAAAACCGCCCAGGCCCTGCTGGAAAAAATCGCCCCCGGCTACCCCGCCTCTTGGGTCAGCCTGGCGCAACTGCTCTACGACTTCCCCGAACTGGGCGATGTCGACCAGATGATGAAGTATCTGGACAACGGTCGCGCCGCCGACCAGCCGCGCGCCGAACTGTTGCTGGGCAAGCTCTACTACGAAGGCAAGTGGGTGCCGGCGGACGCCAAGGCCGCCGAAGCGCACTTCGAAAAAGCCGTCGGCAAGGAAGTCGCCGCCGATTACTACCTCGGCCAAATCTACCGCCGTGGCTACCTGGGCAAGGTTTACTCGCAAAAAGCCCTCGACCACTTGCTGACCGCTGCGCGCAATGGCCAGAACAGCGCCGACTTCGCCATCGCCCAATTGTTTTCCCAAGGCAAGGGCACCCAGCCCAACCCATTGAACGCCTACGTCTTCAGCCAGTTGGCTAAAGCCCAGGACACGCCAGAGGCCAACGACTTGGCCACGCAGCTCGAAGCCCCACTGACGCCAGAGCAACGCGCCGAAGGCCAACGCCTGGTGCAACAGGAGCTGGCCACGCGCGGCACCCTGGCCCAGAGCACGCTGCAACTGCACGCCCTGCAAGAAGAAGACGGCGAGGAATCCCTATGAAGCTCAACCCATTCGTCAAGGCCGGCATCGGCCTGACCTGCGCCCTGCTGTGGTCATGCCCGACCCTGGCCGCGCTGACCGAAGCCAAGAACTTCGGCCTGGAAGTGAAAATCACCGGCCAGTCCGAAGACGACCGCGACCTGGGCACCAAGCCCGGCGGCGACGTCAACGGCATCGGCCTCGACCTGCGCCCATGGGTCTATGGCGAAAGCGGCGCGTGGAGCGCCTATGCCATGGGTCAGGCCGTGACGTCGAGCGACATCATCGAGACTGACACCCTGCAACAGTCCTCCGATGACAGCGCCTCACAATCGAGCAACAACGACCGCAAGACCAAGAAAAACTACCTGGCCATGCGCGAGTTCTGGGTCGGCTACAGCGGCTTCACGCCCTACCCTGGCGAGCTCCTCAAGTTCGGTCGCCAGCGCCTGAACAATGACGACGGCCAATGGCGCGATACCAATATCGAAGCGCTGAACTGGACCTTCGACACCACCTTGCTCAAGGCCAATGTCGGCGCCGCCGAACGCTTCAGCGAATACCGCACCGACCTGAAAAAACTGTCGCCTAAAGACAAAGACCGCAAGCACTTCTACGCCGACGCCGCCTACCAGTGGACGCCAGGGCAGTGGATCGGCCTGCGTGGCCACCACACCCATGACGACGGCAAGCTCGACTATGCCGAACCGGGTGTGGCCAGCGACCCGTTGGACAAGCGCGAAAACGGCGACATGACCTGGCTCGGTATCGAAGCCAACAGCGACGCCTATAACTGGCGCAACACCAACACCGTCAACTACTGGGCCAGCGTCACCGGCATGAAAGGCAACCGCGACACGGTCAACGCCTTGAACGCCGACGGCTCCCGCCCGACAGAAGCCAAGCGCAGCGATGACGTGAGCGGCTGGGCCACCGACCTGGGTATCCGTCTGCGCCTCGACCCGCAGTGGCAAGTCGGCGCGGCTTACTCGCGCGCCAGTGCCAATTACGAGCAGAACGGCCTGCAAAGTAACCGTTCGAACTGGACCGGCACCCAATCGCGCGTGCACCGCTTCGGCGAGGCGTTTCGCGGCGAGATGAACAACATGCAGTCCATGAGCCTGTTCGGTTCCTGGCAGCTGCGCGAGGACTATGACGCCAGCCTGGTCTACCACAAGTTCTGGCGCGTCGACGGTAACAAGCCGGTGGGCAGCAACGGCATCGATGCCGTGCAGAACAACACCGATGACGTGACCGGCGCAATCCTCTCCAGCACCTCGTTGCCGCTTGAAGACGGCAAGAAGGACCTGGGCCAGGAGATGGACGTCGTGGTCACCAAATACTTCAAGAAAGGCTTGCTGCCGGCCGCGCTGAGCCAGTCGATCAACGAACCGTCGGCCCTGGTGCGCTTGCGGGCGGGCGTGTTCAAGCCGGGCGACGCCTATGGCAGCGGCGTCGACTCGTACATGCACCGCGCCTTTGTCGACGTGATCTGGAAATTCTGATGGGAGCCTGCGCGATGAACCCTCAAGCCCTCAAAGGCTCGGTCAGCCTGCTGGTCGCAGCCATGCTGCTGGCCAGCACTTCGGCCTTTGCCGACGGTGCGGCGGTGAAAGCGCCGACCATCGCCAAAGAACTGCAACAGGCCAAAACCTACACCATCTCCAGCCCGCCAACCGCGCCACTGGAAATGGCCAAACCGGCCCTGCCGGACCTGTCGGGCTACACCGCTGCGGCGATGGAAAAGAAGATCGTGCGCAGCAAACCCGGCAAAGTCAGCATCCGCCGCATGATGCAAGAAGACGCCCTCAAGGACTTTATCGGCGGCGACAACAAGATGGCCGAATGGGTGGTGCGCCAACACGGTATTCCCCAGGCGATCTTTGTCGACGACGGCTACATGAACCTCAAGGACCTGCTCGGCAAAGTGCCCAAGCAGTACCTCAGCGAAACGTCGCCGGGTGTGTTCCTGGCCAAGCTGCCGATCGTGGTCGGCCGCAAGGGCATCCTCGAAATCGACAAGAAGACTCAGGAACTGCGCCTGTCCCAGCAGGCCGGTTCGTTCCTGATCAACGACGGCCAGCTGTTTGTGCGCGACACCCGGATTACCGGCTGGAACGAAAAGGCCAACGGCCCGGCGGCCTTCCAGTCGCCCAAGGAATTCCGCCCGTTCCTGTTGGCCTGGGGCGGCACCGAGACCTACATCGCCAACAGCAAGATGGCCAGCTTCGGTTACGCCAACAGTAAGTCGTACGGGGTGAGTATTTCCCAGTACACGCCGAACATGGCCAAGGTGCTCAAGCGCTCCGAGCCAACCGGCTGGATCATCGATTCCGAATTCTCGGACATGTGGTACGGCTTCTACTGCTACGAGACCACCGGCTTCGTGATCAAGGGCAACACCTACAAAGACAACATCGTCTACGGGATTGACCCGCACGACCGCTCCCACGGCCTGATCATCGCGGACAACACCGTCTACGGCACCAAGAAGAAGCACGGCATCATCATTTCGCGGGAAGTGAACGACAGCTTCATCTTCAATAACCGCAGCTATGACAACAAGCTTTCAGGCCTGGTGATCGACCGTAACAGCGTGAACAACCTGATCGCCGACAACGAGATCTACCGCAACCACACCGACGGCATCACCCTCTATGAGAGCGGCGACAACCTGCTGTGGGGCAACAAGGTGATTGCCAATCGTCGCCACGGTATCCGCATCCGTAACAGCGTGAACATTCGCCTGTACGAGAACAGCGCCATGGCCAACGGCCTGACCGGCGTGTACGGCCATATCAAGGATTTGACCGACACCGACCGCGACATCGCCCTCGACCCGTTCGACACCAAGGTCTCGCTGATTGTGGTCGGCGGTGAACTCGCGGGTAACGGCAGCGGGCCGCTGTCCATCGACTCGCCGTTGAGCGTCGAGCTGTACCGCGTAGCGATGCTGGCGCCGACCAAATCAAGCGGCATCAGCTTCAACGGCGTGCTGGGTGACCGTCAGGAAGAAATTCTCGACCTGCTGGTGCGCCAGCAGAAAGCCGTGCTGATCGATCCTGTCGAACGCCAGACCCAAATGCAGGACTGAGGATGACCCTTATGCACCCACACATGATCAAACTGCTGAGCCTCTCGGGTCTGACCCTCGGCCTGCTGGCGGCCAGCCAGGGCGTGCGCGCCGATGAAGTGAAAGCGCCTACGTTCAGCGCCGAGCCGTGCTGCAGCCTGTGCCCGGCCGCCCATGACGCGAAGAACTACACCACGCGCTACCAGCAGAACTTCACCACCCTGGTGCAAGCCCAGGGCGACTGGCTGTTCCGTACCCAGGAAGATTTGCGCACTGAATTCGACACCAGCCCCGCCGGCTACAAGCGCATGCAACAACTGCACGATGCGTTCAAGGCCAAAGGCGTGGAACTGGTGGTGGTCTACCAGCCGACCCGTGGCCTGGTGAACCGCAACAAGCTCAACCCCGCAGAGAAAGCCAGTTTCGACTTCGACAAAGCGCTGGGCAATTACAAAACCATGCTCGGGCGTTTTGCCAAGATGGGTTACGTGGTGCCGGACTTGTCGCCGCTTACCAACGAGCAACTGCCGGATGAGTTGCCCGCCCACGATTTCTACTTCCGTGGCGACCAACACTGGACCCCGTACGGTGCCCAGCGCACGGCGAAAATCGTCGGTGCCAAAGTGCGTGCAATGCCGGAGTTTGCCGGCATCCCCCAGCGTGAGTTCGAAACCAAGCGCTCCGGGCGCATGGGCAAGACCGGCACCCTGCACAACATGGCCGGGCAGCTGTGCGGCACCAGCTACGCGATCCAGTACATGGACCAATTCACCACCGAGCCCAAAGGCGAAGCGGGCGACGGCGACCTGTTCAGCGATGCCGGCAACCCGCAGATCACCCTGGTGGGCACCAGCCACAGCGGCAAGAACTACAATTTCGCCGGCTTCCTTGAACAGGAAATCGGTGCCGACATCCTCAACGTCGCCTTCCCCGGCGGTGGCCTGGAAGGGTCGATGATCCAGTACCTGGGCAGCGATGAATTCCAGAAAACCCCGCCGAAAATTCTGATCTGGGAATTCTCGCCACTGTATCGCCTCGACCAGGAGACCATCTACCGCCAGATGATGTCGCTGCTCGACAACGGCTGCGAAGGCAAGACCGCGCAGATGAGCGCCAGCACCACGTTGAAACCCGGCAAGAACGAATTAATGGTCAACAGTTCGAACAAAGACCTGCGCAACAGCAGCCATCAGGTCGACATCCGCTTCGCCGACCCGTCGGTGAAAACCCTGCAAGCCACCCTCTGGTACATGAACGGGCGCCACGAGGACATCAAGATCGACAAACCCGAAACATCCGATACAGACGGGCGTTTCGCCTTTGAACTGCGCACCGACGAAGACTGGGCCTCGCAAAACTTGCTGGCCGTGGAAGTGCAGGGCCCAGAAAAGGGCGCTGCCGCGCAGAAAGTCGAAGCGAAAATTTGCACACGCAACGTATTCCCCGCCGGTGGTCAACAGACCGCCTCAACCGGGCAATGAGGTTACCTATGCAGAAGTTATTGATCCCAACATTACTGGGCCTGGCGATGTTCGCCGGCTCCGTGAATGCCGCCGCGCCACTGCGTCCACCCCAGGGCTATTTCGCCCCGGTGGAAGCATTCAAGACCGGCGATTTCAAGAATGACTGCGACGCCATGCCGGCGCCGTACACCGGCTCGCTGCAATTTCGCAGCAAGTACGAAGGTTCGGACAAAGCCCGTTCCACCCTGAATGTGCAATCCGAAAAAGCCTTTCGCGACAGCACCGCCGACATCACCAAGCTGGAAAAAGACACCAGCAAGCGCGTGATGCAATTCATGCGCGACGGTCGTCCGCAGCAGCTGGAATGCACCTTGAACTGGCTCACGAGCTGGGCCAAGGCGGATGCGTTGATGTCCAAGGACTTCAACCACACCGGCAAGTCCATGCGCAAATGGGCGCTGGGCAGCATGGCTTCGGCCTATGTACGCCTGAAGTTCTCCGACTCGCACCCGCTGGCCAACCACCAGCAGGAGTCGCAGTTGATCGAAGCCTGGTTCAGCAAAATGGCCGATCAGGTCGTCAGCGACTGGGACAACCTGCCGCTGGAAAAGACCAACAACCACTCCTACTGGGCGGCCTGGTCGGTGATGGCGACGTCCGTCGCTGTGAACCGCCGCGACCTGTTTGATTGGGCGGTGAAGGAATACAAGGTCGGCGCCAACCAGGTCGATGACCAGGGCTTCCTGCCGAATGAATTGAAGCGCCAGCAACGTGCCCTGTCGTACCACAACTACGCGCTGCCGCCGCTGTCGATGATCGCCAGCTTCGCCCTGGTCAACGGCGTGGACCTGCGCCAGGAAAACAACGGTGCATTGAAACGCCTGGGTGACAAGGTGCTCGCCGGGGTCAAAGACCCGGAAATCTTCGAGAAGCAGAACGGCAAAGAGCAGGACATGAAGGACCTCAAGGAGGACATGAAATTTGCCTGGCTTGAACCCTTCTGCACCCTCTACACCTGCGCCCCGGATGTGCTCGAGCGCAAGCATGGCATGCAACCGTTCAAGACTTTCCGATTGGGCGGTGACCTGACCAAGGTCTACGACCCGACGCATGAAAAAGGCAACAAAGCTAACTGAAGAAACCGGCTCCAAATGTGGGAGCGGGCTTGCTCGCGAATGCAGTGTGTCAGTCGACACATCCGTTACTGAGCCACCGCATTCGCGAGCAAGCCCGCTCCCACACTGACCCGGTTCCTTCAGTGAGAGTGCAATACAACCTCCCCCGAAATCGTGGGGGGGTTTGGGGGGGCTCTGGCCCTTGACTGTTGGTTAAACATGGAGAGATCGGGATGGTTTTCTCGTCCAATGTGTTCCTGTTTCTGTTCTTGCCGATTTTCCTCGGCTTGTACTATTTGAGCGGGCAACGCTATCGCAACCTGCTGCTGCTGATTGCCAGCTATGTGTTCTACGCCTGGTGGCGAGTGGACTTCCTGGCGCTGTTCGCCGCCGTCACGCTGTGGAATTACTGGATCGGCCTCAAGGTCGGTGCGGCAGGCGTGCGCACCAAGCCGGCTCAACGCTGGCTACTGTTGGGCGTGGCCGTCGACCTGTGCATTCTCGGCTACTTCAAATACGCCAACTTCGGTGTCGACAGCATCAACGTGATGATGAAGTCGGCGGGCCTGGAGCCGTTCATTCTCACCCACGTGCTGTTGCCGATCGGGATCTCGTTCTACATCTTCGAGTCCATCAGCTACATCATCGACGTGTACCGCGGCGACACCCCGGCCACCCGCAACCTCATCGACTTTGCGGCGTTCGTAGCGATCTTCCCGCACTTGATTGCCGGCCCGGTGCTGCGCTTTCGCGACCTGGCCGACCAGTTCAACAACCGCACACACACCCTCGACAAGTTCTCCGAGGGCTGCACGCGGTTCATGCAGGGTTTCATCAAGAAAGTCTTCATCGCCGACACCCTGGCGGTGGTGGCCGACCATTGCTTCGCCCTGCAAAACCCCACCACCGGCGATGCCTGGCTCGGCGCGCTGGCCTACACCGCGCAGCTGTACTTCGACTTCTCCGGCTACAGCGACATGGCCATCGGCCTGGGCTTGATGATGGGTTTCCGCTTCATGGAAAACTTCAAACAGCCGTACATCAGCCAGTCGATCACCGAGTTCTGGCGCCGCTGGCACATCAGCCTGTCCACCTGGCTGCGCGATTACCTGTACATCACCCTGGGTGGCAACCGTAAAGGCACGCTGACCACCTACCGCAACCTGTTCCTGACCATGCTGCTCGGTGGCCTGTGGCACGGTGCGAACATCACCTACATCGTGTGGGGCGCCTGGCACGGCATGTGGCTGGCGATTGAAAAAGCCATCGGCCTCAACACCGCGCCGCGCAGTTTCAACGTGGTGCGCTGGGCCTTCACCTTCCTGCTGGTGGTGATGGGCTGGGTAATCTTCCGCTCGGAGAACCTGCACGTCGCCGGCCGTATGTACGGTGCGATGTTCAGCTTTGGCGAGTGGTCGCTGTCGGAACTCAACCGCGCCAACCTCACCGGCCTGCAAGTGGCAACCCTGGTGGTGGCCTACGCAACACTGGCGTTCTTTGGCCTGCGCGACTTCTACAGCAACCGCCCTGCCGAGAAAGCCAAGCCAGCCGACCCGAGCCTGATCAAGGCCGTGCCGGGCGACAACCCGGGCAGCATCCATCAGCCAGGTTTCACCGTCGGCCAGGACGCCGCCGTGCAACCGGCCTACTGGACCGCTGACTGGCCACGCTACGCCATGCGCGCCGCAGTGCTGCTGCTGTTCGTGGCGTCGATCCTGAAATTGTCGGCGCAGAGTTTCTCGCCGTTCCTTTACTTCCAATTCTGAGGGAGCCGACCATGACCCGTTCATTCCGCGTCCTCTATATCGCGCTGTTCCTGCTGGTGCTGCTGGCCCTGGGCGCCTGGTCGATGCGCAGTTTCTTCGGCTTCAGCACCAATCCCGACGCGACGGTGCTCAATGGTCGCTGGACCAAAGCCGTCGAAACGCATTACGACGACCAGTTCCCGATCAAGCGTATTGGCACCAACCTGTGGGCTGCGCTGGACTACAAGCTGTTCAACGAAGGCCGCCCTGGCGTGGTGCTGGGCCGCGATCACTGGTTGTACAGCGACGAGGAGTTCAACCCCGCCGTCAATGAAGACCAGAACCTGGAGGGCAACTACGCGCTGGTCGAAGGCGTACGCCAGAAGCTCAAAGCCCAAGGCATTCAATTGGTCATGGCGATTGTGCCGGCCAAGGTGCGCCTGTACCCGGAACACCTGGGTGACGTGAAACCGGCGAGCATCCACGCCAACCTGTACCAGGACTTCCACGCCCGCGTGGCTGCCGACAAGATTATCGCCCCGGACCTGCTAGGCCCGCTGCAACAGGCCAAGCTTGGCGGCAAGCAAGTGTTCCTGCGCACCGACACCCACTGGACGCCGGACGGCGCCGAAATCGCCGCCAAACAGCTGGCCAAGGTGATTAGCGAAAAGACGCCGCTCAGCGGTGAACGACAACGCTTTGTGACCGAGGCCGAGAAGACGGAGCCGCACAAAGGCGACCTGCGTCTGTTCCTGCCGCTGGACCCGTTGTTTGAAAACCTGATGCCGCCCAAGGAGCCGCTGCAAAAACGCGTGACGCACCTGGCTGAAAACCAAGGCGACGACGCGCTGTTCAGCAACAGCGAAACCCCAGTGGCACTGGTCGGCACCAGCTACAGCGCCAACCCCAACTGGAACTTCGTCGGCGCGCTCAAGCAAGCCTTGCACAGCGACGTCATCAACTACTCCGAAGACGGCCACGGCCCGATTCTGCCGATGCTCAGTTACCTGAAAAGCGACGATTTCAAGAACAGCCCGCCACAGGTGCTGATCTGGGAATTTCCTGAACGTTATCTGCCCGTCAACAACGAAATCGGTGACGCCGACCCGCAGTGGGTTGCGCAGCTTAAACAAGCCGGTTCGCGCCAACAAAACATGGCACTGAACACCCCAGTTAAACACCAAAAATCCGAGACGCCCGACCGGGCGCAAAACTGAAAGAGAGGTAACTCACATGACTTTCACTACTACTCCGCGTCGTCTCGCCAAGACCCTGGCTATTGCTGCCGGCTTGAGCTTCGTATCGATGTCCGCCTTCGCCGGGGGTGACGCCGCCCTCTACGGCCCAACCGCGCCGAAAGGCTCAAGCTTCGTGCGGGTCTACAACGCCAGTAACCAGGAAGTCAGCGCCACCGTCGGCGCCACCAACCTGAACGACGTTGCACCGCTGGCCAGCAGCGACTTCAGCTTCATGCCGGGCGGCGACTACAGCGCCAAGGTCGGCAGCCAGACCGTACCGGTCAAACTCGCCGCCGACCACTACTACACCCTGGTGAACAGCGGCAGCGGCCAACCACAACTGATCGAAGAACCGCCGTTCAAGAACAAGCAGAAATCCCTGGTACGCGTGCAGAACCTCAGCGACAAGGCCCTGACCCTGAAGACCGCCGACGGCAAGACCGACGTGGTCAAGTCGGTGGCCGCCAAAAGCCGTGGCGAGCGCGAAATCAACCCGGTGAAGGTGAGCCTGGCGTTGTATGACGGTGACAAGAAAGTCGGCGATGTGAAGCCGGTGGCGTTGGAACGTGGTGAAGCGGCGGTGCTGTATGTGACCGGTTCCGGTTCGAGCATCTCGCCAGTCTGGGTGAAACGCCCGGTGTCGACCCGCTGATTAGATTTTCAATTTGACGCTCCCCCTGTGGGAGCGGGCTTGCTCGCGAATGCGCTGGTTCAGCAACAGATGTGCTGACTGAAACACCGCTTTCGGGAGCAAGCCCCCTCCCACAGGCTCTGACCCAAATCGATTCAAGGAGAAACATCCATGATCCCAGTAATCCTTTCCGGTGGTAGCGGCTCACGTCTTTGGCCGCTTTCCCGCAAACAGTTCCCTAAGCAATTCCTGGCCCTGACCGGCGAGCACACGCTGTTCCAGCAAACCCTGGAGCGCCTGGTGTTTGAAGGCATGGACGCCCCAATCGTGGTCTGCAACAAGGACCACCGCTTTATCGTCAACGAGCAACTGAGCACGCGTAAGCTCGAATGCCAACGCATCCTGATGGAACCGTTCGGGCGCAACACCGCGCCGGCCGTGGCCCTGACCGCGATGATGCTGGTCAACGAAGGCCGCGACGAACTGATGCTGGTGCTGCCGGCCGACCACGTGATCGACGACCAGAAAGCCCTGCAACGTGCGCTGGCCCTGGCTACCGTGGCCGCCGAGCGTGGCGAGATGGTGCTGTTCGGCGTGCCGGCGACCCGTCCGGAAACCGGTTATGGCTACATCAAGTCCACCAATGACTCGCTGCTGCCCGAAGGCGTGAGCCGCGTGCAACAGTTCGTGGAGAAACCCGACGAAAAACGCGCGATCGAGTTCGTCAAAAGCGGCGGCTACTTCTGGAACAGCGGCATGTTTCTGTTCCGCGCCAGCCGCTTCCTCGAAGAGCTGAAAAAACACGATCCGGACATCTACGACACCTGCGTACTCACCCTGGAACGCAGCGAGCAGGATGCCGACACCGTGACGTTTGACGAAGCCACCTTCGCCTGCTGCCCGGACAATTCCATCGACTACGCCGTGATGGAAAAAACCCAGCGCGCCTGCGTGGTGCCGCTGAGTGCCGGCTGGAGCGACGTAGGTTGCTGGGCCTCGTTGTGGGCGGTCAACGACAAAGACGTCAACGGCAACGTCAGCAAAGGCGACGTGGTCATCCAGGACAGCCGCAACTGCATGATCCACGGCAATGGCAAGCTGGTGTCGGTGATCGGCCTGGACAATATCGTGGTGGTGGAAACCAAGGACGCGATGATGATTGCCCACAAGGACAAGGTCCAGGGCGTCAAGCAGATGGTCTCGACCCTCAACGAACAGGGCCGCAGCGAAACCCAGAACCACTGCGAAGTCTATCGCCCATGGGGCTCCTACGACTCGGTGGACATGGGCGGGCGTTTCCAGGTCAAGCACATCTCGGTCAAGCCGGGGGCGTGCCTGTCGCTGCAAATGCACCACCACCGCGCCGAACACTGGATCGTGGTCAGCGGCACGGCCGAAGTCACCTGTGACGAGAACGTGTTCCTGCTCTGCGAAAACCAGTCCACCTACATCCCCATCGCTTCGGTGCACCGCCTGCGCAACCCGGGCAAGATCCCGTTGGAGATCATCGAAGTGCAATCGGGCAGCTATTTGGGCGAAGACGATATCGAGCGGTTTGAAGATATCTACGGGCGCTCCACGCCGATTGAACGTGGTGTGTCGGTGAAAACTATCGCGCAGTAAAACGGTCGTAGAAGAAGCCCTCGTCCAGCCCATTGCGTCCCCTATCCGCAGTGGGCCGGGTGGGGGCTTTTTGTTTGGGCGTTGTGGTGCCTGTAAAGGCCTCATCGCAGGCAAGCCAGCTCCCACAGGGGAATGCATTCCAACGGATGTACCCGGTCAACTGTGGGAGCTGGCTTGCCTGCGATGGCGCCCGAAAGCACAACCGCCATCATTGACCCTTGCCCCCATCCTGCCTATCCTCGCGCCTGTCACGACTCATTCGTGATGAGGTTTGACGGCCTCGGAAACTCATAGGACCAAGCACAGCGTTATGGCGACTGTGCGTGGGGCGCTTTCGAGCGCGCCGGGTTCCTATGACCGGTCCGTCAACCTGCGCACAGTTGCCACCCATTCGTTTGACGGCGAAGCGTGGCAACTCCGATTTTCATAGGAGTTTTACCATGTCCAAACAAACCACCCGCCCCACCCCGTTCGGCCCTAGCGAGCGCAGTGAAGAACCGCTGTTTTGCGTACAACCCGGCATTCCCATCGAACATGCACTGGAACATGCCAGTTATGTTTTGGGCACCGCGCGCGTGCTCACCCTGGCGGCTCAAGACTTATGCACAGAACACCAGAGCTACCTGAATTGGGCCAGCCTGCAATTGGCCGAAACTGGCTTGGCATTGGTTGAGGCTTCCATCGAAGGCTTGCAGGCGGATTCTTCTGCGCAGTAAGCAAGTCATCGTGAGCAAGCCCCCTCCCGCGGTTGGCCGTATCTCAAACGCGGTACGCGGTTAAATGCGGGAGGGGCCGTAGAGGCTACGCGGTGAATGGCGTTTGACCGTGGGTAATGATTCGACTCACCTGCTCACCCTCGACTCTGTACTTCAAGGGCAGGGCAAATTTCGTCTCCACATAAAAAATATGCGGGTTATCGGTTTTCATGACCGTCAGCCCCGAGGTATTGACCTCGTAGTAATGCGTCATCTTGTCCAATTGGTTGCCATGTCGACGGCGCCCAAAAATAGTCGTGGAGATCTCTTTGGTTGCCGCATCATCAGGCGCCAGATCCGTGAAGTAATGCCTGGCTCGCCCACCCGGTAACGGCTTGCCATCCACGTTAAGCACCGAGGACTGCAGATGCCAATCGCTGTTGATTGCGGCATGAGACTTTGCCCCGGTGTAATGGTAGAAACGGTTCTCGCCTGTGACGGGCGGATCCATCAGCGCCTTTTCACCCGGGAAAGCTTCAGGCACCTTGGGTCGTTTAAAGGCCGGCTGACTGCCGGATACCCCCACGCCTGCAGATGAACCAGAGCTGCCTTGCCCGGCAGGACGTTTTTGCGGCTGAGGCCTGATCCCACTCATGCGTTGCAGTGTTTCGGGCTTGACGCCTCCCAGCATGCTGTTCAGTCGCCATTCGCCGGTGCCCGTTGGCTGCAGGAACATCACCGTTTTCTGGGTGACAGGATCAATAACCCGAACCTGGCCGCCCGCAACTTTATAGTTCCGGCTGATTTCAAATACTCGGCTGGTGGCCGTGCCATCGGTGAAACGAACATAGTGCTGATCACCGACTTGGTAAGTGCCATCCCCTTTTATATTACGGCCCTCAAGCAGGCTATCAGGCAGTGAGTGAGCACTGTAGTCGGGCAGCTGGCGACCGGTGCCGGCGATGTCGGATACCGCGTTCGATACCTTCCCAGAGACGCCAACACTGACAGACTGCTCCTGCAATAGTTGCTTCAGCTCCCTGTAACTACTTTTCAACACTGTCTTCCCGCCCCTTGCCAGTCCCACTGCCAGGTCTCCCAGACCATCGGTGGGGTTCAGGCCACTGGCAACTGAGCGCAAAACACCATTGGACACCTTGAACGCCCGTGTTCCGAGCTTTTCACCCAACTTGCCCAACGCTTTGCTCGCCTGCCCCAGCCCTTTGCCGAATGGAAGGATGAAGCCAAAGATATCCAGCGCAAAGTCCTTGATGGCCGCGCCGGTATTGCCCTTGACTGCGTTTTCGATGGCATTTTTGAACGGAATCAGTCCGGTCACAAAATCATGCCCGGCCTGGATGCCGACCTCTTCCTTTTCCACCTCGGTCACGTCTTTGGCGCCTGCCTTTATGGCATCGCGATCATGTAACAGGTGGTCGGCGATCACCTTGGCGATCGTGTTGAACCGAGCATTCACGGAAACCGTGGAACTGGCGTCCTGCCCTTGCCTGGGCTCAGGCAAATAAGGTGCGTTGAGCTGCTGAGTCAGCAGGCCCGTCGAAACCTTGCCGGCCTGTGACGGGGTGCCGTTTTCATAGGCCTCATAATCGACCGGAACACTGACCCCTTTAGCCTGAGTCGTGGCGTAGGTTTGAGCGTTGGCCACTCGTGGAGGCGGGTTAGGCAGATACCGGGGCAGGTCGTCGCGACGGCGGATGACGCCTTGCAAGGGGAACACTTCGTAGTACACATGGCGCAGGTTTTTATCGTCCCGGTCACTGCCGTTTTTGTCGATTTTGGTCAGCACCCGCATCAACAATCCGTAACGCGCCTTGGCCGCTTGTGCCTGCTCCGGGGTCTGCGCCCCCTCAGCCTGCGCAACACCGGCTTTGCGTAGAGAAAAAAACTCGACCTTACCCGACGCAATGGTGTGTTTGTCTTGCGCAGACAGCTGCAATAATTGGTGTCTGGAGGTGGTTGTCACGCCCTCCTTCAAGTTGTTGAAGTAGCTATCGAACTGGCTGTCGAATGTCTGGTTAACATCAGGAAGCGGCTTGACCCGGGGGAAACGGTTACCTAATTGAAAATCGTACCGCTCCCCTCTTGGGATACGGTCCATCTTTCCAGACATGTAGATATCCAGTAACGAGTGGTGCTGGCTTTCGCTGGCATCGATGTTGGCAATACTGATATTACGCACATCAAATGGGTGATCGGCGCCGTAGGCAGCCTTCAGGTTTTCAAGTGCGATGTTCTTGCGGACAGGCATGGCAGCGCTTATCTGCTCCTGGGCTTTTTTCAGTGAGGAGAGCTCCTCATTGAAAGCGTCGCGTAACCCGGCCACGTCTTCCGACGTATAGGCTTCATCGTCCTTTCCTGCAATTTTGTCCTGGGCAACGCCCCACTGAATCAACGCATTGGACTGAGCCTTGGCCTCGACAACCACCTCGGCCTCCGAGACTGGACTGTGGTTGGCCAGCCCCATGAACGTTTGAAAATCGGTGTATGTCGCGATGCCAGGCGCCCAAAACTCTTGCGCCTGCACAACCGCCGACAGCTTGGCAAAAGCCGCCGACTTGACCACCAGGTTGCTGGGCATATCTTCGGCAATGAAGGCAGGGTCAGCGCCTGCAAGCAACAAGCGCGCGGCGGCCGATGCCAGCGCGGCAGGTACCTTGCCCTGGTCCACCAGATGTTTCTCCAGGCGCGAGACCACCACCGAAGGATGGACGTCCCGATTGGCTGGCTGGTAAAGGTCATACCCGGCCACGACGCCACGCTTGCTGCCGGCCTGTGGATCCAGCGCCAGCACCATTGCCGCCAACGCCCAATTTGCATCTCTGCTGGTCAGTGACGCGTCACTGTTGAAGGCCGTTTCCAGCGCTTGGCCCAAGTGTCTGATCTGAGCACTGCCCAGCATGCTTTCAAGCATCTGCGCGGCGCTCATGCCTTGAAGCGAAGCCCCATGCGTCTCATAAAAAGCAGCGAAGATACCTTTGCCAGGCGACAACTTGGCCATTTCAGCGGTCGCCATTTCGCTTAGCCGGGTGCGCTGGCCACTGTCCAATGTGGCGGGCTGGGATAACAGCCCCCAGTAATTGCCGTGCTCAACCGGCTCGGGCAGCGGCTCCTTGCACACGGCGATGAGGTTGGCCAGTTGCCCGAGGTCCTTGGGGACCAGCAATTGATTTTCCCGCAGGAACCACGCCAGCGGCACATCCTCGCCCGGCGCGATTTTATAGGCGCGCCCAAAGGTTGAAACGTAATGAGCGGAAAACGTCTTCGCTTCGAGCAACGCTGCAACATCCAGACTCGGATCCTCGGCGATGGCCGCTTGAATATCTTCCAACGCCACCGTCAGGCAATAATTGTTATGAATGTTCCCTGCCAATTCTTGGCGCTGACTGAGCGTCAGCGCCGAAGGCTTAGAGGTGTCGCGGGCCGGAGGGTTTTCCAATGGGGCTCTGCGCAACCGAGGCAACGTGGGCGTTTGGGGAGCCGAAGGCGCTTGTGACGTTTCATAGCCCACCGCCGCCGCAGGTGGTTCAACCGGCAATGAAGAGGGTGGCGTTATAGCCAAAAGCGGTTGCAGATTGCCTGGACTGAGGGGGAGGTTAATCATCGACTCTTTCTCACATAAAAGGACTGGAAATAGGACCTGTTGAAGCGCTCTGTTCCGACAGGCTTCGGTACTTCCTGAGTGTCGATTCGTACAAAAACCGCTAAAAAAACTTGTTTGATCATGTGTTCAATGCAGCGCACATACCCTGTCTGTGTCCGCAGATAGTCAACCCAGCCCAGCCACAGGTACGATGGTCTATCCCTTCGCGAGGTCATCATCATGTTCTTCGGCGTTCTACTGATCATCACCTGGCTGATCCTGCTGCTGCGCTACCCCGCCAAGGCGTTGCCGGTGTCGCTGGCCGCTGCCGTCGGCCTGGGCTTTGTGGCCATTTGGGTGGTGTGGCTGGACAACCGCGAAGCCTCGCAACTGTCGCGCCTGGAATTGCGCATCAGCTATGCACCACAGGAATGCCCGGCCGACCGCCCCTTGAAACTGGTGCTGAACAACGGCAACGACGTGCCCCTCACCGAGCTGCGCTGGCGGCTCGCCGCTTATGCACCGGGCGATACCGTCAACCTGGCCGACAACGTCTATGCGGCACCACGTTATCGCGGCCCCGGCGAACTGCAGGCCGGCGCTACCTGGGACGATTGCCTGCCCACACCTCCATTGCGCCCAGGCTACCGCCCGCAAACCCTGGAATTTCGCGCCGAGCACCTGCAAGGCAGCTTCTCGGACTGACAAAGGACTGATCCATGCCCAACGTACTCATCACCGGTTGCTCCAGCGGCATCGGCCGCGCCCTGGCCGACGCGTTCAAATCTGCAGGCTTTGAGGTCTGGGCCAGTGCCCGCCGCGAGGCAGACGTCGCCGCCCTCGCTGCAGCCGGCTTCAACACGGTGCAACTGGACGTCAACGACAACGCCGCCTTGCAGCACCTCGCCGAACAGTGGGGCGAGCTGGATGTGTTGATTAACAACGCCGGCTACGGCGCCATGGGCCCGCTGCTCGACGGCGGCACCGCAGCAATGCAGCGCCAGTTCGAGACCAACGTGTTTTCCATCGTTGGCGTGACCCAGGCGCTGTTCCCCGCGCTGCGTCGCGGTAAAGGCCTGGTGGTCAATATCGGCAGCGTTTCCGGGGTGCTGGTTACACCGTTTGCCGGGGCTTACTGCGCGTCGAAAGCCGCGGTGCATGCCCTGAGCGATGCATTGCGCATGGAACTGGCACCATTTGGTGTAAGGGTCATGGAAGTACAGCCGGGGGCTATCGACACGAGCTTTGCGAAAAATGCAGGCGCCCAGGCCGAACTGTTGATCAACGAAAAGTCGCCGTGGTGGCCGTTGCGCGACGGTATTCGTGCGCGCACCCAGGCCTCGCAAGACAACCCGACCTCAGCCGAGCACTTTGCTGCTCAAGTGCTGAAAGCGGTGCAACAGTCAAAACCGCCACGGTTGTTGCGCGCGGGCAATGGCAGCCGGGCGTTGCCGTTGATGGCGGCCTTATTGCCCAAGGCGTTGCTGGAGGCGGTGTTGAAAAAGCGCTTCGGCCTGACGGGTTCACTCTAACCTTTCATAAAATCAATAAACGCCCGCACCTTCAGCGGCAAATGCCGGGTATCCGGGTACATCGCATAAACCCCTTGTGGGGCGAAGCGATGGTCGGCCAATAACCGCACCAGCCGCCCCGCCTCCAGATCCTCCTGCACCAGCCATTGCGGCAGCACTGCCACGCCGTGGCCACGCACGGCGAACGCCTGGAGGACGGCAGCACTGTCGGCCACCAGCGCCGTTTGACCGGCGCGGTATTGATGCGCGGCACCTGCCGGGTCGGTCACGCTCAGTTCCGTCAAACGGCCATGGCCCAACCTGGGCACGCGTTCCAACTCATCCAACGTCTGAACGCCGGAAAACTCGGGGGCGGCCACCGCGAATACCTCGAACGTCGACAGCTGCACCGCGCGATGGGTGGAGTCCAGCAGGCGGCCTAGCCGAATCGCCACGTCAAAGCGTTCCGAGATCAAATCGGCATGGGTGGAGGATGTGGATAAGTGAATGTTCAGGTCCGGGTGCGCGCGGCGAAAGGCTTCCACCGCCGGGGCGACTACCGCCAGCGCATATTCCACAGTGGTGGTGATGCGCAACGTGCCTTTGAGCTGGGCATGTTCGGAGCGCGCCTCTTCCACCGCCAGACGCGCTTCTTCAAGCATGCGTGTGCAACGCAGGTAGAAGCGTTCGCCGGCATCGGTCAGCGCCAGTTGCCGGGTGTTGCGGGTCAGCAGGGTGACGCCCAATTCTGCTTCCAGGCGCTTGAGGTTGAAGCTGACCACGGCACGGGTCTGGCCCAACAGGTCCGCCGCCGCGGTCAGCGAGCCGGCCTCGACCACGGCCTTGAAGGTGTCGAAACGGTCCAGGCTGACCATCGGCCACGCCCTCCTTTGTCAAAATATTTTTGACAAACTAACAGGCAAACCGGCGTATCCCAAACCCTGCATCGCGCCTACCCTGCCCGCTTCACTCGCAGGATCGCGTTCATGACCTACCGCTCGAAAGTCGCCTGGATCTTTTTACTGGGCTTCGCACTGGACCTGGTGAACATGTTTGTCGCCACAGTCGCCTACCCGGATATCGCCCGCGAACTGCACGCCTCGGTCACGCAATTGGCGTGGATCAGCAACGCGTACATGCTCGGGCTGACCGTGATTATTCCCTTGAGCGTCTGGCTGGCGGCGATCCTGGGCGAGCGAACACTGATCGCCGTGAGCCTGCTGGTGTTTGCCGGCGCGTCGGTAATGGTCGGCCAGGCCGGTTCCATCGAAACACTGATTGGCTGGCGTGCGTTGCAAGGGCTGGGCGGCGGCTTGCTGATTCCCGTGGGCCAGGCCATGGCTTATCGGCACTTTCCACCGGCAGAACGCAGCCAACTGACGGCACGCGTGATGTCGGTCGCCCTGCTGGTTCCGGCGCTGTCACCGGCGTTGGGTGGGTTGATTGTCGACACCATGGCCTGGCGCTGGATCTTTTACGCCAACCTGCCACTGGCACTGATGACCCTGCTGCTGGCGTTGCTGTGGATAAAACCTGATAGCCCGACAACCGTTCGACCGGGCCTGGAGCTGGGCAGCATTTTCAAACAAATCCGCAGCCCGCTGTTGCGGGTGGCGATGCTGATCTATCTGTTCATCCCCGGCGTATTCATCGGCACCAGCCTGATCGCCATCCTCTACCTGCGCGGCCTGGGCTATGACGCGACACACACCGGCGCACTGATGTTGCCGTGGGCGCTGGCCTCGGCGCTGGCGATTTTCCTCAGCAAAAAGCTGTTCAACCGCTGCGGCCCGAAACCGTTGCTGCTGGCGGGCATGGTGTTGCAATGCATCGGAATCCTCCTGCTGACCAAACCCGAGCCCGCCGTGATTATTGCGGCCTACGCCTTGATGGGCCTGGGTGGCAGCCTGTGCAGCAGCACCGCGCAGACGCTGGCGTTTCTCGACATTCCCGATACACACATGGGCCACGCCAGCGCCCTGTGGAATATCAATCGGCAAGTGAGTTTCTGCCTCGGCGCCGCCGCACTCAGTGCGCTGTTGTCGGCCTTGGATTCCTTCGCCATAACCTTCACGATAGCGGCAGCCCTGACACTGCTGCCCCTCTTGGCAGTGTTGCGCCTGGATGCGTCCAGAGTCCGCACACTGCTTCACCCTGCCAGCGAGCCACAGCCATGATTGATTACCGCGATTTTTTTGAGGAAGTGACCCAGACCCACGTCGAGATCGAACAGTGGTTTGCCGGGGTTGCGCCAGAAGGCACGTTGCAAAGTTTGCTGGCGCGCTTCTCGCCTGAATTCAGCATGGTTGCCCCCGCCACCGGCGCGAGGGTAAATGCAGCCGGATTGAATGCCTTGTTCACGCGCCTGGGCGGCATGCGCCCGGGGCTGAAAATCACCTTGAGTGAAATGGTCGGGATTGACCGGCATGCGCGCGGTGCCATCGTGACCTATCGCGAACATCAGGTTGACGACAGCGGCACCCAGACCGATCGCCGCGCCACCGTGGTGTTCGAAAAGCAGGCCAGCGGCGCGCTGCTGTGGCGCCACCTGCATGAAACCTTCATCAAGGCTTAACACGATCAAGTGTGGGAGCGGGCTTGCTCGCGAATGCGGTGGATCAGTCAGTACTTGCGTTAACTGACACACCGCATTCGCGAGCAAGCCCGCTCCCACACAAGCCAGCGCCACCTTTCAGTGTTGTGCTGGGTCAACGATAACGGTGCAGGTGATACCCGCCGCCAGCAACACGCCGTCCGGCACTTCATCAATGTGAATCCGCACCGGCACCCGCTGGGCCAGGCGCACCCAGTTGAAGGTCGGGTTCACATCCGCCACCAGCTCGCGGCTCTCGGGGTTGTCGCGGTCGTAGATGCCGCGCGAGATGCTTTCCACATGGCCCTTGAGCGTCTCGCCGCTCATCAGTTGCATATCGGCCTTGTCGCCGATTTTGACGTGGGGCAGCTTGGTTTCTTCGAAGAAGCCATACACCCAGAACGAGTTCATATCGACCACAGCCATCTTCGCTTCACCGATGCGCGCGTAGTCGCCACGGTGCACGTTGAGGTTAGTGACGTAGCCGTCCACCGCCGCCACGACTTGCGTTCGCTTCAAGTTAAGTTCAGCGGCTTCCAGCTGCGCCAGCGCGTGTTGATAGTCGGCCAGGGCGGAGTCAGCAATGTTGCTGGCGTCGTCGCGGTTTTCCCTGGAGATCACCAACGCGTCGAGGTCGGCGCGGCGGTGGGCGTTGACCTTGCGCATTTCCCAGGTGGCTTTACGGGACGCTACCAGGGACTGGGCTTGCTTGACCGCGATGCGGTAGTGCTCGGGGTCGATCTGCATCAGCAGGTCGCCCTTTTTCACCAACTGGTTGTCCCGCACCGGCACGTCGACCACTTCCCCGGTAACGTCGGCGGCGACGTTGATGATGTCGGCGCGCACGCGGCCATCGCGGGTCCACGGCGTTTCCATGTAGTGCGCCCACAATGTGCGGCCAATCCAGATCGCCAAAGCCAGTACCAGCAAGGTCGCAAGCAGGCTGAAAAACTTTTTCATCGGGGCATTCTCAACGGTAGACGGTCAGCGCCAGCGCGCCGAACAGGCAAACGAACAGGCTCAGGCGCAGCAACGCCGGGTGCCAGAAAAAACGGTACAGGTCGAACCCGGCCAGGAAGCGATCCAGGGCCCAGGCAAGCGCGGCCGCGATCAAGAACATCAGGGTCATGGTCGGCATGTAGAGGCCGTGAAAGGCTATTTCACGCGGCATGTGGAGATCCTTTGAGGGCAGCCAGCGGCGATTGCGGGTCAAACAACGAGGTGCGAATAAAGTGCAGGTAGCTTTTCACCCGGCGCAGGGCCGAGGTGTCGAAGTGCGGGGCGAAAGGTTCGTCGGTGGCCTGCACGCGGCTGATCGCATGGTCGACGGCAACTAGCCCGCGCTCCAGGTTGCTCGCGCTGGGCTGCAGGAACAGCCGCACCAGCGAGCGACCCATCACGCGGATTGCCTGGCGCCATGGCTGGGATTCGGCATAGGCCGGGTGCACCGGCAAAATCGCCTGCTCCTTGCGCAGTTCGATGATCGCGTGGCCGACTTCCAGCACCACGAACATCCAGCGCAGCAGGTCGCGCTGCACTTGCGGCTGGCCGACGGCTAGGCCGTAAGCCTGGTGCAGCAGGTCGCGGGTGCGGCTTTCGAAACTCGACGCCAGGCCCTTGAGCTTACCACTGATCGCATACACCACTTGCTCGCGCAGGTCCTGCTCGAGGCGGCGCCACAGCCAACGGCTGTTGGGCGGCAGGATGATCGCCCCCGCCGCCGCGCACACCAGCATGCCGATGACCATGGCGATGTAGTCGTTGATAAAGGTGTAGGGGTTGTAGACCGTGAGGTTGTCCGGCACCGAGCCGGTGCTGAAGAAAATCAGCAGGCCCACACCGACGCCCGCATATTTTGGCCGTGAGGCGAGGAAGGCGCCGAAGATGATCACCGGCGCAAGCATCACGCACAGCAGCGGGAAGCCGTCGATCCAGGGGAACACGAAGAACATTTCGACGAAGCCCACCAATGCGCCGATCAAGGTGCCGCAGGCCATCTGGAACGCCATGCGTTTGGGGTTGGGCGTGGCGGCGGACAGGCCAACGGTGGCGGCGGCGATCAGGGTCATGGTCGCGCCACTCGGCCAGGCGGTGGCCACCCAGTAGCTGCCGAGCACGATCAGGATGAACGACGCGCGAATCCCCGAAGCGGCGCAGGCCAGCCAGTTGGTTTTGGGGATAAAGGTTTCATCCCACTGCTCGCGTGCATGGCTGTGATCAGCCAAGGAGGCGTGGGTCTGCGCGTAGTTGTGCAGGTCGTCGACGAAGCGGTACAGCAGCTCGTAGGCCGTATGAAAATCCAGTTGCTCGGCTTCGCTCGGGTTGCCTTCCTGGAAGGTGGCACGCAGGCTGCGCACTTTGGCGGGCAGGCCGTCCTTGTAGGCGCTCAGTTGGTTGACCAGGCGCGCGGCGTCGGGGCTGGTGAGGGCACGGCCGGAGAAGCCGTCGAGCACTTCGGCAAGGTCCTGCAGGCCGGGCTTGATCGCCGCGACCACATGATCGGCTTCAACCGTGCGCAGCCGTTCCAACAGCTGGTGCAGCGCATTGAAACGCGTAGTAATGCTCATGAACTCGCTGTTGAGGCGGCTGAGCCGACCGTTGCGCCGACGCATATGCGGGTCTTCAAACACGGTGACGCTGCGCAAGCCTTCCAGGCCCACGGCTTCGGCGATAAAGCGCACGTTGCTGGCCTCAAAACCTTCGCGCTGGCTGCGCCCACGCAGGCCGTCGGTGACGAACAGCGCGAACACGCCAAAGCGCTGATACAGGGCGTTGCGCATGGCTGCGCTGCTGGTCTGCGGCAGGATCGCGGCGCTGACCAGCGTGGAACAGAGAATCCCCAGGGAAATTTCCAGCACCCGCCACACCGCCGCCATGAACGCGCCGTCCGGGTGCGCGAGGGCCGGCAAACCCACCATCGCCGCCGTGTAGCCAGCCAGCACAAAACCATAGGCGCGGAAGTTGCGGTTACGCGTTGCGCCAGCGGTGCAAATGCCGACCCAGATCGCCAATGCGCCGAGGAACAATTCGGTGTTCTGCGCAAACAAGGCAATCAAAAAGACCATCACCGCCGAACCCGCCAGGGTGCCGAGGAAGCGGTAAAAGCTCTTGGCGAACACCTGGCCGCTCTGCGGTTGCATCACGATAAACACGGTGATCATCGCGGTACGCGGTTGCGGCAGCTCCAGGCGCATGGCCAACCACAGCGTGAGGAACGCAGCGATCAGCACCTTGAAGATATAGACCCAGGTCACGCCATCACTGCGTGCCCAGTCGAAAAAACCACGGCGCCACTCAAGGGAGTGCAACCAGCGCAGCGGTGCAGGCAAGGAAGTCATGAACGCCTACTCAGTGATCAAACACGGCAAGCGCCGCCGGGGTTTTGCCGGGGAGACTCTTGGCATCTTGTGGCATATCGTTACCGGCGCCGAGCCCGCCACCCAGGGCGGTCACCAGTTCGGCATGGGCACTCAGGCGCGCGGCCTGCACCTGTTGCTCCACCTGTTGCTGGCGGAACAGCAGGGTCTGGGCGTTCAGCACATTGAGGTAGTCGGTAAGGCCGCGCTGATAGGCGATCATCGCGATGTCGTAGGTTTTCTGTGCCGAGGCCACCGACTGCGCGGCAAAGGCCGACTGCTTGTCCATGGATTCGCGGCGGATCAACTGGTCGCTGATGCCCTTGAGCGCATTGACCAGAGTCTGGTTGTACTTGGCCACGGCGATGTCATAACCGGCGCTGGCCTCGCCCAACTGCGCGCGCAAACGGCCGCCGTCGAAGATCGGCAAGGTGATCGCCGGGCCGACGTTGTAGTTGAATTTCTGACCGCTGAGAAAGCCCAGCATGGTGCCGCCGGTAGCGACGAAACCCAGGCTACCGACCAGGTCGACATTGGGGTAGAAACCGGCATGGGCCACATCAATGCCTCGGGCCTGGGCGGCGACTTGCCAACGGCTGGCGACCACGTCCGGGCGCTGACCAAGCAATTGCGCCGGCAAGCTCGATGGCAATTTCAGCGGCGCGGCGAGGGCCAGGCTCGGCCGTTGCAGTTGCGCGCCTTCACCCGGACCTTTGCCCGCCAACGCCGCCAACTGGTTACGGCTCAGGGCGATTTCTTCATCCAAGGCGTCGAGTTGGCGATGGGTTTCCGGCAGCGGCGTTTCAGCCTGGCTGACATCGAAATGGGTGCCGATCCCGGCACTCAGGCGTTTGTTGGCCAGGTCGAGAATTTGCTGTTGCTGGGCCAACGTGGCGGCAACGATGTCGCGGTTGGCATAGTGCAACGACAGCTGGATATAGGCGCGCACCACGTTGTTTTGCAATTCGAGCTGGGCCTGGCGCGCTTCGGCAGCGCTCATATGGGCCAGGTCGACGGCGCGTTCGGTGCTGTTACTTTCGCGGCCCCACAGGTCGAGGGCGTAACTCAGGCCCAGGGACGAATTGTTGTCCCAGGTGTTGGCGCCGCTCAATTCGCCCGGACCGTAAAACTGATCCTTCGGCCAATTGTGGCGCTTGAGGGTAGTGTCACTGTTGATCTGCAACGACTCGGCCGACTCGGCAATCCCGGCCATGGCCCGCGCTTCACGCACCCGCGCGGCGGCCATGGCCATGCTCGGGCTGTTTTGCGTGGCAAGTTCCACCCAGCGGTTCAATTGCGGATCGCCGTAGGCTTGCCACCAGTGGGTGGTGGGCCAGTGGGCGTCCCGGGCGGCGCTCTGGATCGCTTCGTCGGTGACCAGGTTACTGGCGTTGAGGGCCTGGCCTTGAGGGGCGATTCCTCCGGTTCCGATGCAGCCGCTGATTGCTAACGATAAGGCCCAGACACTGAGAGCCTTCAGCTCTCTGTTGATGCGACGCGGCACGGCAAGCGTATTCCTGAGGTGGTGTTGCGGGGAAGGTGGCGCAATTCTAGGGGGCGCGATGGAGGACGATAAGCTGGCATTCCTGTGAATCTTTGTTACCGTTCAGGCGATAATCCGTTGGTAGGGATCACTGGACGGCGTAACTTTCTGTCACAATTTGTTATCTCCCCTGAGAACACTCCATGGACACTTTGCAAAACATGCGCGCTTTCAGTTGCGTGGCCGAAGCCGGCAGCTTCACCGCCGCCGCCGTGCAACTGGACACCACCACCGCCAACGTCTCGCGCGCGGTCTCCAACCTTGAGGCCCATCTGCAAACCCGCTTGCTCAACCGCACCACCCGTCGCATTGCACTGACCGAAGCCGGTAAACGTTACTTGCTGCGCTGCGAACAGATCCTCGCCTATGTCGAGGAGGCCGAGGCCGAAGCCAGCGACGCCCACGCGCGCCCTGCCGGGCAGTTGAAAGTGCACACCATGACCGGTATCGGCCAGCATTTCGTGATTGACGCGATTGCCCGCTACCGCCGCACCCACCCCGACGTGACCTTCGACCTGACCCTGGCCAACCGCGTGCCGGACCTGCTCGACGAGGGCTACGACGTGTCCATCGTGCTGGCCAGCGAGCTGCCGGATTCGGGCTTCGTGTCCCAGCGCCTGGGCATCACCTACAGCATCGCGTGCGCCTCGCCGGACTACGTCAAGGCCAAAGGCTGCGCGCAACGGCCGCAGGATTTGCTCAACCACGCCTGCCTGCGCCTGGTAAGCCCGGTTATCCAGCTGGATAAATGGACCTTCAATGGCCCCGAAGGCCAGGAAAGCGTGGCGATCAACACCTCGCCGTTTCTGGTCAACTCGGCCGATGCGATGAAAACCGCGATCACCAGCGGCATGGGCGTTGGCCTGTTGCCGGTGTATGCGGCCATTGAAGGCCTGCGCAACGGCACACTGGTGCGCGTGATGCCCACCTATCGCTCGCAAGAGCTGAACCTGTACGCCATCTACCCGTCACGCCAGTACCTGGATGCGAAGATCAAGACCTGGGTCGAATACCTGCGCGGTTCGTTGCCGGAGATTCTGGCGGCGCATCAGGCGGAGTTGGTGGCGTATGAATTGAGTGGCAGCTTGAGCGGCGCTCGGCTGGCGAACTGATTTCTGCTCGTCGATATAACTCAAATGTGGGAGCGGGCTTGCTCGCGAAGGCGGTGTATCAGTTACAGATAAGCTGGCTGACCCATCGCATTCGCGAGCAAGCCCGCTCCCACATTTGGATCTCGATACATCAGACAGAGAGTGTGCCGCTGTGCTTCTGCCCTGCTTTTGCTTCAACCACTCAGGTCGGCTACCAGGCCGCCGTGCTCTTGCTTTTGATCTGACAGGCCCCGTTAACCACGGATTCAAGCCTAAGCGAGGCCCCGAGTGGTGGGGTAAAGCCAGCTCCCCTGTTAAAGGGTCGTCCTGACAATCGTCGACAGGAATGTTAGCGTGCTTGGTATTCTTCCGTAGTCGATGAGCCCGCCTGCAATGAAAAAGACTGTCCTCGCCTTCAGCCGCGTCACCCCGCACATGATCGAACGCCTGCAACAGGACTTCGAGGTGATCGCGCCCGACCCCAAGCGCGGGGACATCAATGCTCAATTCAATGAAGCCCTGCCCCACGCCCACGGTTTGATCGGCGTGGGCCGCAAACTCGGGCGCGCGCAGCTTGAGGGCGCCAGCAAACTGGAAGTGGTCTCCAGCGTCTCGGTGGGCTACGACAATTACGACGTGCCGTACTTCAACGAGCGCGGGATCATGCTCACCAATACCCCCGACGTACTCACCGAAAGCACCGCCGACCTGGCCTTCGCCTTGCTGATGAGCAGCGCACGCCGTGTGGCCGAGCTGGACGCCTGGACCAAGGCCGGCCAGTGGAAAGCCAGCGTCGGCGCTCCGCTGTTCGGCTGCGACGTGCATGGCAAGACCCTCGGTATCGTCGGCATGGGCAATATCGGCGCGGCTGTCGCCCGACGTGGACGCCTGGGTTTCAATATGCCGATTCTGTACAGCGGGAACAGCCGCAAGACCGAGCTGGAACAGCAGCTGGGGGCGCAATTTCGCAGCCTGGACCAGTTGCTGGCCGAGTCGGACTTCGTTTGCCTGGTGGTGCCGTTAAGCGAAAAGACCCGCCACCTGATCAGCACCCGCGAGTTGGGGCTGATGAAGCCCAGCGCGATCCTGATCAATATTTCCCGTGGCCCGGTGGTGGATGAGCCGGCGCTGATCGAAGCGCTGCAAACCCAGAAAATCCGTGGCGCCGGGCTGGATGTGTATGAACAGGAGCCGCTGGCTGAATCGCCGCTGTTCCAGCTGAGCAATGCCGTGACCCTGCCGCACATCGGCTCGGCCACGAATGAAACCCGTGAGGCCATGGCCAACCGCGCCCTGGACAACCTGCGCAGCGCCCTGCTCGGCCAGCGTCCGCAGGATCTGGTGAACCCGCAGGTGTGGAAGGGCTGACACCTGACCAATGCAGGAGCGGCCCCATGTGGGAGCCGGGCTTGCCCGCGATGCAGGCGCGTCGGTGTATCAGTGATACCGAGGTGACGCTATCGCAGGCAAGCCAGTTCCCACACACGCCTGTTCATCTCAACAAGCTGCATTCCATAAATCCGGTTAAAGCCTGGCGTGCCCAAGTCGATAACCCTCTATAGATCGTCATTCCTGATCCTCAGAAGGTTTTTATGTCCACCACCAAAGCCCGCGCAGATTCACTCTCGCTTCTGCTCTTTACCTTGCGCAGCGGCAAGTTGATGGCCATTAACCTGCTTAAAGTCAGTGAAATCATCCCGTGCCCGCCGCTGACCAAGCTGCCGGAGTCACACCCCCACGTCAAAGGCATCGCCACGCTGCGCGGTGCCTCGCTCTCAGTGATCGACCTGAGCCGCGCCCTCGGCGAAATGCCCCTGCAAGACCCGAACGGCGGCTGCCTGATTGTGACCGACGTCAGCCGCTCCAAGCAGGGCCTGCACGTACAGGCGGTGAGCAAGATCGTGCACTGCCTGACCACCGACATCCGCCCGCCGCCCTATGGTTCCGGCGGTAATCGCTCGTTTATCACTGGGGTGACCCAGGTCGAAGGCGGGCTGGTGCAGGTGTTGGATATCGAAAAGGTCATCCACGCCATCGCCCCGGCGCCGATTGAAGTGGCGCCGACCGACTTGACCATGGAAGAGGCCGAAGTGCTCGGCAACGCGCGGATTCTGGTGGTGGACGACAGCCAGGTCGCCCTGCAGCAATCGGTGCACACCCTGCGCAACCTCGGCCTGACGTGCCATACCGCACGCAGCGCCAAGGAAGCCATCGACGTACTGCTGGAGCTACAAGGCACGGTCGAGCAGATCAACGTGGTGGTGTCGGACATCGAAATGTCCGAAATGGACGGGTACGCCCTCACCCGCACCCTGCGCGAAACCCCGGATTTCCAGGAGTTGTACGTGTTGCTGCACACCTCCCTGGACAGCGCGATGAACAGTGAAAAAGCCCGCCTGGCCGGCGCCGACGCGGTGCTGACCAAGTTTTCGTCGCCCGAGCTGACCAAGTGCCTGGTTATCGCTGCCAAGGCTGTGGCGCAAAAGGGCCTGTAACCGGTGGCGGAATACTTCCAACTGCTGCGCCGCGACCTTACCGCCAGCCTGCCTGCGCCGCAGTGGCCAGCGGAGACCCGGCTGGAGCATTACCGCGACGAGCTGGCCCCGGCGATTCATGCGGTGTTGCGCATGACCCAGGATCAAGGCGGTGGTCGTGTCGCCAGCCTGGAACACTGGCGGCAGCAGTTCGTCACCGATGCCGAGTTCGACCCGACGCTGTGCCTGGTGGCCAGTCACCGTGACGGTATTCTCGGCGTGGCTCAATGCTGGACCAGCGCGTTTATCAAGAACCTCTCCATACACCCCTGCGCCCAAGGCCAGGGGCTGGGTCGCGCGTTGCTGCTGCACACCTTTCAGGTGTTCAAGCAGCGCGGCGAACCCTACGTAGACCTCAAAGTACGCGAGAGCAACCTGCGCGCCCGGCAACTGTATGAAAGTGCAGGCATGGTCTTTGTGCTGCGCGACCTGGTCCCCGCAGACTGACAGGCACTGGCGCATAACTTGCTTCCACAGAGCCTGAACAGTGAATAGAGGCAAAATCCCGCCACTGTTCAAGAGTGCCCTCTGACCTTGCCTGGTGACAGATCCTCCATGAACACTCATTTTTCCTGCGTGGGTTGCGGCAAATGCTGCACCGACCATCATGTGCCCCTGACCCTCGAAGAGGCCCGGAGTTGGGCGGCTGACGGCGGTAACGTTATTGTTCTGGTAGAGGGTTTTCTCGGCAATGGCCTGGGCTTGCCCGTGCTACAACGCGAACACGCCGAGCGCCGTTCGGTGGTGGTGCCCAGTGGCAATACCGAGGCGTTCGTGGCCATCACGTTTGCCGCCTACAACGCCGGGCGCTGCCGGAATCTTGACGAAGACAACCGCTGCGGCATTTATGAGCGCCGCCCGTTGGTGTGCCGTATCTACCCGATGGAAATCAACCCGCACATCCCGCTGAACCCTGCCGCCAAGGACTGCCCGCCGGAATCCTGGGAACAGGGCCCGGCGCTGATCGTGGGAGGCGAGTTGGTGGACCAGCAGCTGGCAGAACTGATACGCCGCTCCCGGCAGGCAGACCGTGACGACGTACACACCAAAGAGGCTGTGTGTGCGCTGCTGGGCATTCGCACCACCGCGCTAAAGGGCGATGGGTTTACCGCGTACCTTCCCGACATGCACGCCTTTGCCCAGGCCATCGAGCTGGCGGTTGACCAGCCATCCGTGGCCAGTGAGTGGGTGTTTCATGTGTCCGGCCTGGACATCGCCGAGCAGTTGCTGGATGCCGGCGCACAGATTGCTACCGAGGTGCCGGCCAACTACGCGTTTATTTCCTTGCGCACGGCTTGAGCACACAGGTTGCAAGGCGTCAGAGGCTGGCTATGAACCTGTCCTGCGCCAGCGCGCGCAATTAATGAACCGTCACGGCGCTTCCAAGTGGTAGGGCGCGAGGATCCGTTGGTATTGGCCGTTTTGCATCAGCTCTTCAAGGGCCCGGTTGAGTTGATTGCGCAACGCCGTATCGGGCTTGCGCACCGCGATTGCCACGCCGTCACCCAACAGTTCGGCCGAAATGGCAGGGCCCAGGAAGTTGAAATCCTGGCCGGCGTCGGTGTCGAGCAGCGCACCCCGAATTTCCACGGTGCCCTGCAGGGTCGCATCGATATCGCCGGCCACCAGGCTGCGGACCAGTTCGTCATTGAGCCAGAAACTCTCGATGATCACGCCCTCGGGCGCCCACTTCGAGCGGGTAAAAGCTTCGCGGTTGCTGCCCAGCAATACACCCACTCGCTTGCCCTTGAGCGAACTGATGGTCGGCATCAGGCCTGAGGACCTGCGGGCGACCAAACGCGTAGTGAAGGGATAAAGGTTATTGGTGAAGCCCACCCATCGCCGCCGCTCAGACGTGGGAGCCATCCCCATGATCGCATCGAATTGCCGGGCATCAAGCGCGGGGATGTTTTCGACAAGCACCTGGTCGACCCAGGTGCAGCGCACCTTCAGTTGCTGGCACAGGGCGTTACCCAGGTCGATATTCAGGCCGACCAGTTGGCCTTGCAGGTTGCGGCTTTGGAAAGGCGGGAATTGCGCGGCAACAGCGAAGCGGATTTCGCGCCGAGGCGGTTCAATAACCGCAACGGCATCAATCGAGAACAACAGGGCAAGCAGTGCAAAGCGCTGTATCAGTGCCACGGGAAACGTCCTTTTCCTGAAAGACCAGCCTCACTGCACCCAGCTCCGTTCAATTAATGGGGCGGTGCAGCGGCTGTGCAAACTTTCAAGAAACGGTCGCGGACCTACAATCAGAAATATAAGCAGAACCTGTAGGCAAACGCCGCTATAGCGCTCGCTGACTTATTCTTAGCGTTTACCCATGGAGCGACGAGTGCCCGGCGGGGCCATGCCTGGCGATTTGGTGTGGCCGTTTTTGGCGCCATTTTTATACCAAGGCTGGGCGGCATTCTTGGCCCCGGCCAGTTCACCCGGCTTGAACGGAAACTTGAACGCCGGGATCTCGGCTTTCTCAACGCTTTCAGCGCTGGCCGGATCGACGAGGTCGGCCGCTTCAACAGGGGGTTGTGTCGGGGAAGTCATGAAAGCTCCGGGGCGTGCAAAAAAATGAGGCAGGGCCAACTTGCGGGCCACGCTGGCGCGCAGTATACCTGCGCGCCTGGGATCTTTAACCACCGCTGGTACGAATGGTCGGAGTTTACTGACAGCCCTGTCAGTTAGCAGTCACCGTGCTGACCGGGTCGGCAGGCTATAAATGACCTTCACTCTCCCACCCCTTTGCCCCGGCGCCCCACCCCATGCACATTCAACGAAAAACCGCCTTGATCGTGGGTGCCCTCGTGGTCGTGGCAATTACAGCTTGGGCATTCAACCGACCGGCCAAGAGCAAACTGGCGGCGTCGACCGCTATTCCGGTACGGGTGGTGAGTGTCACGCAACAGGACATCCCCCGGTTTGTCAGCGGGATCGGCTCGGTGCTGTCGTTACACAGCGTGGTGATCCGCCCGCAAATCGACGGCATCCTCACCAAGCTGCTGGTCAAAGAGGGCCAGTTGGTCAAGGCCGGTGACTTGCTGGCGACGATCGATGACCGCTCGATCCGCGCCAGCCTCGACCAGGCCAAGGCTCAACTGGGGGAAAGCCAGGCGCAGCTGCAAGTGGCGTTGGTCAACCTCAAACGCTACAAAGAACTGAGCATCGACGACGGCGTCTCGAAGCAGACCTATGACCAGCAACAAGCCTTGGTCAACCAGCTCAAGGCCACGGCGCAAGGTAATCAGGCCGCGATTGATTCGGCCCAAGTACAACTCTCCTACACCCAGATTCGCTCGCCGGTCACTGGCCGCGTCGGTATTCGCACGGTAGATGAGGGCAACTTCCTGCGCATGAGTGACACCCAGGGCCTGTTCTCCGTGACGCAAATCGACCCGATTGCCGTCGAATTTTCCTTACCGCAACAAATGCTACCAACCCTGCAAGGCTTGATCGCGGCGCCGACCCAAGCCAGCGTCGATGCCTACATGGGGGCCGACACCGACGGCCAGACCGGCGACCTGCTCGGCGAAGGCCACTTGAGCCTGATCGACAACCAGATCAGTTCCACCACCGGCACCTTGCGCGCCAAGGCTGAATTCCAGAACGCCTCGCAGCGCCTGTGGCCGGGGCAACTGGTGACCATCAAGATCCAGATCGCCCTCGACAAAAATGCCCTGGTGGTACCGCCGACCGTGGTGCAACGCGGCCTGGACTCGCATTTCGTGTACCGCATCAACGGTGACAAGGTGGAGGTTGTGCCGGTGCAGATCACCTATCAGAACAGCGATGTGAACATCATCAAGGGCGTGCAGGCCGGCGATGTGCTGGTCAGCGACGGCCAGTCGCGCCTTAAGGCCGGCGCCCAGGTGGAAGTGCTCAAAGAACCGCCTCAAGTCATCCGTACCGTCGACGCCAAGGTGCAGCCATGAGTGGCAGCCGTTCGCCGTCCGCCTGGTGCGTTGACCACCCGGTTGCCACCCTGCTGCTGACCTTTGCTTTGGTGCTGCTGGGGCTGATTGCCTTCCCGCGACTGGCCATCGCCCCACTGCCGGAAGCGGAATTTCCGACCATCCAGGTGACCGCAACCCTGCCCGGCGCCAGCCCGGACACCATGGCGTCGTCGGTTGCTACGCCGCTGGAGGTGCAATTCAGCGCCATCCCCGGCATGACCCAAATGACCTCCAGCAGTGCCTTGGGCTCAAGCCTCCTGACCCTGCAATTCACCCTGAACAAGAGCATCGACACCGCTGCCCAGGAAGTGCAGGCGGCGATCAACACCGCGTCCGGCAAACTGCCCAGCGATATGCCGAGCCTGCCGACCTGGAAGAAGGTCAACCCGGCGGACAGCCCGGTGCTGATCCTCAGCGTCAGCTCCGACAACATGCCCAGCACCGAACTGAGCGACTATGTAGAAACCCTGTTGGCCCGTCAGATCAGCCAGATCGACGGCGTCGGCCAGATCAACATCACCGGCCAGCAGCGCCCGGCGATTCGTGTACAAGCCTCGCCGGATAAACTTGCGGCGATCGGCCTGACCCTCGCCGACGTGCGCCTGGCTATTCAACAGTCCAGTTTGAACCTGGCCAAAGGCGCGATTTACGGCGAGAACAGTGTGTCGACCCTGTCGACCAACGACCAATTGTTTCAGCCGGAGGAATACGGCCAGTTAATCGTTTCCTACAAAAATGGCGCGCCGGTTCAACTGCGTGATGTCGCCAAAGTGATCAATGGTTCGGAAAACGCCTACGTTCAGGCCTGGTCCGGCGATACACCGGGGGTCAACCTGGTCATTTCGCGCCAGCCCGGCGCCAACATTGTCGAGACCGTGGACCGCATTCAAGCCGAGCTGCCGCGCCTGGAGGGCATGTTGCCGGCGTCGGTGCAGGTCAGCGTGTTGACCGACCGCACCAAGACCATCCGCGCTTCCCTGCATGAAGTGGAGGTCACCTTGCTGATCGCCATCTTGCTGGTGGTGGCCGTGATGGCACTGTTCCTGCGCCAGTTATCCGCGACGATGATTGTGTCCAGCGTGCTGGGTGTGTCGCTGATCGCCAGTTTCGCCTTGATGTACCTGATGGGCTTCAGCCTGAACAACCTGACGCTGGTGGCGATCGTGATCGCCGTGGGCTTTGTGGTCGACGATGCCATCGTGGTGGTGGAGAACATTCACCGCCACCTGGAAGCAGGGCTCGACAAGCGCGAAGCCGCGATCAAGGGTTCCGGCGAGATTGGCTTTACCGTGGTGTCCATCAGCTTCTCGCTGGTGGCGGCGTTTATTCCGCTGCTGTTCATGGGCGGCGTGGTCGGAAGGCTGTTCAAGGAGTTTGCGCTGACGGCCACGTCGACCATCCTGATTTCGGTGGTGGTCTCGCTGACACTGGCGCCTACCCTGGCCGCGTTGTTCATGCGCGCGCCGACGCATCACGCCCACGACAAACCCGGCTTCAGCGAACGTCTGCTCGCCGGCTACGCGCGTAACCTGCGCCGTGCATTGGCCCATCAACGCACGATGGCGGCCATTTTCATGGTGACCCTGGCCTTGGCCGTGGTCGGCTACGTGTTTATCCCCAAGGGTTTCTTCCCGGTACAGGACACCGGCTTTGTACTCGGCACCAGCGAAGCGGCGGCCGACGTGTCGTACCCGGACATGGTCGCCAAGCACAAGGCCCTGGCCGAAATCATCAAGGCCGACCCGGCGGTGGAAGCCTTTTCCCACTCGGTGGGCGTCACCGGCAGCAACCAGACCATCGCCAACGGCCGCTTCTGGATCGCCTTGAAAGACCGCGGTGATCGCGATGTATCCGCCAGCCAGTTCATCGACCGCATCCGCCCAAAACTGGCGAAGGTGCCGGGTATCGTGCTGTACCTGCGCGCCGGCCAGGACATCAACCTCAGCTCCGGCCCCAGCCGCGCCCAGTATCAGTATGTGCTCAAGAGCAACGACGGCCCGACGCTGAACACCTGGACCCAACGCCTGACCGAAAAACTGCGCGCCAACCCGGCCTTCCGCGACCTGTCCAACGACCTGCAACTGGGCGGCAGCATTACCCACATCAGCATCGACCGCCAGGCCGCTGCGCGCTTTGGCCTGACCGCTACCGATGTCGACCAGGCGCTCTATGACGCGTTCGGCCAGCGTCAGATCAACGAGTTCCAGACCGAGATCAACCAGTATCAAGTGGTGCTCGAACTGGACAGCCAGCAACGCGGCAAGGCGGAAAGCCTGAACTACTTCTACCTGCGTTCACCCCTGACCAACGAGATGGTGCCGCTGTCGGCGCTGGCCAAGGTCGACCCGCCGACCGTGGGGCCGTTGTCCATCAGCCATGACGGCATGTTCCCCGCCGCCAACCTGTCCTTCAACCTCGCCCCCGGCGTGGCGTTGGGTGATGCGGTGATCATGCTCAACCAGGCCAAGAATGAAATCGGCATGCCGGCCACCATGATCGGCACGTTCCAGGGTGCGGCCCAGGCGTTCCAGAGTTCGCTGGCCAGCCAGCCGTGGCTGATCCTCGCCGCGCTGGTGGCGGTCTACATTATTCTGGGTGTGCTGTATGAGAGCTTCGTGCACCCGTTGACGATCATCTCCACCTTGCCCTCGGCGGGCCTGGGTGCACTGATCATGCTGTGGCTGCTGGGCCAGGACTTTTCGATCATGGCCTTGATCGGCCTGGTGTTGCTGATCGGGATTGTGAAGAAAAACGGCATCCTGATGATCGACTTTGCCCTGGAAGCCCAGCGCGTACGCGGGCTGGCGCCTGAGGAGGCGATTTACGAAGCGTGCGTCACCCGGTTCCGACCGATCATCATGACCACCCTCGCCGCCTTGCTCGGCGCGGTGCCGTTGATGCTGGGTTCCGGGCCTGGTGCGGAACTGCGTCAGCCACTGGGTATCGCAGTGGTTGGCGGCTTGCTGGTGAGCCAGGCGCTGACCCTGTTCACCACACCGGTCATATACTTGTACCTTGAACGGTTTTTCCACCGGCCCAAACCAGCCCCTGAGCTGGCGACCACACACTGAGGCTCAGGCCCCGTCCTGGAGCAAAAGGCTCATGCGCGTCCTGATTATTGAAGATGAAGAAAAAACCGCGGACTACCTGCACCGCGGCCTGACGGAGCAAGGCTACACCGTCGATGTGGCGCGCGAAGGCGTCGAGGGTTTGCACCTGGCGCTGGAGAACGATTACGCGGTGATCGTGCTCGACGTGATGCTGCCCGGCCTCGATGGCTTCGGCGTATTGCGAGCACTGCGTGCGCGCAAGCAAACGCCGGTGATCATGCTCACCGCACGCGAGCGCGTGGAAGACCGCATTCGTGGCCTGCGTGAAGGTGCCGACGACTATTTGGGCAAACCGTTTTCGTTCCTGGAACTGGTGGCGCGCCTGCAAGCCCTAACCCGTCGCAGCGGCGGCCATGAGCCGGTGCAGGTCACCGTCGCCGACCTGTGGATCGATTTGATCAGCCGCAAGGCCAGTCGCAACGGCTTGCGCCTGGACCTGACCGCCAAGGAGTTCTCACTGCTCAGCGTCTTGGCGCGGCGCCAGGGTGAGATCCTGTCCAAGACCGCCATTGCGGAGATGGTCTGGGACATCAATTTCGACAGCGACGCCAATGTGGTCGAAGTGGCAATCAAGCGCCTGCGCGCCAAGCTCGACGGGCCGTTCGAACAGAAGCTGCTGCACACCATTCGCGGCATGGGCTACGTGCTGGAGAACCGCAGTGTCGGCTAACTCCATCGCCCTGCGCCTGAGCGGCATGTTCACCCTGGTGGCGCTGCTGATCTTCGTGTTGATCGGCGGCGCGCTGTACCAGCAAGTGGATCGGGGCCTGGGGTTGTTGCCGGAGGCCGAACTGGAGGCGCGCTACAGCGTGCTGGAATCGTCGGTGAACCGCTTCGGCACGCCGGACCACTGGGCGAAAATCACCGCCAAACTGAAATTGCTCGGCGAGGAAGACAAGCGCATCCGCTTCTGGGTGGTGAGCAGCGACCCGAACTACGAGTACGGCAACCCCGACGCGCAGATCCGCGCCTTCGCCCAAGGGCCGACCGGCAAACGCGACTTGCGCCTGCCTGGGCATAAATACCCGTTCAAGGTGTTGCTGAGCCAATTCCCAGCCAAAGAACAACGCCCGCCGCTGCGCTTTATGATCGCCATCGACACCGAAAACTTCCGCGCCACCCAGCACCACCTGTTGATGGCCTTGATCGGCCTGGCGTTCGTCGGCGTGGTCCTGGCGGCGCTGCTGGGGTTCTGGGTCTCGCGTATCGGCCTCAAGCCGCTGGGCAAACTCTCGGATGAAGCGCAAAAACTCGCACCGCCCAAACTCTCCGGGCGCCTGCACTTGTCGCCGTTGCCGCCGGAGCTGAGCCAGTTCGTCAACTCGTTCAACTCAACGCTGGATCGAGTTGAACAGGCCTACTCGCGCCTGGAGTCATTCAACGCCGACGTCGCCCACGAACTGCGCTCGCCGCTGACCAACCTGATCGGCCAGACCCAAGTAGCGCTGACGCGCGGCCGTTCCGCCGAGCATTACTTCGAGGTGTTGCAATCGAACCTCGAAGAGCTGGAACGCCTGCGCTCGATCATCAATGACATGCTGTTCCTCGCCAGCGCCGACCAGGGCAGCAAGGCCACCAAGCTGATTGAAAGCTCCCTGGCCGATGAAGTCGCCACCACCCTCGACTACCTGGACTTCATCCTCGAAGACGCCCAAGTCAAGGTTCGGGTGCGCGGCGATGCCGTGGTGCAGATCGAAAAAGCCCACCTGCGCCGCGCGCTGATCAACCTGCTGAGTAATGCGGTACAGCACACCGCGCCAGGGCAGATCATCGAAGTGAACATCGAAGTGCAGGCGCATCAGGTGG
Source organism: Pseudomonas sp. O39 (assembly GCF_045447295.1). NCBI lineage: Bacteria > Pseudomonadati > Pseudomonadota > Gammaproteobacteria > Pseudomonadales > Pseudomonadaceae > Pseudomonas > Pseudomonas sp. O39. Next base: position 44,067 of record NZ_JBJGXV010000006.1, read on the forward strand.
CCATCGGGGTGACCAACCCGGGTGATGAAATTGCCAGCGAGCATTTGCCACGGCTGTTCGAACGCTTCTATCGGGTGGACGCGTCGCGCAGCAACAGCGGGGCCAATCACGGGTTGGGGCTGGCCATCGTCAAGGCAATTGCGTTGATGCATGGCGGGGATGTGTTTGTGCGCAGTGACGGTGGCGGCAATACGTTTGGCATTACGTTGCCGGTTTAGATCTTTAGAACACCTCAGTCCAATGTGGGAGCTGGCTTGCCGGCGATGCAGGCACCTCGGTACACCTTTTCGCACCGCGGCGATGCTATCGCAGGCAAGCCAGCTCCCACACACGCCAATCCCACCTTGAACCTCCCGACGTCCTGACTGTTGCGGTTTGGGCAACAGTCATTATCTTGTTACACTCTGTATCGCACCGCTCGCCTGCGTTACTTTGACGCACCGATGAGCGCGACGGCAAAGACAGCTTCCCCGCTCACCCGAATTTCCCTCGACTTATTTCCAGGGCTCTACACTGGGAATCTGTTTAAAGCCGCTGACTTCAGCGGCTTTTTTTTGCCGTTAAAAAAGGCCAGGCATACCCCCACGACATTGGCCGTTTTCGATTGACCAAAGGAGCTCCACCGGTGAAGAACTCGCTGACGTTCACCCCGTTATTCCTCGCGATTGCAGCAACGATCATCCCCCTTGCCCACGCGGCAGACACGCCTAAAGCTGACGGCTTTGTCGAAGGTTCAAGCTTCAAAATCAACACTCGCAACTACTACATGAACCGCGACCGTCGCGACATTCACACCGATGACAGCAAGGAATGGGGCCAGGGCTTTATCGGCACCTTCGAGTCCGGCTTCACCGAGGGCACCGTCGGCTTTGGCCTCGACCTCAACGCCATGCTCGGCCTCAAGCTTGACGGCGGTGGCGGCACCGATGGCTCCAGCATCCTGCCCGTAGGCTCCGGCAACGGCAAAGCCCCAGGCTCGTTCTCCACCGCTGGCGGCACCTTGAAAATGCGTGCCTTCGACACCGAACTGAAGGCCGGTGACCTGTTCCTCAACAACCCGGTCATCGCCGGCGGCATGACCCGCATGTTGCCGCAGGACTTCCGTGGCGTAAGCCTGACCAACCACAGCTTCGACGGCTGGATGCTCGAAGGCGGCCAGGCCAGTTTCACCAAGCTCTACAACCAGAGCGGCCACCGTCGCATCGGCACCAGCTACGGCACGCTGCCGGACCACGCCGACAGCCAGCACCTGAACTGGGCCGGCGTGTCGTTCAGCGGTGTTCCCGGCCTGACCAGCAACCTGTATGCCTCCGAACTCAAGGATGTATGGCATCAGTATTACTACGACCTGGACTACACCTACGCGCTGAATGATCTGGTCAGCCTCAACCCCGGCCTGCACTACTACCACACCGAGGACACCGGCCAGTCGCTGCTGGGTACTATCGACAACAACACCTACAGCCTGCATTTCACCGTCGGCGTGGGTAACCACAGCGTCACCGCTGCCTACCAGCGGGTCAACGGCAACACGCCGTTCGACTACATCAGCCAGGGCGACAGCATTTACCTGGACAACTCCCAGCAATACTCGGACTTCAACGGCCCCAACGAGCGCTCGTGGAAACTCAAGTATGCCTACGACTTCGCCGGCCTCGGCATGCCCGGGCTGACGTCCGCCGTGTCCTATATCAGCGGCAAGACCGACCTGACCAAAGTCGACCCGAACAGCCGTGGCTACAGCGCCTGGTACAGCGCCGATGGCAAGGACGCGAAACACTGGGAACGGGATATCGACTTGAAGTACGTGGTGCAAGGCGGCAAAGCCAAGGATTTGGCCGTGCGGCTGCAGTGGGCGACCAACCGCGGCGGCAACGGCTACTCGGCAGTGGACCGGGATGTGGATGAATACCGGGTGATCGTGGACTACCCGATCAACGTGTTCTAAGGCACTGATCTTTCTTTTTCACCCATGATTTAATTTTCATCGCGTAGAACTAAACTGCCAGCATCTTCCCTGCTGAAGCCTGCGCGATGAGTCCACCCCGCACTCCTACAATGCCTGCACGCCCAGAGCTTTTGCTGATTCTGGGCAGTAGTCTCACCGTCACTCTGATTGTGGTTATCGTCGCCGCGTTGCTGACCCGCGAACACGCCAGCACCGTGCAGGCGGCCAAGCGCGCCACCACCAACATTACCCAACTGATCAACGCCGATGTGCTGCGTAACGTCGAACTCTATGACTTGGCGCTGCAGGGCCTGATCTCGGCCACCGAGCTCAAGGACCTGTCGCAGGCGTCCCCGGACATCCGCCACATGGTGCAGTTTGATCAATCCACCGCGGCGCCCTTCAAAGGTGAAGTGCTGTTGCTGGATGCCGATGGAAACGTGATCGCCGACTCCTCGACCCTCTGGCCGACGCCGCGCAATTTCGCCAACCGTGATTATTTCCAGACCCATAAACAAAACGCGCAGGCGGGGCTGTTTATCAGCCGCCCGTTCAAGATCCGCTGCGCCTGCGATCAGGTATGGCGCATCGCGTTCAGTCGCAGGGTAACGGGCCCGGACGGCGAATTTGCTGGCGTGGCCGTGGCGACGATGCGCCTGGCGTATTTCGATCAATTGTTCAACCGCCTGACCATCGGCAATGGCAGCTCCGTCAACCTGCTGAACAATCAAGGCATTCTCCTGGCCCAGCAGCCGTTGCTGGAGCGCGACATGATTGATAAGGACCTGAGCGATCGGCCCAATTTCAAACGTATATTGCGCGAAGGCGAAGGCAGCTTCCGGGCGATCTCGACCCTCAGCGGTACTGAGCGTTTGTACACGTTCACCAATGTCGGCGAGTTGCCACTGATTGTGGTGGTGGCGCTGGCCAGCGAGGACGTGTTCGCGCCCTGGAAGCGCGCCGCACTGCTGACCAGTGGCGCCACCGGCGTGCTGTGTATTGGCCTGCTATGGCTGACCTGGATGCTGCGCCACGAACTGCGCCGCCGCTATCGTGCCGAACAGGAACTGTCTGAACTGGCAGCCACCGATGCCCTGACCGGGCTTGCCAACCGCCGCACCCTGGACCAGCGCCTGCGTCAGGAATGGGACCGTGCGCAACGCTCGACCGAGCCGCTGACGCTGCTGATGATCGACGTTGACCACTTCAAGGCCTTCAACGACCGCCATGGCCACCGCGGTGGCGACGAGGCATTACGCACGGTCGCCCAAGTCATCGGCAGTAACATCCGTCGCCCGGCCGACTTGGCCGCACGCTATGGCGGAGAAGAATTTGCAGTGGTGCTGCCCGACACGGATGCCAAGGGCGCCTGGGTGATCGCCGAACATATCCGCAGCAGTGTCGAACACTTGCCACGGGTAGCCGGCGCCGAGCATCCGATTACCGTGAGTATCGGCATGAGTACCTGGGACAAACACAGCCGCTTGCCTCTGGAAGCGTTGCTGCTGCGGGCGGATCAGGCGTTGTATGAGGCCAAGCACAGTGGGCGCAACCGGGTTGTGGAGGCTGCCGCGCGCTGAACTGACCCTGCACAGCCATACAAGGACTACGCTATTGGCATCCTCGAAGCAGAAGTAAGCCCGATGAGCCCACGCCTTTCCCGCCCCACACGTCGCCCGGAACGCTTGTTGATCCTGGGCAGCGTCCTCACGGCCCTGTTGATCGTGGGGATGGTGGCGGCGCTGTTGATTCGCGAACACGCCAATACCCTGCAGACCGCCCAACGCACCGCGAACAACATCACCCAACTGATCGACACCGATGTGCTGCGCAACATCGAGCTCTACGACATGGCCCTTAAGGGACTGATCGCCGCCACCGAACGCAGTGACCTGCAAGACGTCTCAGCCAGTATTCGCCACCTCATACTGTTCGACCGCTCCGCTGCCGCGCCATACAAGGGCGATACCCTGCTGCTGGATGCCAATGGCGAGGTCATCGCAGACGCTTCCTTACTCACGCCAAAGAAGGAAAATTTTGCTGATCGTGACTACTTCCAGGCTCAACGGAACAATCCGGACCTCGGGCTGTATATCAGCCGCCCGTTCATGGCGCGCTGCGTGTGCGACGATAAGTGGCGTATTGCATTCAGCCGCCGCTTATCCGGGCCGGACGGGCGCTTCCAGGGCGTCGCGGTGGCCACCATGCGCCTGTCGTACTTCCATCAGTTGTTCAGCAGCCTGAATATCGGCAGCAACAGCACCATCAACCTGATCAACCACGAAGGCATTGTGCTAGCACAGCACCCTCTGCTGGCTCAGGACCTGATCAATAAGGACTTCAGCCAGCGTCCCAACGTGACGCGGATGCTCAAGGACCGTGAGGGCAACTTTCGAGGCATTTCCAGCGTTGACCGGCAGGAGCGGCTTTATACCTTCTCCAGCGTCGGCAACTTGCCGCTGATCGTGGCGGTGGCCCTGTCCAGCGACGAAGTTTTCGCCCAATGGAAGCGAGCCGCCCTGCTGATCAGCTTCGCGACGGGCGTGCTGTGCATTGGCCTATTGTGGTTGACCTGGATGCTGAGCAAAGAACTGCGCCGCCGCCATCGCGCCGAACAGGTGCTGTCAGAACTGGCAGCCACCGACGCACTGACCGGCCTGGCCAACCGCCGCACCCTGGACCAGCGTCTGCACCTGGAATGGGACCGTGCGCAACGCTCGACCGAGCCGCTGACACTGCTGATGATCGACGTTGACCACTTCAAGGCCTTCAACGATCGCCATGGCCATCACGGTGGCGACGAGGCATTGCGCGCGGTGGCTCACGTCATCGAAGACAACATCCGCCGGCCAGCCGATCTGGCGGCACGATTTGGCGGGGAGGAGTTTGCGGTGGTGCTGCCGCACACCGACGCCAAGGGCGCGTGGGTGATTGCCGAGCACATCCGCAGCAGTGTCGAGCACTTGCCACGGGTGGCCGGCGCCGAGCGGCCGATTACCGTGAGTATCGGCATGAGTACCTGGGATAAACGCAGCCGCACTACATTGGAGGCATTGTTGCTGAGTGCCGATCAGGCGCTGTATGAGGCCAAGCACACGGGGCGTAATCGGATTGTGGATGCTGCAACGCTTTGAGATTCGTGAGTGCGCAGCCAATCGATGTGGGAGATGTCGAGCTTCAGCGAGGCTGCGAGGCAGGCGCCTCGGTATTACTTAGACACCGTGGTGATGCTATCGCAGGCAAGCCAGCTCCCACATGGAATGGCTGCGCTCTCAGAAAAGGCGGGCATAAAAAAAGGCCACCCGAAGGCAGCCTTTCAAAACTAAAGAAGAGAGTTGTTACTTACACCGCCGCAACGGGACGCATGTAAGAGATCGGTGCGGTGCTGGCATCTTCGAAGGTCACGACTTCCCAAGCATCTGTCTGTGCAATCAACTTGCGCAGCAGCTGGTTGTTCAGGGCGTGGCCCGACTTGAAGCCTTTGAACTCGCCTATCAGGCTATTGCCCAGCAGGTAGAGGTCACCGATTGCATCGAGGATCTTGTGCTTCACGAACTCGTCTTCATAGCGAAGGCCGTCTTCGTTCAGTACACCATCCGCGTCGACCACAATGGCGTTTTCAACGCTGCCGCCGAGTGCGAGGTTGTGCTTGCGCAGGTACTCGATGTCACTCATGAAACCAAAGGTACGGGCGCGGCTGACTTCTTTTACGAACGAAGTGCTGGAAAAATCCACGCTTGCACTTTGGGTGCGGTCACGGAATACCGGGTGATCGAAATCGATCTCAAAGCTCACTTTAAAGCCTTCGAACGGGACGAAGGTGGCGCGCTTGTCGCCGTCTTCTACTGTCACTTCCCGCAGAATGCGTATGAACTTCTTGGCTGCGTCCTGTTCTTCCAGGCCGGCAGATTGAATCAAGAATACGAAGGGACCAGCGCTGCCATCCATGATGGGGACTTCGGACGCGGAGAGCTCGACGTAGGCGTTATCGATGCCCAGGCCAGCCATGGCCGAGAGCAAGTGCTCCACCGTGTCCACTTTGACGTCACCGTTGACCAATGTGGTCGACATAGTGGTTTCGCCAACGTTTTCCGCGCGAGCAGGAATCTGCACCACAGGGTCCAGGTCGGCACGCACAAACACGATGCCGGTGTCGACAGGTGCAGGCTTGAGGGTCAGGTATACCTTCTCCCCGGAGTGCAGACCTACACCTGTGGCACGAATAATATTCTTCAGGGTGCGTTGTTTAATCATGGCTTGGACCGCTTCAGCGCAAATTGCGAACTGGTATCAACAAAGGCTGGCGATAATAGCAGACCAGACCTTTGCTGAACACCAATCACCTTCATAGCCCTGATACATTCCATTAATCGGCCTGACGACGCAAGAATGCCGGGATGTCCAGGTAATCCAGATCATCCTGCGGATTCAGGCTACGGGACGCCGCAGCACCGGCCTGAGCCTGGTTGCGCATCACGGTCGGACGGTCCAGATCACGGTAGTTCACCGACGGCAGTTCCTGGCGCGCAGGCGCTGGAGCGGCAGCCGCTTGGCTGGCGTGACTGTTGTGGCCGGTGTGAACGGTATTGTCGATGACCTTTACAGGCTTCTCGATTTTTGCGCCCAGGCCGGTAGCAACCACGGTTACATGCAGTTCATCACGCATGTCCGGATCGATAACGGTACCGACTTTGACCATCGCGTGCTCGGAAGCGAAGGCTTCGATGATGCTACCCACGTCGGAGTACTCACCCAGGGACAGGTCAGGACCGGCGGTGATATTCACCAGGATGCCGCGTGCGCCTTGCAGGTTCACGTCTTCCAGCAACGGGTTGCGGATGGCCGCTTCAGTGGCTTCACGTGCACGGTTCGGACCGCTGGCGCAGCCAGTGCCCATCATCGCCATGCCCATTTCGCTCATGACGGTACGTACGTCGGCGAAGTCGACGTTGATCATGCCCGGGCGCTTGATGATGTCGGAGATACCGCGAACGGCACCGGCCAGCACATCGTCAGCCTTGGCGAACGCGGACAGCAGGCTTGCGTCCTTGCCCAGGATGGTCAGCAGCTTCTCGTTGGGAATGGTGATCAACGAGTCGACGCTTTCAGACAGCAGACGGATGCCTTCGTCGGCAATCTGCATGCGCTTGCGACCTTCGAACGGGAACGGACGGGTCACGACAGCAACCGTCAGAATGCCCATTTCCTTGGCCACTTCGGCAATGATCGGCGCTGCACCGGTACCGGTACCGCCGCCCATGCCGGTGGTGATGAACACCATGTTGGTGCCTTGCAGCACTTCAGCAATACGCTCGCGGTCTTCCAGCGCGGCTTGACGGCCGACTTCCGGGTTGGCGCCAGCGCCAAGGCCTTTGGTCACGGCTGTGCCCAATTGCAGGATGGTCCGCGCGCCGATGCTTTTCAGCGCCTGGGCATCAGTGTTGGCGCAGATGAATTCAACGCCTTCAATGTTGCTCTTGACCATATGGTTGACAGCGTTGCCGCCGCCACCGCCGACACCGATTACTTTGATAACCGGGCTTGCGGGGATGTTGTCTACGAGTTCGAACATGTTCCCTCTCCTTTCGTTTTCTCTAGTTTTTTCGCCTACTGCTTTACATCAGCTCCAAGTTGCAAGCTATTAGCTGCAAGCTTGAAGCGTGTTACTTGAAGCTTAAAACTTGTCGCTTGAAGCTAACTTCATCAGAAGTTTCCTTTTACCCAAGCCTGCAGCCGCTCGAACAACGGCGCTTTGGCCTCGTCGTCGCTGCGGTAGCTGTCACGGATGCTCGGGCCCGACAGGGAAATGCCGTCGGTCTGCTTTTGCAGCCCGTACAACAGCAAGCCCACACCGGTGGAATAAATCGGGTTGCGCACCACGTCGCCCAGGCCTTTGACGCCATGGGGCACGCCCAGACGGACCGGCATGTGGAAGATTTCCTCGGCCAGTTCGACCGCGCCTTCCATCTTCGAAGTGCCACCGGTCAGCACGATGCCGGCCGGGATCAAATCTTCGTAGCCGCTGCGGCGCAGTTCAGCCTGGATCAGGGTGAACAGCTCGTCGTAACGCGGCTCGACCACTTCGGCCAGGGCCTGACGCGACAGCTCGCGCGGAGGACGGTCGCCCACGCTTGGCACCTTGATGGTTTCACCGGCACCGGCCAGTTTGGCCAGGGCGCAGGCGTAACGGATCTTGATTTCTTCGGCATACTGGGTCGGCGTGCGCAACGCCATCGCGATGTCGTTGGTGACTTGGTCACCGGCAATCGGGATCACGGCGGTGTGACGGATCGCACCCTCGGTGAAAATCGCGATGTCGGTGGTGCCGCCGCCGATGTCCACCAGGCACACGCCCAGTTCTTTTTCGTCGTCGGTCAGTACCGAGTAGGCCGAAGCCAGCTGCTCGAGAATGATGTCATCGATTTCCAGGCCGCAGCGGCGCACGCATTTTTCAATGTTCTGTGCGGCGTTGACGGCGCAGGTCACCACGTGAACCTTGGCTTCCAGACGTACGCCCGACATGCCCAGAGGCTCGCGAACGCCTTCCTGGTTGTCGATCACGTAGTCCTGCGGCAGTGTGTGCAGCACACGCTGGTCAGCTGGAATCGCCACGGCCTGGGCAGCGTCGAGTACGCGCTCAAGGTCGGCCGCGCTGACTTCGCGGTCGCGAATCGCCACGATGCCGTGGGAGTTCAGGCTGCGGATGTGGTTGCCGGCCACGCCGACGAACGCCGAGTGAATCCGGCAACCGGCCATCAGCTGCGCTTCTTCGATGGCGCGCTGGATCGATTGCACGGTGGACTCGATGTTCACCACCACGCCCTTCTTCAGGCCCCGGGACGGATGCGTGCCAATACCGACGATTTCGATAACGCCGTCTTCCCCGACCTCGCCCACCAGCGCCACCACTTTGGAGGTGCCGATATCGAGACCGACGATCATTTTGCCGCTTTGCACGTTTGCCATGGGTCCTGCCTCTTCTTAATTCTTCGCGACAGCGGGTTTGGCTGTCGTCGGCGCAGCCGGTTCACGCCAGCCGACGGCCAGGCCGTTGGCGTAACGCAGGTCGACGCTCGCAATGTTCGTAATCTGTTCTTTCAAGGTCTTGTCATAGATGGCAATAAAGCGGCGCATCTTTTCTACCAAGCGGTCGCGTCCCAGCAACAACTCGATACCGGGGCCGGAACTGCCTGCACCGGTGGTCAAAAACCAGCTGCCCCGCTCACGCAATTCCAGGCGTGCGATGGAGAAGCCCAGTGGCCGCAGCATCTGGCTCAAGGCCTGGTACTGCTGCATCACTTGCTGTTGCGCCCGCTGCGGCCCGAACAACTGCGGCAGGTGCTCGTAGTTGGCCAGTTCACGCGGGGTAAACGCCTGACCCTGGTTGTTCAACAGCGCGCCATCGCCCCAACGGGCAACAGGCAATTGCTCTTCCAGGCGGATCGTCACCTGGTCCGGCCATACGCGGCGGACTTCGGCATGCGCGATCCATGGCATCTGTTCCAACTCCGAACGCATACCGGCCAGGTCGATGGTGAAGAAGCTCGCCGCCAGGTACGGGCCGATGCGCTGCTGTACCGCTTGCTGGCTGATGTAGCTCAAGTCGCCCTGCACGCTGATCTTGGTGATCGGCCGGTCGGCATACGGCAACAGACGCTGTGCGCCTTCGTAAGTGCCGAAGCCCAACGCCACCAGCAGCACCGGCCAGAACAGCGCTTTGATAAAACCAAAGTTGGCTTTCGGCAGGCGCGCCGACATCGGTTCTTTAGCCACCATCCGGCTGGCACCCCGCGGCACCGGCTTGCGGCCGGGAGCTTGTGGGGGCTGATGACGAAGCGATGCGCCGTTCATGTGCTTAGCCTCTTGGCTCAATGCTTGCGGCCAGAATCGCCAGCACCAACTGCTGGAAATCCAAACCGGCGGCACGGGCTGCCATAGGTACCAGGCTGTGATCGGTCATGCCGGGAGCAGTGTTGACTTCAAGGAACCAAAAATTCCCTTGGTCATCCTGCATCACGTCTGCCCGCGCCCAACCGGCGATACCCAGCGCCTCACAGGCTTTCGCCGTGAGGTCCATCAATTCCTGTTCCTTGATTGCGTCGAGGCCACATGGGATCCGGTACTGAGTATCGGAGGCCAGGTATTTGGCGTCGTAGTCATAAAAGGTGTGGGGCGTGCCCAATGCGATAGGCGGCAATACCTGGCCACGCAGGGTGGCGATGGTGTACTCGGGACCCTGGATCCACTGTTCCACCAACACTTGCGAATCGTAGGTACTTGCCGCTTTCCATGCGTCGATCAATTCGGCGGCCGAGTTCACTTTGGCCATGCCGATACTGGAGCCTTCATGGGCAGGTTTGACGATCAAAGGCAGGCCCAGTTCCTTGGCTGCAGAAATACAATCGTCTTCGCTGCACAGCACGCTGTGACGCGGGGTTGGAATACCCAGGCTGTGCCACACCTGCTTGGTGCGCAACTTGTCCATCGCCAGCGCCGAAGCAAGGATGCCGCTGCCGGTGTAAGGGATGCCGGCGCACTCGAGCAGGCCTTGCATGCTGCCGTCTTCACCGCCACGGCCGTGCAGGATGATAAAGGCGCGATCAATCTTCTCGGCTTGCAGGCGGGCGAGGAAATCATCGCCCACGTCGATACCGAACGCGTTCACGCCGGCGCTTTGCAGCGCCTCAAGCACGGCATTGCCGGACTTGAGCGACACTTCGCGCTCAGCGCTCTTGCCGCCAAACAGCACGGCCACGCGGCCGAAGTCGGCAGGCGTGATGGTGGAAAACAGGGCGTCGTAGTTCGTGGTCATTTCGACGTCCCCTGCACGGCTGCAAACAGCGGGCTCGCGAGCAATTTAGGTGCAAGGCCACCGATGTCGCCGGCGCCCTGGCACAGCAGGATGTCGCCGGCACGCAGCAGCGGCTTGACGATTGGCGCCAGGTCCACACCGCGCTCGATGTAGATCGGGTCCAACTGGCCACGCTGGCGGATGCTGTTGCACAGCTTGCGGCTGTCGGCGCCCGGAATCGGCTCTTCACCGGCCGGGTAAACTTCCATCAGCAGCAGCACGTTGGCATCGGCCAATACATTGACGAAGTCGTCGTACAGATCGCGGGTGCGGCTGTAGCGGTGCGGCTGGTAAACCATCACCAGGCGGCGCTCCGGCCAGCCACCGCGTACGGCTTTGATGACCGCTGCGACTTCAGTCGGGTGGTGACCGTAGTCGTCCACCAGCATCACGTCGCCGCCGTCTACCGGCAGTTGGCCGTAGACCTGGAAGCGACGGCCGACACCGGCAAAGCGCGACAGGCCTTCGACGATGGCTTCATCGCTGACGCCCTCATCGGACGCGATGCAAATGGTCGCCAGGGAGTTGAGCACATTGTGGTTGCCCGGCATGTTCACCGACACATCCAGCGGCTCGCGATCCGGGCGCAATACGGTAAAGAAGGTTTGCATGCCTTCCTGGCGCACATTGATCGCGCGCACGTCAGCGTCTTCGCTGAAGCCATAGGTCACGGTCGGACGCTTGACCTGCGGCAGAATTTCGCGAACCACCGGGTCGTCCAGGCACACCACGGCCAAACCGTAGAAAGGCAGGTTGTGCAGGAACTCGACGAAGGTTTTCTTCAACTTGTTGAAGTCACCGTCGTAGGTCGCCATGTGGTCTTCGTCGATGTTGGTGACGACAGCGACCAGCGGTTGCAGGTGCAGGAAGCTTGCGTCGCTTTCATCGGCCTCGGCGATCAGGTAACGGCTGGTGCCGAGCTGGGCATTGGTACCCGCTGCATTCAGACGGCCACCGATCACGAACGTCGGGTCCAGGCCACCGGCCGCGAACACCGAAGCGATCAGGCTGGTGGTGGTGGTTTTGCCGTGGGTACCGGCGACGGCGATGCCGTGGCGATAGCGCATCAGCTCGGCGAGCATCTCGGCACGCGGCACGACCGGAATACGACGTTCAAGGGCAGTGGCCACTTCCGGGTTGGAGGTGTTCACGGCGCTGGATACCACCAGCACGTCAGCCTCGGCGGCGTTCTCGGCACGGTGGCCGATAAAGATCTGTGCACCAAAACTCTTCAGGCGATCAGTCACCGGCGACTCTTTCAAGTCGGAGCCGGACACCTGATAACCCAGGTTCAGCAGCACTTCGGCAATCCCGCACATGCCCACGCCGCCGATGCCGACGAAGTGAATGCGACGGATGCGGCGCATCTCGGGTTGTGGCATGGCTTTCTGATTCTCAACCATGGGCCACCTCCAGGCAGATATCGACCACGGTGCGGGTTGCGTCAGGTTTAGCCAGGCGGCTTGCGGTGCTCGCCATGCTGTTGAGTCGTTCCGGTTGCATCAAAACCTCGGTCAGGCGTGCGGCCAAATCGGCGGCGCCAGTCGTTCTTTGCGGCAGCAGGAAGGCAGCGCCCTCCCCGGCCAAATATTCGGCGTTGCGGGTCTGGTGATCGTCGATGGCGTGGGGCAAAGGCACCAGCAAGGACGGCAGACCGGCCGCAGCCAGTTCACTGACGGTCAACGCGCCTGCGCGACAGACCACCAGGTCGGCCCAGCCATAGGCGTGGGCCATGTCTTTGATGAAGGGCTGTACATCAGCCTCCACACCCGCCTCGCGATAGCGTTGGGCAGTGACTTCATCATGATTTTTGCCAGCCTGGTGAAACACCTCTGGCCGCAATTCCACAGGCAGCTGCGAGAGTGCCTCAGGCAGCAACTTGTTCAGCGGCTCAGCACCCAGGCTCCCGCCAAGGATCAGCAAGTGCGGCTTACGGCCTGTCAGCGCTTGGCGGGCAATATCCATGAACAGCTCGGTACGCACCGGGTTGCCTGTGGTGCGAAGCTTGTCCGAACCAGCAAAGGTTTTCGGGAAAGCCTCACACACTCGCGCGGCCAACGGCACCAGCAAACGGTTCGCGGTACCGGCGACGGCGTTCTGTTCGTGCACAATCACCGGCACACCGGCGAGCTTGGCGGCGACACCGCCAGGGCCGGTCACATAACCGCCAAAACCCAGCACACACACCGGCTTCAATTCTTGGATGATTTTGCGCGCCTGCCAGACGGCCTTGAGCAACACGAACGGCGCCTTGAGCAGGGACAGTTTGCCCTTGCCGCGCAGGCCGGTGACGTTGATCAAATGCAGCGGCAAGCCGGCGTTCGGCACCAATTCATTTTCAATGCCGCGTGGCGTACCGAGCCAATGCACGGTGTAGCCACGGTTCTGGAATTCACGCGCGCAAGCCAGGGCCGGGAACACATGGCCCCCGGTGCCGCCCGCCATAATCAGCACGTTAGCGCCCATGGTTCGGCTCCTCGGCAAAATCGCTCTCGCTGAATTCCATCTCTTCGCTGCCCAAGTGGGTTCGACTCTCCCACTCGATGCGCAGCAACAAGCCGAGGCAAACGCAGCAGATAACCAACGAACTGCCGCCGTAGCTGAGAAACGGCAGGGTCAAACCCTTGGTCGGCAGACGACCGATGTTTACCCCGATGTTGATCAGCACCTGGCCGATCCACAAAAACGCCAACCCGTATGCGACATAGGCGGCGAAAAACTGTTTGGCTTTCTCGGCCCAAAGACCGATGTAAAGCGCGCGCACGCAGACGAACACGAACAGTGCAACGGTGCACAGCGAGCCCACGGCGCCGAGCTCTTCGGCAAGCACGGAGAACACGAAGTCGGTGTGCGCTTCCGGCAGGTAGAACTGCTTCTGCACGCTGTTCCCCAACCCCACGCCCAGCCATCCGCCGCGACCAAAGGCGATCAGCGCCTGGGTCAACTGGTAGCCGGAGCCGAACTGATCGGACCAGGGGTCGGTAAAGGTAATCAGGCGCGCCATCCGATACGGTTGTGCTTCGACCAGCAGGTAAACGGCAACCACCGCCAGCACCACCATCAAGGCGAACCGGAACAAGCCCACGCCGCCGAGAAACAGCATCGCCGCCGCCGCGCCCATCATTACCACGGTGGCACCGAAGTCGGGCTCCATCAGCAACAGGCCGGCCATGGGCAGCAGCACGATGAATGGCTTGAAGAAGCCCATCCAACTTTCGCGCACTTCTTTCTGGCGACGGACGAGGTAGCCGGCGAGGTAAATCACCACGAAAACCTTGGCGATTTCAGACGGCTGCACGTTGAACGCACCGAAGCCGATCCAGCGCATCGAACCGTTCACCTCGCGGCCGATGCCGGGGAGGATCACCATGACCAGCAAACCAAACGCACCGATCAGCATCAGCCAACCCAGGCGCTGCCAGGTAGCAATCGGAATCATCATGGTGACGATGCAAGCGCCCAAGCCGATCACCAGGTACACCAGGTGGCGGATCATCATGTACAGCGTGTTGCCCGACTGCACGGCGGCCACTTCGGAGGACGCCGACGTAATCATCACCAGGCCCAGGCCCAGCAACGCGAGGCAACCGGCAAGCATCGGGAAGTCGAGGTCGATACCACGCCCGGTGATGATCGGCGACGGATACGGCTTGATGATATTTCTGAAATTCATGCCAAGGCCTCCACGCCGCGGGCGAACAGCTGGCCGCGCTCTTCGTAGTTCTTGAACATGTCGAAGCTGGCGCACGCCGGCGACAGCAGCACGGCATCACCCGGCTGGGCCATGGCTTTGCACTGGGCAATGGCGTCGTCCAGGGACGTGGCGCGCACTTGCGGCACAGCGTCACCCAGGGCGGCGGCGATCAGGTCGGCATCACGCCCCATCAGCACCACGGCGCGACAATGCGCAGCCACCGGCCCTTTAAGGTCCTTGAAGTCGGCACCCTTGCCATCGCCACCGGCGATCAGCACCAGCTTGCCTTCGATGTCAGCACCGAGGCCTTCGATGGCCGCCAGGGCAGCACCGACGTTGGTGGCCTTGGAATCGTTGTAATAGCTGACGCCATTGAGGTCGCGCACCCACTGGCAGCGGTGCTCAAGGCCGGCGAATGTGCGCAGGCTGGACAACATGGCATCAAACGGCAGGCCCACAGCATGGCCCAGCGCCAAGGCCGCCAGGGCATTGGACTGGTTATGTGCGCCACGGATTTTCAGTTCGCGGACCGGCATCAGGTTCTGGAATTCGAAGGCCAGGTATTTCTCGCCGTTCTCTTCGCGAATGCCGAAAGCTTTGAAATCAGGTTTACCCAGGCCGAAGGTCCAGCATGGCAGGCCCTCGCCCATCAGCGGACGGCTCAGGGCATCCTGGCGGTTGACCACCACTTGCCGGGCACCGCGGAAGATCCGGTGCTTGGCCAGGTGATACGCCGGCAGGCCGCTGTAACGGTCCATGTGGTCTTCGCTGACATTCAGCACGGTGGCCACTTCGGCACCCAGGTCGTGCGTGGTTTCCAGCTGGAAGCTCGACAGCTCCATCACGTACAGCTCGACGTCGTCGCTGAGCAAGTCCAGCGCCGGCGTGCCGAGGTTGCCGCCCACAGCCACGCGCTTGCCGGCCGCAACCGCCATCTCGCCGACCAGGGTCGTCACGGTGCTTTTTGCGTTGGAGCCGCTGATGGCCACGATCGGCGCCTTGGCGTTACGTGCGAACAGGTCGATGTCGCCGGACAGCTTCACACCACGCGCCGCTGCCGCTTGCAGGGCCGGTGTCGAAAGAGCCAGGCCGGGGCTCACGTAGAGCTCATCGGCGCGGCACAGAAACTCGACATCCAACTCGCCACAACGCACTTCCACGTGCGGGTAGTCACGGCGCAGCGTGACCAGCTCCGGTGGATTTTCCCGCGTGTCGGCCACGGCAAACGACGTGCCCCGGTTCGCGAGGAAGCGAACCAGGGACATGCCGCTCTTGCCGAGGCCGACAACGATGCGGAAGTGGTCTGAAGCGATCAGGGACACTCGTTTCTACCTCAGTTTCAGGGTGGCAAGGCCGACCAGTACCAGAATCACGGTGATGATCCAGAAACGGACAATCACACGCGGCTCGGGCCAGCCCTTGAGTTCAAAGTGGTGGTGAATCGGCGCCATACGGAACACGCGGCGCCCGGTCAATTTGAAGGAGGCCACCTGGATGACCACCGACAGGGTTTCCATCACGAACACACCGCCCATGATGAACAGCACGATTTCCTGGCGAACGATCACGGCGATGGTGCCCAAGGCTGCGCCCAGCGCCAGTGCGCCGACGTCGCCCATGAAGACTTGTGCGGGATAGGTGTTGAACCACAGGAAGCCCAGGCCGGCACCGATCAGCGCGCCGCAGAACACGATCAACTCACCCGCGCCCGGCACATAAGGGATCAGCAGGTATTCAGCGAACTTCACGTTACCCGACAGGTAGCAGAAGATGCCGAGCGCGCCGCCCACCATCACCGTCGGCATGATCGCCAGGCCATCGAGGCCGTCAGTCAGGTTCACGGCGTTGCTGGAGCCGACGATGACGAAGTAGGTCAGCACCACGAAGCCAATGCCCAGTGGAATGCTCGCATCCTTGAGCATCGGGATGATCAGGGTGGTTTCCACGGCGCTCGGCGCGGTGGTGTAAAGGAAGATCGCCGCCGCAAGGCCGAACACCGACTGCCAGAAATACTTCCAGCGGCTCGGCAGCCCCTTGGAGTTCTTTTCGATCACTTTGCGGTAGTCATCGACCCAGCCAATGGCGCCGAACAACAGGGTCACCAGCAGCACCGTCCACACGTAGCGGTTATGCAGGTCGGCCCACAGCAAGGTGCTGATGCCGATGGACGAGAGGATCAACGCGCCGCCCATGGTCGGGGTGCCGGACTTGGACAGGTGCGACTGCGGGCCGTCATTGCGAACCGATTGACCAATTTGCAGGTTCTGCAGGGTGCGGATCATCCACGGCCCCAGGAACAGCGACAGAGACAGCGCGGTCAGCACACCCAGAATCCCGCGCAGGGTCAGGTACTGAAAGACCGCGAAGCCTTTGTGGAACTGTTGCAGATACTCAGCCAGCAGCAGCAGCATTAATGTTTCTCCGTACTTGAGCCACACAAGGCCGCGACGACGTTTTCCATCACCGCGCTGCGCGATCCCTTGATCAAAATGGTTGTGTGTTTGTCTTGTTCAGCCACGCCCAGCGCCTGGATCAGCTCGGCCTGGGTTGCAAAATGCCGCGCGCCGAGACCGAAGGCGTTTACCGCGTGAGCCATGTTCGGGCCGACGGCGTAGAGCGCATCGACTTTGCCTGTGGCGTAGGCGCCGACTTCGCGATGGGACTGTTCGGCCCAGTCGCCCAGTTCGGCGATATCGCCCAGCACCAATACCTTGCGCCCCTCGAAGCCTTTGAGCAGGTCAATGGCGGCACAGACCGAGGATTGGTTGGCGTTGTAAGTGTCATCAATCACGCGCATGCCGTTGGTAGCCAACTGTGCGACCGTGCGGCCTTTAACCGGCTGCACCGCGCCCAGGCCAGTGGCAATTCCGAACAGCGACACACCCAGGGCATGGGCGGCAGCGGCGGCGGCCAAGGCATTGGCGACGTTATGGTTGCCCAGCAGATTCAGTTGCACATGCTCACTGCCTTGCGGGGTATGCAAGGTGAAGGACGGGCAGCCACGGGCGTCAACAGTGATCGTGGAGGCATGGAAATCAGCCGCCGCGTTCAGCACGGCAAACGTCAGCACCTTGCGACCGGCGGCGCGTACACGCCAGGTCTCGAACGCCTTGTCGTCGAGGTTCAATACAGCGGTGCCCGAAGCATCGAGGCCTTCAAGGATTTCGCCCTTGGCTTCGACGATTTTTTCCGGGCCGCCGAACTCGCCAACGTGGGCGGTACCGGCGTTATTGAGAATCGCAACGTGGGGCTTGGTCAGCGCCACGGTGTAGGCAATTTCGCCAATACGCGAAGCGCCCAGCTCGATCACCGCCGCCGTGTGTTCCGGGGCCAGTTCGAGCAAGGTCAGCGGAGCGCCGAAATCATTGTTCAGGTTGCCACGGGTAGCGAGGACCGGCCCGCGCGTGCGCAGGACGCCAGCGAGCAGTTCCTTGACCGTGGTTTTGCCGCTGGAGCCGGTGATGGCTGCAACCGGCTTGTTAAAGGCAGCGCGGTTCAGAGCCCCAAGTTGGCCCAAAGCCAGGCGGGTATCAGCGACCAACAACTGCGGCAAAGTGGAATCCGCCACTTCGCGCTGTACCAAGGCGCCTACGGCACCTTTGGCGGCGACCTCGTTCAGGTAATCGTGGCCATCGAAACGCGGGCCGGCCAATGCGACAAACAGTTGCCCCGGTTTGATGTTGCGACTATCGATACTGACACCGTCGAAGCTGCAATCGCTCGACAGTACGCGGGCCGACAAGGCCTGGGTCAGTTCGCTGAACTTCATCGCCTTAAGCATGGGCGATCTCCCAGGCCGTCAGCGCGTGATCGGCCTCGACCAGGTCAGAGAAGGCATGGCGTTGGCCGTTGATTTCCTGATAGTCCTCGTGACCTTTACCGGCCAGCACCACGACATCGTCAGCGCTGGCGCTGGCGATCAATTGCGCAATGGCTGCGCCGCGACCGGCAACGAAGCTCGCCTTGGAGGCGTCTTTAAAGCCGACACGGATGTCATCGAAAATCTGGCTCGGGGCTTCGCTGCGCGGGTTGTCGTCAGTCACGACCACACCATCGGCCAGGCGCTCGACGATCTCGGCCATCAACGGACGTTTGCCGCGATCGCGATCACCGCCGCAGCCGAACAGGCACAGCAGTTTGCCCTTGGCGTGTGGGCGCAGGGCTTCGAGCACTTTTTCCAGGGCGTCCGGGGTATGGGCGTAATCGACCACGACCAGCGGTTGTGTACCGCCACCCAGGCGCTGCATGCGACCGGCCGGGCCTTCCAGCTTCGGCAGCACACGCAGGATTTCATCCAGCGCGTAATCCAGGCCGAGCAGTGCGCCGATGGCGGCAAGCACGTTGCTCAGGTTGAAACGGCCGAGAAGTGCGCTGCGCAAGTGGTGCTCGCCCTGCGGCGTGACCAAGGTGGCGAGCACGCCTTCATCATTAAATTGGCCTTCACGGCAATACAGGTACGCGCTGGAATCTTCCAGGCTGTAGGTGATCAAGCGCGCTTCGCTGTCTTCGGCAGCCAACTGACGACCGAATGCATCATCCAGGTTGACCACCCGGCACTTCAGGTCATTCCAGGCAAACAGCTTGGCCTTGGCGGCGGCGTAAGCCTCCATGGTGCCGTGGTAATCCAGATGATCGCGGGACAGGTTGGTCATCACCGCCACGTCAAACGCCAGGGCAGCCACGCGCCCCTGGTCCAGACCGTGTGAGGAGACTTCCATGGCAACGGCCTTGGCACCGGCCTTTTTCAGGTCGGCCAGGGTGGCTTGCACGGCAATCGGGTTCGGTGTGGTGTGCATGCCGCTTTGCAGCGCGCCATAAAAACCGGTGCCCAGGGTGCCGACAATGCCGCAGTGCTGACCCAGCAGGTCAAGGGCTTGCGCGACCAATTGGGTCACGCTGGTCTTGCCGTTGGTGCCCGTCACGCCCACCAGGTTCAATTGACGGCTCGGGTCGCCATAGAAACGCCCGGCAATGTCCGACAGCTGCGCAGCCAGACCCTTGACCGGAATCAACGGCACATCGGTGATCGGCAGCACGGTGGCGCCTTCCACTTCATAAGCGACGGCGGCCGCACCGCGTTGCAAGGCATCCGCAATGTGCGCACGGCCATCGAACTTGCCGCCAGGCACCGCCAGGAACAAGTCACCGGCGCGTACATTACGACTGTCCAGGCTCAACTCGCGAATCAGCAGATCGCGACCGGCGTGGGCAAAAATCTTGTTCAGACTAAGAGACATCAGCCGCGCCCTCCATTGGCTTTGGCAGCAGCGGCCGGTGGCCCGGCGTTCGCTTGTTGAGTCGGCGGCAAGTTGTCCGGCGTGATGTTCATCAGGCGCAGGGTGCCGGACATCACTTTGCTGAACACGGGCGCCGATACCAGGCCACCGAAGTAGCCGGCCTTACTCGGTTCATCAATCACGACAACAATGGCGTAGCGCGGGTCGCTCATCGGGCCAAAGCCGGCGAACAGCGAACGGTATGAGTTTTCGGCGTAACCCTTGGTGCCCACCGACGTTTTACGGGCGGTACCCGACTTGCCTGCCACGTGATACGCCGGCACCTGGGCACGGAATACGCCGCGCGGCGCTTCGATCACTTGTTGCAGCATGCCTTGCATGGTCTTGGCGACGTTTTCCGGGATCACCTGGGTGGCTTTCGGCGCTTCGTCGACATGGATCAGGCTCAAGGGAACCATGCGGCCATTATTGGCCAATACAGAGAAGGCATGGGCCAACTGGATCGCGGTCACCGACAGGCCGTAGCCGTAGGACAGCGTGGCGGTCTCGGCTTTTTTCCAGTCGCGGTAGTTCGGCAGGTTGCCCACGCGCTCACCCGGAAAATCCAGGCCTGTGGGTTGACCCAAGCCGATTTTTTGCGCCAGGTGATAGATGGTTTCGCCGCCGATATCGAAGGCGACCTTACTCATGCCCACGTTACTGGAGTTGATCAAAATACCGGTCAAATCCAGCACTGGGCCTTCGGTACGGGATACGTCACGAATGGTGTATTTGCCCAGTTGCAGGGTGCCCGGGTAAACCTCGACTTTGTCGCTCGGCTTCCAGCGCCCGGTTTCCAGGGCGGCACTCATGGAGATGGCTTTCATGGTCGAACCAGGTTCGAACACATCGATCATCGCGCGGTTACGCATCATCGCCGGTTGCAGGTTGCGACGGTTGTTCGGGTTGTAGGTCGGCTGGTTGACCATGGCGAGGATCTCGCCGGTCTTCACGTCCATAATCACCAGGCTGCCGGCCTTGGCGCCGTTTTCGATGATCGCGTTACGCAGTTCGCGGTTGGCCAGGTATTGCAGGCGCAGGTCAATCGACAACGCCAAGGGCTTACCAGCCTTGGCGTTTTTGGTGACCTGGACATCCTTGATCAGTCTGCCGCGCCGATCCTTGATGACCTGCCGCTTACCGGGAACGCCGGCCAGCCATTCATCGTAGGCCAGCTCTACGCCTTCACGGCCATGGTCATCGATGTCGGTAAAACCAACCATATGCGCGGTGGTTTCACCGGCCGGGTAGAAACGACGAAACTCCTCGATGCCGTAGACACCGGGGACTTTAAGGTCGAGCACTTGCTGGCCTTGCTCGGGGGTGAGCCCGCGAACAAGGTAGATGAATTCTTTATTAGCCTGGGCCTCCAGGCGTTCGGCCAGGGCTTTCGGGTCTTGACCCAGGGCGGCAGCAAGCTCTGGCCACTTTTCCTTGGCGGTTTGCAGTTCCTTGGCGTTGGCCCACAGAGTGGTCACCGGCGTACTGACGGCCAGAGGCTCGCCGTTACGGTCGGTGATCAGGCCGCGGTGCGCAGGAATCGGGATATGCCGCAGGCTACGGGCATTGCCCTCGCCGATCAGGAAGTCACGGTCGACCACTTGCAGGTCGATGATCCGCCAGGCAATCGCGCCCACCATGAGTGCCAACAAGCCCAGCATCAGACGGAAGCGCCATGGGTAGAGTGCGCCTTCAAGTTTCATCATGGCGCCACCATGCGAACTTCAGCCGCGCCCGGAATATGCATTTTAAGCTGTTCGGTGGCCAATACTTCGATGCGGCTATGGGCCGTCCAGGTACTTTGCTCAAGGATCAACCGGCCCCATTCCGCCTGCGCTTTGTCACGCACACTCAATTCCCCATAAAGGGTATTGAGCAATTGGCGGTTGTAGTGGGCGCTGTAGGACACCGCAATCGCGGACACCAGCACGCCGACAAACAGCAGCAACATAAAGAAGCTGCCGCCCGGGAGGGGCTTGGCGAAAAGCTTGCTCACCGCAGCTTCTCCGCGACGCGCATGACGGCGCTACGGGAACGTGGGTTGGCCTTGAGTTCGGCTTCGGAAGCGAACTGCGCTTTGCCATGAATTTTGATTTTCGGCACAAAGGCTTCAAAACGTACCGGCAGGTTGCGCGGCAGGTTATCGGACTCGCCCTTGACCAGACGACGCATGAACAGCTTGACGATGCGGTCTTCCAGGGAGTGGAAGCTGATCACCACCAGGCGACCGCCCACTTCCAGGGCTTCCAGTGCGGCTTCGAGACCGGCTTCCAGATCGCCCAGTTCGTTATTGACGTGAATGCGCAGGCCCTGGAATGCGCGGGTCGCAGGGTTCTTGCCCTTTTCCCACGCCGGGTTGGCGACTTTCAGTACTTCAGCCAGGTCGGCGGTGCGTTCAAACGGCTGGATTTCGCGGCGCTCGACAACCGCGCGCGCCATACGGCCAGCGAAGCGCTCTTCGCCGTATTCCTTGAATACACGGGTAATTTCTTCGTGGGGTGCGGTGGCGATGAACTGCGCAGCGCTGATGCCGCGAGTAGGGTCCATGCGCATATCGAGCGGGCCGTCGTTCATGAAACTGAAGCCGCGCTCCGGGTCGTCAAGCTGTGGCGAAGACACGCCCAGGTCGAGCAGAACCCCGGCCACCTTGCCTGCCATGCCGCGCTCGGCCACTTCGGCACCCAGCTCGGCAAAGCTACGCTGCACAACGACAAAGCGGCCGTCTTCGGCCGCTAGCGCTTGCCCGGTGGCAATCGCTTGAGGGTCTTTGTCAAACCCGAGGAGTTTGCCGTCAGGCCCGAGCTGGCTGAGTATCAACCGGCTGTGCCCGCCCCTGCCGAAGGTGCCATCCAAATAGCAGCCATCCGCGCGTACGGCGAGAGCCTCAACGGCTTCGTCAAGCAGTACGGTGATGTGGTTAAAGCCGCTATCAATAGTCACAGGATCAAATCACGCAGTTCATCAGGCATAGCGCCCGGTTGTTGAATAGCAGCCAGGTCAGCTGCAGAAACAGCATCCCAGGCATCTTCGTCCCACAATTGGAACTTGTTCAGTTGGCCGACCAGCATTGCGCGCTTATCCAGCTTGGCGTACTCGCGCAAACGCGGAGGCACCAGGAAACGACCGCTGCCATCGAGCTCTAGGTCGACGGCATTACCGATCAGCAGACGCTGCAGGCGGCGGTTTTCTTCACGCAATGAAGGCAGAGCGCGCAACTTGGTTTCGATCAACTCCCACTCATCGAGCGGGTAAACACACAAACAAGGGTCAACGGCGTCAATCGTGATGATTAACTGGCCTGAACTTCGCGAAACGAGCTCGTCACGATACCGGCTCGGCATAGCGAGACGGCCTTTTGCATCGAGACTGATAGCGTTAGCTCCGCGAAACACAGATGCGTTTCTCCAAATTTTAGCGTTTTACGTTCAAAAAACCCACTTTGTGCCACTTTCCGCCACTTGCGCACACTATAGGAATGCGCCCACCACACCGTCAAGGCGCGGATTCAAGGAAAAGCCTTACAGAACGGAGATTTAGGAACGTAAAAGGAGGAGAAACGAGAGTTTGGCGATATTTTTGACTCAACAACCGCAGATAGCTCATAGAGCTATGGCTTAAAGTTAAAGTAATTTATTAAGAGTAAGATTTTTTTGGTATTACGAAGATGCATCTGCCAATGATTTGGCAGGGAGGGATTCTTGCGTTACTACCGGGTTTCTGCACGAGATTCGAACAGAAGGAAAAAAGGTGGAGAGTCGATCTGTAAGCCGGGTTCTGTCTTGAACAGTCATTCGTCTACGATGGCCATCACTGGACATCTTTAGCAACCTACCCGGTCCCAGCGCGGGCCACGCCTTGGGACCCTATTTGGTCTTGCTCCAAGTGGGGTTTACCTAGCCACGAACTGTTGCCAGTCGTGCGGTGCGCTCTTACCGCACCTTTTCACCCTTACCGGCACCGAAGTGCTTAGGCGGTTATTTTCTGTGGCACTTTCCGTAGGCTCACGCCTCCCAGGCATTACCTGGCACTTCGCCCTATGGAGCCCGGACTTTCCTCCCCCCCCTAATTTTCATAGAGGGCAGCGACTGTCCAATCGACTCTCCGCCGCGCAGGTTAACGGCACGGCGGGCTCAGGACAAGTATTAAAGTGCAGCAATGCCATCACGTTCAGACGGAATACAGGTTTAACCCCGGAACTATTCGGCTTTCTGTTTATCCAGTGCGACCTGATAAAGCACATTCTTACGCACACCGGTAATTTCAGCCGCCAGGGCTGCTGCACGCTTGAGCGGCATCTCCTTGAGCAACAAATCCAGCACACGCATGGCTTCGCTGCTCACGGCATCTTCACTTTCCGGGGCAGTCCAACCGGCCACCAGCACCACACATTCGCCGCGCTGCTGATTGCTGTCACCCTCGACGAAGGCTCGCAGCTCTTCGAGGGGCAAGCCCTTGAGGGTTTCGAAGGTCTTGGTCAGCTCCCGGGCCAGCAGCGCCAGGCGCTCACCGCCGAATACCAGTTCCATATCCTGCAGGCATTCAAGAATGCGGTGCGGGGCTTCGTAGAAGATCAAGGTGCGCGGTTCTTCCTTTAAGGCTTGCAGACGCGCCCGACGCCCAACCGCCTTGGCCGGCAGGAAACCTTCGAAGATAAAACGGTCTGAGGGCAACCCGGCCGCCGATAATGCAGCAATCAGCGCGCAAGCCCCCGGAACAGGCACTACATTGATACCTGCGGCACGGGCCTGGCGGACCAGGTGGTAGCCGGGATCGGAAATCAACGGGGTTCCGGCATCCGAGATTAACGCCACATCATCACCGGCCAACAAGCGGGTGATAAAACGGCTGCCTTCTTCGCGCTCGTTATGTTCATGGCACGCGGCTAATGGCGTGCTGATACCAAAATGCTGCATCAAACGCTGGGAGTGCCGTGTGTCTTCCGCCGCGATCAGTTTTACGTCGCGCAACACTTTCAGCGCCCGGGCACTGATGTCGTCCAGGTTGCCAATGGGCGTCGCCACGACAAAAAGCGAGCCTGCAGTGGAATTCAAAGGACCTGGAGCAGTCAAAACGCACACCTCGATGGTTGGCAAAAGCCGCATTGTAACGCGTAGGCGCTTCGAAAATATGCCATCAGCGCTGATGCCTTTTCAGCCGCCGATGACGAATAGCAACATTTACATGACCTAAATCGACGGTTTCACACCAGTAACATCGCGCCTGGGCCAGTGCTTGGGTACAATTCCACGCTAATTTGATCGGTATCAGGAACACTTACATGATCGCTTGCCTGCGGCTGCTCTCCGCCCTCTGCCTCGCTGCCTTATTGGCCGCTTGCGCCAGCTCGCCCTCGTCCAGCCTTGGCGACCTCCCCCGGACCCCGGACGCCAGTATCGAGCAACTGCTCGAACAGGCCACTTCCGCCAAGACGCCAGAAAAGGCCGCGTTGTTGCGCCTGAGTGCGACAGACCTGGCCTACCACCAGAACAACCCTGGCCGTTCGTCGCAGATTCTTGCGCAGGTGCCCCTGGATGTCCTGAAGCCGGCCGCGCAAGTATTTGCCAGCACCCTGGCTGCCGAATTGGCCATGGCGCGCAACCAGCCCAAGGCTGCGTTGGCCGCCCTGAACCACCCCAGCCTGCAAAGCCTGAAGGAGCTGCCGACAGACCAGCAGGTCCGCACCGGCACCGTGCATGCGCGCGCCTATGAAGCGGATGGCCAGACCCTGGCAGCCGCTCGCGAGCGTGTCGCCATGGCCCCGCTGCTGACAGGTGACGCCGCCAAGAGCAACCACGAAGCCATCTGGGCGTTGATTGCCGCGCTGCCGGCCGAACAACTGCAAGCCAGCGGCAACCCGACACTCGACGGCTGGATCAGCCTGGCCAAGGCCGTCAAAGGCGCCGGGACCCTGGAGCAGCAGCAAGCCGCTATCGATACCTGGCGCGCTCAGAACCCAGGCCACCCAGCGGCGGTGGATCTGCCAACCCCGCTGACCAAGCTCAAGGAACTGGCCAGCCAGCCCCTGAGCAAAATCGCCCTGCTGCTGCCGCAGGAAGGTCCGCTGGCCTCGGTCGGCAAGGCACTGCGCGAAGGCTTCATGGCCGCGCACTACCAGGCTGAACAAGCCGGACAGAAGCCGCCAGTCATCGAGTTCTATGACAGTTCGCGCTTGAGCTCCATCGACGACTTCTACGCCAAGGCCCAGGCCGCCGGCGTACAACTGGTGGTCGGCCCGCTGGAAAAACCGCTGGTCAAACAACTGGCCGCGCGCCCGCAACTGCCGATTACCACCCTGGCGTTGAACTACAGCGAAGTCGATCAAAACCCGCCGCAACTGTTCCAGTTCGGCCTGGCAGCTGAAGACGAAGCCCGCGAAGTCTCGCGCCGCGCCCGCGCCGACGGCTTGCATCGCGCCGCCGCCATGGTGCCCCGTGGCGAATGGGGTGAACGTGTCTACAAGGCCTTCCGTCAGGACTGGGAAGCCAATGGCGGCACCGTCGTCGGCGTCGAGTATGTCGATCAGCCGGTCGCCCTCGCCCAACAGATTGCCGACCTGTTCCAACTGCGTAAAAGCGAAGGCCGCGCCAAGAGCCTGCAAAGCACCGTCGGCACCGACGTAGCGGCGCAGCCTTCGCGCCGTCAGGACATCGAGTTCATCTTCCTGGCCGTGACACCGCAACTGGCCCAGCAGATCAAGCCGACCCTGAACTTCCAGTACGCCGGTGATGTGCCGGTGTATGCGACGTCCCACGTGTTCAGCGCCAGTGGCGACAAAAACCAGTACCTGGACATGACTAACGTGATGTTCTGCGAAACCCCTTGGTTGCTCAACACCACTGACCCACTGCGCAATCAGGTTGCCGCGCAATGGCCACAGGCCAATGGCAGCCTCGGCCGCCTGTATGCGATGGGCGTGGACGCCTACCGCCTGGCACCGCGCCTGGGCCAACTCAAGGCACTGCCGGACACGCGCGTTGACGGTCTCTCGGGCAACCTGGGCATCAGCGCCAACCAGCGCGTTGACCGCCAGATGCCGTGGGCGAAGTTCGTCGGCGGCGATATCCAGCGCCTGCCGGACACCCCGCGCTGATGCCCGAGCGGTCCAGCGCACAAAGCGGCAAGGACGCCGAACTGCAAGCTCTCGAGTATCTTCAACAACGGGGTCTGCGCCTTCTGGCGCAGAACTGGTTGTGTAAACGCGGTGAGCTTGATCTGGTCATGCTTGACGGCGATACAGTAGTATTCGTCGAAGTCCGCTACAGAAAACACGCACAATGGGGTGGCGCGCTCGCCAGTATCGACGGGCGCAAGCGTCAGAAGCTGATACTCGCTGCGCAGTTTTTCCTGCAAAAAGAGCATCGCTGGGCTGACTATCCCTGCCGTTTCGATGTGGTTGCCATAGAAAGCACACCGTCTGGTCCTGCTGATCCGAACTGGCTCAAAGATGCCTTCGACAGCTGATTCACCGGACATCTTCACCACACACTTTTGCTCTTTGCTTTGCGGGCTGCACATTCCTGTGCCACACAGCCGCGCTACTTAAGGTCACACAGATGGACATGCAATCCCGAATTCGCCAGCTTTTCCAGGCCAGCATCGACACCAAGCAACAGGCGATGGACGTACTTGCACCGCACATCGAGCAAGCCAGTCAGGTCATGGTCAATGCCTTGCTCAACGAGGGCAAAATGCTTTCGTGCGGCAACGGCGGTTCGGCCGGTGATGCCCAGCATTTTTCCTCCGAGCTGCTCAACCGCTTCGAGCGCGAGCGCCCGAGCCTGCCGGCCATTGCCTTGACGACCGACACCTCGACGATCACCTCAATCGCCAATGACTACAGCTACAACGAAATCTTCTCCAAGCAGATCCGTGCCCTTGGCCAGCCGGGTGATGTGTTGCTGGCGATTTCCACCAGCGGCAACTCGGCAAACATTATTCAAGCGATCCAGGCCGCACATGATCGCGAAATGATTGTCGTAGCATTGACCGGACGCGATGGCGGCGGCATGGCCTCGCTGCTGTTGCCTGAAGACGTGGAGATCCGCGTCCCGGCCAATGTCACTGCACGCATTCAAGAAGTCCACCTGCTGGCGATCCACTGCCTGTGCGATTTGATCGACAGCCAACTGTTCGGGAGTGAAGAATGACCGTTAACCGCATCAGCCTTTTGGCCATTACGCTGTGCCTCGCCATCAGCGGCTGCAGCACGGCAATCACTGCGACACGTGACACCCCCATCCAGGACGACAAGGGCACACGCACCTTCGGCAGCAAGATTGACGACTCGTTGATCGAAACCAAAGTTGAAGTGAACGTCGCCAAGGCCGCCACCGACTTGGGCAATGGTGCGTCGCGCATTGTCGTGACCAGCTTCAACGGCGTGGTGTTGCTCGCCGGCCAAACCCCGCGTGCCGACCTCAAGGCGCAGGCTGAACAAGCGGCCTCTAGCGTGCAACGGGTGAAAAAGGTTCACAACGAACTGCAAGTCATGGACCCGATCACGCTGCTGGCCATCAGCAACGATGCCCTGCTGACCACCAAGATCAAGGCGCAGATGCTGACCGACAACGCGATCCCTGGCTCGCGCATCAAGATCGTCACCGACAACGGCATCGTCTACATGATGGGCCTGCTGACCCAGGCGGAAGCCACCCGTGCAGCCAACCTGGTACAGGGTGTGTCCGGCGTGCAGAAAATCGTGAAAGTGTTCGAATACATCGACTGATGTAAACGACAGCCACAAAAAAAGGGCGCCGTGCATTGATTGCACGGCGCCCTTTTTTGTGGCCGGTGTTTACTGGTACTGCTGGTATGGGTTGCCCTGGAACTGGTTGTTCTGCTGTGGCGCCTGTTGCTGTTGCTGCTGTTGCCCAGGCTGACCGTATTGCTGACCCGGAATCGGGCCGAGGTTGACCTCTACGCGACGGTTCTGGGCACGGCCATTCACATCGGCGTTGCTGGCAATCGGGTTATCCGGGCCGGCACCGCGTGCACTCAGGTTGGTCGGGCTGACACCTTGGGAGGTCAGGTAGTTGGCCACGCTTTGCGCACGACGCTGGGACAGGTCCATGTTCAACTGGCGGCTGCCGGTGCTGTCGGTGTAGCCGACGATCTGGATAGTGTTCTGGTTGAACTGCTTGAGCGAGTTGGCCAGGTTGTTCAGCGGCGTGTAGAAACTGCCGGCAATATCCGCCGAGTTGGTAGCAAAGGTGATGTTACCCGGCATGATCAGCTTGATCTGGTCGCCCTGGCGCTGAACTTCAACCCCGGTATTGGCCATGCTGGCCCGCAGTTTCTTTTCCTGCTGGTCGGCGTAGTAGCCATAGCCCGCACCACCCAGGCCCGCAACGGCAGCACCAATCAGGGCGCCCTTGCCACGGTTATTGTGGTCGATCGCAGCACCGGCCAGACCACCGGCCAATGCAGCCAGGCCACCGTACTTGGCCGTGTTGCTGATGCCCGATGAGCCGTTTGCCTGTCCTTGGCTTCCATCATAAGGGTTAGGAGACGCACAGCCGGACAACAAGGCAACAGCCGTGGCAACGACAAGCAGACGACGCGAAGTGAACATGAAGAAAGCTCCTACTTTTGCATTCTGTGATGCAGAGGACATTGGCAATAGACCTGTGCCGAGTTTGGAACACGACAAACGGTAAAAATTCCATGCCCGGCAGGCCCGCGCTCTACAACCGATGAGCACTCTAAAACCCTAGCAGAGACTTCCTGAACGGGAATTGTCATTTTCTTTATAGGGATCGTCGAACGGTTGCCACTTGGTATCCGCGAAGATACCTAAGCCCTTACGAACGGGTTCTCACGCATTTCATCCCCAAGACGCGTGTCCGGCCCATGCCCCGTCACGACGGTTGCGCCCTCATCCAGGGTATACAAACGCTGCTTGATCGAACGCACGATGGTCGCCTGGTCCCCGCCCCACAGATCCGTACGCCCCACGCCGCGCTTGAACAAGGTGTCTCCGGCAATCAATAACCTGGCATCGGCAAACCAAAAGCTCATCGAGCCCGGTGTGTGCCCCGGCGTATGCAGCGCCACCCCGCAACCGCAGGCCAACTCCTCGTCATCTTCCAGCCAGCGATCCGGCGGCGGCACCGGCGTGTAGGGCACACGGAACATCTGGCACTGCATTTCCAGGTTGTCCCAGAGGAATTGGTCCTCCTTGTGCAAATGCAGGGTCGCACCGGTTTTCTCTTTCAACTGGCCGGACGCCAGGAAGTGATCGAGGTGCGCATGGGTATGGATGATGCTCACCACCTTCAAGCCCAGCGCGTCGAGGCGTGCCAGGATCAGCTCGTGATTACCGCCCGGGTCGACCACGATGGCTTTTTTGGTGATCGGGTCGCCGATAATGGTGCAGTTGCACTGCAACGGGCCGACGGGGAAGGTTTCGCGGATCAGTGCGGCTTTTTCGATATTCATGGGCGTTCCTGCAAACTCTATGGCACATTCCAGTCGCAGTATGGTTGACCTTGCCCTTGATCAGGAAGGGATCAAGCTTGGGATGCTTCAACTGCTAATCTACTCAGGCGCCATCAAACCCGTAGCACGTCCAACACCGCAGCGTCGCGTCTGGAGCGAGACTTATGGCGAATCACCGGGTCATCTGCGAACACTGCGATTGTGTGTACGAAAAGGTCACGCTCGCCAAACATCAAAAAGCCCTGTGCACACGCTGCGCCGGCGTATTGCAGCGCTACAACGGGTTGTCAGTGCAACAGCGACTCGCGCTGACCGTCACGGCGGCAGTATTGTGGACCTTCGCCAACTTTTACCCGGTGATGAGCATCAGCCTGCAAGGCTTGAAAAACAGCGCGACCCTGTGGGATTCGGTGGTTGCATTGAGCCTGGGGCCGATCACCTTTATTGCGTTGGTGGCGGCGATCTCCATGATCATCGCGCCGGTTTTTCAACTGCTGTTGCTGATCTGGGTCTTGAGTTTCGCCTTGTCCGGCAAGCGCTCGCCGGCGTTCAAATTGTGCATGCGCTGGCTGGAAGCGCTCAGGCCGTGGAGCATGCTGGAAGTCTGCTTGCTGGGCTCGATGGTGGCCGTGTTCAAACTGGCCGGCATGCTCGACGTGATACCCGGCACCGGCCTGTTTGCCCTCGCCGCCCTGGCCTTGTTGCTGATCCGCATCGCCGGGCGCGATGTGCGCGACTTGTGGGACACCGTATGAATTCGCCACCGACCGCCCGCGAGCTGAACCTGTGCCTATGCCACACCTGCGGCCAATCGTGCGACATGCGCGACGAGCCCAGCGAGTGCGAGCGCTGCGGCGCGCCCCTGCACCGGCGCAAGATTCACTCACTGACGCGCACCTGGGCCTATATGCTCACGGCACTCGCGTTTTATATCCCGGCGAATTTGTTACCGGTGATGAACACGACGATGCTCGGCTCGGGGGCGGACAGCACCATCATGAGTGGCGTACTGGAGTTCTGGCAGCACGGCGCCTGGGACATTGCTCTGATCATTTTCATCGCCAGCATTGCAGTGCCGGGGATCAAGTTCGTGTCGTTGACGCTGCTGCTGGTCACCGTGCAGCGCAACAGCCTGTGGGCGCGCAAGGAACGCTCGAAGCTGTTTCGGTTTGTCGAGCTGATCGGCTACTGGTCGATGCTCGATGTAATTGTGGTCGCACTGGTGGCCGCACTGGTGAAGTTCCAGGCGTTGGGCACCATCGAGCCGCGCCTGGGCATCCTGTTTTTTGGCCTGGTGGTAGTCTTCACGATGCTGGCAGCCATGAGTTTTGATCCACGGCTGATCTGGGAAAACCCACACAATGAGGAGACCTCGGATGAGCTCACCCAACACTGACACGCCGGCCGGCTCACCCGCGATCAAGACACGACGTTTCAGCGTTTCGCTGGTGTGGATCGTGCCGATAGTGGCGGTGCTGGTGGGGATTTCGCTGGTGGTTCACAGCGTGCTGCAACAGGGACCGACCATCGTCCTCAATTTCAAGACCGGCAGCGGCTTGG
Source organism: Pseudomonas sp. O39 (assembly GCF_045447295.1). Taxonomy (NCBI): domain Bacteria; kingdom Pseudomonadati; phylum Pseudomonadota; class Gammaproteobacteria; order Pseudomonadales; family Pseudomonadaceae; genus Pseudomonas; species Pseudomonas sp. O39. The sequence goes on from NZ_JBJGXV010000006.1 coordinate 75,833, forward strand.
TCGCCAACAAAACTGACGTCAAATATCGCAATGTGGTGATCGGCCAGGTCTCTGACGTGGCCTTGAGTGACGACCAGAAAAGCGTCAACGCCACGATCAAGTTGGCCAAGCAGGCGGAAAGCTTCACCCGAGAAGACTCAAAATTCTGGGTTGTCCGCCCGCGCATCGGCGCCGGTGGCGTGTCCGGCATCGACACCTTGCTGTCCGGCGACTACATCGGTGCCGATATCGGCCAGTCCGACACCCGCGCCAAACAGTTCAAAGGCCTGGAAAACCCGCCGCCCATCACCTATGGCGAACCGGGCAAACGTTTTACCCTGCATACCCAGGGCCTGGGTTCGCTGGATATCGGCTCGCCAGTGTATTACCGCAAAATTCCGGTCGGCCAGGTGGTGGCCTATGAGCTGGATGACGACGGCAAAGGCGTGAATATCGAAGTCTTCGTGCATGCGCCCAATGATGTGTATGTCACCGAAAACACGCGATTCTGGAACGCCAGTGGTATTGACCTGAGCGTCGGCGCCAATGGCTTCGCGCTTAAAACCGAGTCGCTGTCGTCAATGCTGGCTGGAGGCATCGCTTTCCAGGCGCCGCCCTACAGCCCCAACGACAAGCCGGCCGCTGAAGATCACGCCTATGAACTGTTCGACGACCAGCAAAGCGCCCTCGCCCCGCCCAATGGCAAAGGGCAATATATGGCCTTGCGGTTTGATCAGGCCCTGCGCGGCCTGAAAGTCGGTGCACCGGTGGAGTTCCTCGGCGTCGAGTTCGGCAAAGTGGTGTCGATCAACCTGGATTACGATGCGAAGAAACGCAGCTTTCCGATCAACGTCGGCATCGTGATTTATCCGCAATTGCTCGGGGAAGCCAATACCAAGCTGCTCAAGGCCACCAATCATGACCCCAACGACGAAGCGGGCGGCGTTCGCTTGATCGGCACGTTTATCGAAAACGGCCTGCGTGCCCAGGCTCGCAGCGGCAACCTGCTGACTGGCCAGCTGTACATCGCCCTGGACTTCTTCCCCAAAGCCGAAAAAGTTGCGTTTGACCCGAACCTGCGCCCAATCAACATTCCGACCATTCCCGGCAACCTGGAACAGCTGCAGGAAAAACTCGAAGGCATCGTCAACAAGCTCAACCAACTGCCCGTCGAGCGCATTGCGGGTAACCTCGACAGCAGCCTGGTCGAACTGCGCAAAGGGCTCGCCCAGTTCAACGCCAAAACCCTGCCCGGTGTACAGGCCACGCTGGGCGACGTGAGCAAGACGCTGCAATCGGCCAACTCGACCCTGGCCGACGACTCGCCGCAACGCGAACAACTGACCCAGACCCTGGATGAACTGGCGCGCATGTCGCGCTCCTTGCGCGAACTGTCGGACTACCTCGGCCGACATCCGGAGTCGCTGATTCGCGGTCGCCCCGACAACGCCGCGCCACTGGACCTGCAAGGGCCACCGCGCAAATGAGCAATGGAGCCGCCATGACCCGTCCCTTGAAAATCACTCTGGTTACCGCGCTGGTGCTACTCGCGGCGTGTCGCAGTGAGCCGATTGCATTCCACACCCTGACGCCGGCGCACTGGAATAACGCCACTCAAGCGCAGGCGAGCGATATCCGCATTGAAAGCATCAGCGTGCCGCCACAGGTTGACCGGCCGCAGATCGTGATTCGTCAGGGTGACAGTGGTGTGGCGATTCTGGAAACCCAGTGGTGGGCCGCCAGCCTGGCCGATGAGCTGAAAAGTGCGCTGGTGGATCAACTGGCGAACAGTCATTCCCGGCAAGCCGTGTCGTTGCGCCTTGAGGTTCAACGTTTTGACTCGGTGCCCGGGCAGTACGCGTTGCTCGACGTGCGCTGGCGCCTGAGGCCAACCAGCGGCGGTGACCGCCCGCCGTTGAACTGCCGCACCACCTTGCAAACGCCCGCAGGCCCGAGCATCGACGACCTCGTGGCGGCGCACCAAAACAACGTCAAGCGCTTCGCCGCCCTGGTCAGCCAAGCGGTGGACACATCGCTGAAAGAGTGCCCGACCGCGCGGTAGTTTCAGGCCAGCAAGCCCATCGACTTGGCCCGCGCTACCGCTTGGGTGCGGCGCTCCACGCCCAACTTGCTGTTGATATGGCTGGCGTGGGTCTTCACCGTGTGCAGGGAGATGAACAACTGATTGCTGATTTCCTGGTTCGAGCAGCCCTGGGCAATCAGTTGCAGCACCGCCAGTTCGCGGGTGCTCAGCGTTTCGTGGTTGGGCGCCGCCGGCGCGTCAGCGACTGCCGGCAGCAGCGCCAACAGACTCTGGTTCAGCAAGCCATGGGGGTCTTTGCCCAGTTGCTCACGCATCCAGTCCGGGTAACGTTCCAGCAGGCGCTGGAACGGCTGCAACGCACCACCGGCGGCGGCTTCAAGGGCCTGAACCACTATGGCCCGCGCCTTGGCTTCCTGGCCGCATTCCAGCAGTAAATACGCCTGCTGGGTCAGGGCCATCAAGGCAATCATCTGGCGCCCACTGTTATGCGCCTGTTGCGCCAGGTCTTCGAGGCGTTCCAATGCGGCGGCGGGCTGATGCCGAGTAGCGTCCAGCGCGGCCTGTTGCAGCCCGATGTGCTGCGGCAGGTGTGGGTGAAACTCCGGGGCGGCGGCGGCGTGCTCGCCATTGTAGGTTTGGCCCAGCCGAGCCAGCCAGGCGTCGGCCAGGTGAGTGCGCCCCTGGGCCAGCCACAGCTCGCATTTGATCAGGGTGATCATCGCCAGGTAGTAGATCGGCGGCACATCCCAGATATGCATCAAGCGCTCGGCTTCGGCGAGTTCGGCGAAGGCCTTCGGGAAATCGCCACGCCGCCCTTCAAAGCTGGCGATGACGCAATGCCCGATCAACACACTGATATCCCGGCAGGCGCGGGCCTCGCTCAAGCCGGCACGTAAGCGAGCAAGGCCGGCCTCGGGCTGGTAGCGCACCAGCAGCAAATAACCTTCGTAGAGCGACAACCGCGCACGCACGGCGTACAGGCGCTGGGGCGCCAGGCCATGCAAGCGCTGCAAGCCTTGGCGAACCTCATCCAGAGAACGCAGGATTTCGCCGCGCGCTTGTAAGACACGCGCCCGGTCGTAGTGGGCCAGGGCTTCAAACAGCGGGTTGCCGACGCGCTGGGCCAACTCCAGGGATTCGCGATTCAGGCCACGGGCGCGCCACAGATCAGCGTCGACGATGGCCAGGTTGGACAGGGTCGACAAACACATCAGGCGCTGGCCGTAACGCTTGTGCGGCAGGCTTTCCAACGCCTCGCTGCAATAGCGTTGGGTCAACTCGCGATCGCCTCGGCCGCGAGCGATGATCCCGCTCAGCGCCAGCCATTGCGCCAGCATCGATTTTTGCGCAGTGGCCGACGGCGCCGGCAGGAAGCGACTGAGATAGCCGGACAATTCTTCCGCCGCATCCAACTGACAGGCCAGCCCCAACGCCCAGCTGTAAAGCACGATCAACCGCGGCGTGCTGATCAGCAGGCTGTCGGGCAAGTCCATCTTCCAGCGCAGCAGCATGCCGACATTCTGTTCAGCCAGCAGTTGCTCCTCCGACAGGTTTTGCACCAGGTTCGCCGCCACATCCAGGTGGCCGGCGCGCAACGCCTGCTCCACCGCCTCATCAATCAAACCCTGGGCGTTGAACCAGCGGCAGGCCCGCAGGTGCAGGCTGGCAATCGGCAATGTGGCATTGCTGGCACGGCGGGTGCGCAGCAAGTCGGAAAACAGATGGTGATAACGATACCAGTGGCCCTGCTCGTCCAGCGGCACCAGAAACACTTGGTGGGCCTGCAAATACCCGAGGATTTCCGCGCTGTCATGGGCCTCACGCACGGCGTCGCACAGCTCACTGCAGAAACGATCCTGAGGGGCGGTGTCGTACAAAAACGCTTGCACGTCAACCGGCAGACAGTCGATGACCTCTTCCAGCAAGTAATCGCGAATCAGCCCTTCGCCGCCGTGCAAGTGTTGCGGCAACACGGCCTCATTGCCGGCTTCGGAAATGGCCAGCAACCAGAAACGCAGGCCGGCCACCCAGCCCTCACTGCGACGAATCAAGTTATCCAGGGCCTCGCCGCGCAACGAGCTGCTGTGCCGATCCAACACAGCCAGCGACTCGTCATGGGTCAGGCGCAGGTCTTGTTCGTGCAGTTCCAGCAGGTGCCGCGACAACCGCAGTCGCGCCAGATGCCAGTCCGGACGTTGGCGGCTGGTGACCATGACCAACAGCCCATCGGGCAAATGGTTGAGGAAAAATTGCAGGCAGCGATCCAGCACCGGGCCCTGGGCCAGGTGGTAGTCATCCAGCACCAGCAATATCGGCGCGCGCGTGGAGAGGTGCAGCGTCAGCTCATCGAGCAAGCCATCGAGCCATTCTTCAAAGGCAAAGGGTTGGTGACGCTGGCGCATTTTCAGCAGGCCCAGGGACTGGGCGCCGAGCTGTGGGAAGTATTGTTGTAAACCGTCGAGCAGGCGCTCGAGGAAGCGGCCTGGGTCGTTATCCCGAGGGCTCAGGCCCAGCCACAGGCTTTGCCAATGGGCGGGCAGGCTCTGGCAGAACTCCACCGCCAACGAACTCTTGCCGAACCCGGCCGGGGCGCTGACCAGTAACAGTCGCCCTTCCAGCCCCGCGCTCAGCCGCTCGCACAGGCGCGGGCGCAGCACATAGCCGTCAGGCAACGGTGGCCTGTAGAAGCGCGCTTCCAGCGTCGGAATCACAGCGCTTGCAGGCCCTTGGATTCGGGACAGATCAGTCATCGCCGGGCTCTTGTAGAAGGCTGTTGTCGGCATTGCAGATGTCCGCAGACTAGCGGTAAAAGCGGCAGGTTTGTAGATCTTTGCAACATTTGCCTGAAAAAGAACTGCGACAAAAAATATCCCAGCCAGAGCACCACGAACAAAAGTGGGAGGGGGCTTGCTCCCGATAAGGGTGTGTCAGTCACTTAATACATCGACTGACCCACCGCTATCGGGAGCAAGCCCCCTCCCACATTGTCGAGCGAGTGCTGCTTAGCGAACACCGTCCTGGCGCAAGGCCGCGGGGGTGAAGTCGCTGGTGGTGGCGGTGAAGCCGAAGTCATACGCCTGCTTCTCTTCGTTCTTCATGCCCAGCGCCAGGTAGCGGCCGGACTGCAGGTCGTAGAGGGTTTCCAGGGCGTACCACGGCACTTGCTTGTCGTAGTAGTTCTCGGCATGGGCTTCGGCGACGCGCCACAGTTGGCCACGGCCGTCGTAGTGGTCGATGACCGCTGCTTGCCAGGTGTCTTCGTCGATGAAGAAGTCACGTTTGGCGTAGATGTGGCGCTGGCCTTCCTTCAAGGTCGCGACCACGTGCCAGACGCGACGCAGCTCGTAGCGAGCCAGGTCCTGGTTGATGTGGCCGGCCTTGATGATGTCGACATACTTGAGTTTCGGATCGTCGATCTTGTAGCTGTTGGAGGCGATGTAGATTTCTTTTTTGCCTTCCAGCTTCCAGTCGTAGCGGTCGGGTGCGCCGTTGTACATGTCGAGGTTGTCCGAGGTACGCAGGCCATCGGCAGCGGTACCCGGCCCGTCATAGGACACTTGCGGTGCCCGGCGCACGCGGCGCTGGCCGGCGTTATAGACCCATGCCGAACGCGGTTCTTTCACCTGGTCGAGGGTTTCGTGCACCAGCAGCACACCACCGGCCAGACGCGCCGGTGCGGTCACTTGCTGCTTGAAGTAAAACAGCACGTTGCCCGGGTTTTTCGGGTCGTAGTCCTTCATCTTGTCGCGGAACACGAACTGATCGCGGAAGTACACCAGACTGAACGAACCGTTGGTTTGCGGGGTGGCCTGGGTGACCAGACGGGTCACGCTGCCGCCGCGATAACGGGTGATGTGGTTCCAGATAACCTCGACGCCGCTCTTGGGAATCGGGAACGGTACAGCGGTTTCGAAGTTTTCCAGGCCGTTGCCGCCCGACACCAGGTTGGTGTGGGTGGCGTTCTTCTTGATGGCGGCAAACACATCAGCCGGCACGGTAGCGCCGCGATGCGTCGGGTAGACCGGCATCTTGAAGGTGTCCGGGTAACGCTTGAACATCGCGTACTGCCCAGGCGCCAGCTTGTCTTTGTACTGCTCGACGTTCTGCGCGGTGATGGTGAACTGCGGTTGTTCGCTGGCATACGGGTTGGCCAGGAAACCACGGGCATCCACAGCGCCGGCATTGGTCGGCAGTGGCGACCATTTCGGAATGGTGCCGGCCGCGTTGCCGGCCATTTCGGCGCCCATCGGCGTCAGGGTCGTGCCCAGTTTGGCCGCCTCATCCGCCGAGACTGCCGCCATGACGCTACCCGCCATGATCGACAGCCCAAGCACACCCACCTGCAACAGACTTTTAGTTATTTTCATGTTCTGGTTCTTCCTGAATTACATGCATCTGAAAAGAGTGTGCTTAGAAGTTCACGCCGGCGCTCAGAGCGATGAAATCGCGATCATCCACCGTGGTGAATTTGCCACCAAAGAAGTTGGTGTAGTTCAGGCTGACGGTGTAGGTGTTCTGGTACTCGGCATCGACACCCAGGCTGACGGCCTTGCGACCCTCTTCAAAGTTGCCGCCAGGGCCTGGCGAGTAACCTTTGACGTCATGGGACCAGGCCACGTTGGGCTTGAGGTTCACACCGGCAAACACATCCGGGTATTCCCAGATTGCCCGGGCGCGGTAACCCCAGGACGTCGCAGTGGTGTAGCCGTCATTGTTGCAGTTGGTGTTCAGGCCGGACGCATTGGGCAGGCCGGCACCTTGAGCCGTCGAATTGTCGAGTGCGGTGCAGAAACCGCCAGGCAGGGTGCCGGGACCAAAGACTGGATCACGGCCATAACGTGCAACGTTTTTGCTCTCAAGGCCGCCCACATGGGTCACGCCGATTTCGCCCACGGTTGTCAGGCGGGTGGCGCCCATCACCTGGTCGAAGAAGTGCGTAAAGGTGGTCTGGAACTGGGTCACTTCCTTGCGGTTGTAACCGTGCAGGTCCTGGCCCGGCGTGCCCTTGAGCACCGAAGCATTGCCAAAGCCCGGAATCGGCGTGACGCCCGCATACAGAATATCGGTGGTGCTCAGCTGTACCGGCGCGTTTGGCCGGTAGCTCAATTCACCACTCCAGGCGGTGCCGGTAGGCAGCGTGGTGGAGAAGCTCAAGCCATAGAGGCGGATATCTTCCGGGTACTCAACGAAGTAATTCGAACTGCCCGCCACGATCAACGGACGCAATGCCGCCAACGGCCCCAGCGGACGGGTGTAGGCCGAGTTTGGCGCACCTGTCGCGCTGAAGATCGGCGCACGGCTGTGGTAGTTCATGAAATACGCGCCGAACTCAGTGTCCAGCGGCTCGAAGTTGTAGTGCATGGCCACGCCGAACTGGCCGCTGTCGCGTGCATCACGGTCACCGCCGCGACGCACCAGCACGCCTTCGTTGTTCACATCGACGCCAAGCGCGTTAAGGGTTGGCAAGGCCGCGCCAGGGATGGTGGAACGCTTGTTCAAGACCCGCAGGTTATTGCTGCAACCATCGGCAATCACGTCCGGCTGGGAGAAGAACGTACCGCAGTTATCCACCACGGTCTGGTCCCACTCCAACTGGTAGAACGCCTCTGCGGAGAGGTTATCGGTCAGGGTCTGGGACACGTAGAACATGTTGACCGGAATCAGGCCTTCCTTGATCTCGGCGCCCGGACGGCGGAATGCAGAGACGTCGATCGGGTTGATCGAGTTGATACCGCCACCAATGAACGTACTTTCGCCCCAGCTTACGACCTGCTTGCCAAGACGCACGTTACCCGGCTGATCGGCGATGGTGTAGTTGTGGTAGACGAAGGCATCGAGAATCTGCCCGCCAGAGGACTTGGCGCCCTCTTTACGGTTGTCGTTGCTGACGTTCTTGAAGTCCAGGTCTTCGTTTTGCAGCGCGAAGTCGTACCAGTATTTGCCACGCACAAAGATGCCGGTATCGCCGTATTTCAACTCAAGGTCATGGATGCCCTTGAAGATCTTCGAGAAGGCATCACCCTTGTTGAAGTTCAGGTGGCCGTCATCGGAGGTTTGCGATAACCCCCTGCCACCGTTGTTGGCACCGATCAGGTCTTTATTGCGACCGGCAGTCGACCAGCTCGCCCCTACGGACAGGGATGAGTCAAAGCTACCTTCGATTTCACCGATGTTGAAACTGACGCCGAATGCGGGCCCGGCGAGCGTAGAAGCGAGACTGACGGCCAGGGGCAGTCTTGCCCGGCGCCAGAACTGGTTTACTGAGGTCATCGACGCTACTCCATGTGCATTATTGTTATGGCAGTGAGTTCTTTCTTCTGGATGCTTGTAACGGCCGGAATACAACGATTCCAATGCTGAACGGCAACCGAGCCCCCATGGCCCGAAGCACAACATCCTTGAAAAACTCTGGAAGGGACTATAGCCAGCGGGGGGTATCGCTTGATCCCTCTAAAGTGTGATTTGCATCACCGACCCGTCTGCCACAACCCTTTCGCCACGCCGACGAAGGCCGGCGAGGCAAGGATGGCTGAAAATCGATAAATCACAAGTGAAGGCGCGAGATAGAGCATTGCCGCGCCCGAACGGGCGCGGCGAGAGGCGTCAGAGAGTGGACAGGAACGTGCTGTTGTTGGCCTGCCATTCAATGATGTCGATGCGGATACGTTTTTTGTCGAGTTTCCCGACGCTGGTCTTGGGAATTTCAGTAACAACGGCGATCTGGCTAGGAATGGCCCACTTGCTCAAATGGCCCAGCTCGACGAAAGGCTTGAGGTGTTCCTTGAGCTCGCGGGCACCTATCACATGGCCATCACGCACCACCAGCAAGGCAAACGGACGCTCGCCCCATTGCGGGTCGGCGATGCCCACCACCGCTACTTCGCGTACCGCCGGGTGACGGCTGACCAGGTCTTCGAGGGCCAGGGACGAGATCCACTCGCCACCGGTCTTGATCACGTCCTTGATGCGGTCGCGAATATCGATCACGCCAAATGCATCCAGGGTGGCCACGTCTCCGGTGTGCATCCAGCCGCCTTCCCACAGCTCGGCGCCCTTTTGCGGCTCGTTGTAATAGCCTTCGGTCAGCCAGGGCGCCCGCAGCACCAACTCGCCCTGGGACTCGCCATCGGCGGGCAGGAAGTTGCCGTCGCCGTCGATGATCGCCGCCTCCACCAATGGCCCGGGCACGCCGGCCTTGATGCGGTAGGTGGTGCGTTCGTCTTCGCTGCCGGCCATCAGCTCTTCGTTGAGATGGGCGCAAGACACCAGCGGCCCGGTTTCGGACATGCCGTACGCGGCGGTCAGTTGAATGCCTCGCGCTTTGGACGCTTCATACAGTGTGCGATTAAGCGCGCTGCCGCCGATGACAATTTTCCAACCGCCAAAGTGCACGTCCTGGGCAGCCTTGGCGTTAAGCACCATTTGCAGGATGGTCGGCACGCAGTGGGAGAAGGTGACCTTTTCCTTGCGCCACAACTCCACCAGGTATTCCGGGTCGTAGCGGCCGGGGTACACCTGCTTCAAGCCGAGCATGGTTGCCACATACGGCAAGCCCCAGGCGTGGACGTGGAACATCGGTGTGATCGGCATGTACACATCGTTGGTGCCCAGCAGGCGCACGCTGTCGACACTGCCCATGATGGTCGCCACCCCCATGGTGTGCAGCACCAACTGGCGGTGGGTGAAGTACACGCCCTTGGGGTTGCCGGTGGTGCCTGTGGTGTAGAAGGTGGTGGCGACCGAATTTTCGTCGAAGTCCTGGAAGTCGTACTTGGGGCTCGCGGCCGCCAGCAGGGTTTCGTACTCGCCGACCAAATGGGGCAACTCGGCGGTTTTGGAATCGCCGTCGGTGAGCAGCAGGGTCTTGTCGACCGTGGTCAACTGGCCGGCAATGGCCTGGTAGAGCCCGACAAACTCACTGTTGACCAGCACAAAGCGGTCTTCGGCGTGGTTCATGGTGTAGAGGATTTGTTCCGGCGACAGGCGCACATTGATCGTGTGGATCACCGCGCCGATCATCGGGATCGCGAACATGCATTCCAGGTAACGGTGGCTGTCCCAGTCCATCACGGCGACGGTGTCACCGGCCTTGACCCCGGCTTCGGTCAACACATTGGCCAGGCGGGCAACGCGTTCGATCAGGGTTGGGTAGGTGTAGCGCAGTTTGTCGCGGTAGATGATTTCCCGGGTCTTCTCGTAGCGCGCCCCGGACATCAACAGGCGTTTGATCAACAGCGGGTATTGGTAAGCGCCTTCGGCGGGCGGGATAACACGGGTCTGCAACATACGAATCCCTTATCTGACTGCACGGTCTTGGCTTGAAGACCTGCACTTTAGAGCGCTTATGTTTCAGCTAAATCAGCCAAAGGAATGATTTGCAGCGTTCAATGAATGCTAGCTTTACGCCATTAGTGGAGCATTGCTGAGATGAAATGTGGGCACTATCAGGGGATAACTATCTGCAAGCCTTATGGTTGTCACCGGGCTACGGAGTACATATCCGTTATAAGCGTCATGGCAGCTATGGGTTTCGCCCTTACGGCGACTCACTTTGGAAAAGCCCCAAAGTAAGCAAAGGGCTCTTGCCCCACCACTCGGCACCTCGCCTAGGCTCGGTGTGCCCTCACGCAGGCTTTGGACCGTGGGCCGCCGCCATGGGCCATCCTTGGCCCATCGCGGCTAACCCGGCGTCCTGCCGGGTTACCCACGCTCCAAAGCCTGCGTTCGGCCAGCGTGGTTAACGGGGCGCCTAAGATCAACAGCAGATCAAGATCAAAAGCAGAGCACGGCGGCCTAGTAGCCGACCTGAGTGGTTAGATCAAAAGCAAAGCTGAGGCGGCCTTACAGCCGAGCTGATCTTGGAAACTGAACTCGGATAAATGTGGGAAGGGGCTCGCTCCCGATAGCAGTGTGTCAGTTGATGCATCTGGTGACTGACCCGCCGCATTCGCGAGCAAGCCCGCTCCCACATTTTGACCTCGGTGCATCAGGCAGAGGGTGTGCTGCTCTTCAGGCTGTACACCGTCAATGTGGGAGCTGGCTTGCCTGCGATGGCATCAACTGGATATGCCTGATGTACCGATGTGTCTGCATCGCAGCGGTTCGGCGGTCCGACAAGCCAGCTCCCACAGAAAAGCAGTTCTGCTTCTGATCTGCCTCTGCTGTGTTTTTGCCCTGCTTTCGCTTCTACCACTCAGGTCGGCTACCAGGCCGCCGTGCTCTGCTGTTGATCTGCTGTCGATCTTGATCTGACAGGCCCCGTTAACCACGATGGCCGAACGCAGGCTTGAATCCGTGGGTAACCCGGCAGGACGCCGGGTTAGCCGCACTGGGCCAAGGATGGCCCATTGCGGCGGCCCACGGATTCAAGCCGGAGTGCGGGCATGCCGAGCCTGGGCGAGGCACCGAGTGGTGGGGCAAAGCGTTTTTTGGTTACTTTTTTAGGGCGCTTGTAAAAAAGTGACCCGCCGTAAGGGCGGAACCCTAAGCCGCCGTTACCGCAGCAACGGACATGCCCCCCATCTACCCCACCCGAAAAAAAACCCCACCTCATTTCATGCTGGTAAACGCAAGCTTCACACCAATAGCAATCAACACCGCCCCCATGGTCCGATCAAACCAGTGCCCCATACGCGCAAACCCAGCCCGCACGCGCTGCTGGCTGAACAACATGGCCACCAGGCAGAACCACACAGCCGTCGCCACAGCCAGGTACACCCCATAACCCGCCTGAATCGCCAGCGGCGTATGCGGATTAATCACCACGGTAAACAGCGACAGAAAGAACAGCGTGGCCTTGGGGTTCAAGCCATTGGTCACAAAACCTGCAGTAAACGCCCCACGCGCAGTGCGTTCGCCCACTTCACGGTGCAACTCGCCCTCGGCCACGGGCTTGGCCGGTTGCGCGCGCAACGCCTTGAAGCCGATGTACAGCAAGTACGCCGCCGCCGCCCATTTCAGCGCATTGAACAGCACGATCGACTGGGACACGATCAAGCCAATCCCGAGCAACGAGTAACCCACGTGCAGGAAAATCGCCGAACCAACACCCAGCGCGGTCCAGGTTCCGGCGCGACGGCCATGGGTCACACTCTCGCGCACCACCACGGCGAAATCCGGACCGGGACTGGCCACCGCCAACAAGTGAATCAAGGCTACGGTCAAAAACTCGGCGGCGTACATACTCACTCCAGTAAGTAACTGATTATTTCATCTGATAGGCTCGGGAGATTACGCCTTCGAACCCTGTCGCAAAAGGTACAGTTGATGACGAACAATCGCCGCGCCGTCTTCCTTGATCACCCGTCCCTGGACCTGGGGGACCTGGACCTCAGCGAATTGCGCAACAGCTTCAGCGACCTGCAGCTATACGCACACACCACGCCGCAAAACGTGGTCGAACGCTTGCAAGGCGCCCAGATAGTCATCAGCAACAAGATCGCCCTGAACACCGAAACCCTGGAGGCCTGCCCCGAGCTAAAGCTGATCCTTGTATCGGCCACCGGCACTAACAACGTCGACCTCGCCGCCGCCCGCGCCCATGGCATTACCGTGAGCAACTGCCAGGGCTACGGCACGCCGTCGGTGGCGCAACATACGATCATGCTGTTGCTCAACCTGGCGACGCGCTTGAACGACTACCAACGGGATGTCGCCGCAGGCAAGTGGCAAGAGGCCAAGCAGTTCTGTCTGCTGGACTACCCGATTGTCGAGTTGGAGGGCAAAACCCTTGGCCTGCTCGGCCATGGCGAACTGGGCAGCGCCGTGGCGCGACTGGCCGAGGCCTTTGGCATGCGCGTGGTGCTGGGCGCAATTCCCGGGCGCCCTGCCCGCGCCGACCGCGTGCCGCTGGATGAATTGCTCACGCAGGTCGACGCGCTCACGCTGCACTGCCCGCTCAATGAACACACCCATGACTTTATCGGCGCCCGCGAACTGGCGCTGCTCAAGCCCGGCGCGTTTATCGTCAATACGGCGCGCGGCGGCTTGATCAACGAACAGGCGCTGGCGGACGCTTTGCGCAGTGGCCATCTGGGCGGCGCGGCGACCGACGTACTGAGCGTGGAGCCACCGGTGCAGGGCAACCCGCTGCTGGCTGGCGACATTCCTCGGCTGATCGTCACCCCCCACAACGCCTGGGGCAGCCGCGAAGCGCGGCAACGAATCGTCGGCCAATTGGCCGAAAACGCTCGAGGCTTTTTCAGCGGCGCCCCGCTGCGTGTCGTCAGTTGATAAACTGCGCCCCTTTTCAAGGAGCAGACCATGGATCCGCGCAGTGAAGTACTGCTTCGTCAGGCCGAACTTTTTCAAGGCAACCTGCTGCTGGTAGGGTTGCCCGCCGACGATTTGCTCGGCCGCCTGCCCAATGCTCACGGCTGGTGCTGGCATGCCGGTGACCAGGCCGCGCTCGACGCACGCTTCCCCGAGCGCAGCCTGTTCGGCGTGAACGTGCCCGAGCGCGCGTTTGATGCGGCGGTGATTTTCCTGCCCAAGTCCAAGGACCTCACCGACTACCTGCTCAACGCCGTGGCCGCGCGCCTGCCCGGCGCCGAGCTGTTTCTGGTCGGGGAGAAAAAAGGCGGTATCGAAAGCGCCGCCAAACAGATGACCCCTTTCGGCAAGCCACGCAAGCTCGATAACGCGCGGCATTGCCAGCTGTGGCAAGTCACCGTGGCCAACGCGCCCCAAGCGGTCGAGCTGGAAAGCCTGGCACAGGTGTTCGAGGTGCCACTGGCCGAGGGGCCGCTCAAGGTGGTGAGCCTGCCGGGCGTGTTCAGCCACGGTCGCCTGGATCGCGGCACCGAACTGTTGCTCGAGCATTTGGACAAACTGCCCAGCGGGCATTTGCTGGACTTCGGTTGCGGCGCGGGCGTGCTGGGGGCGGCGGTCAAACGTCGCTACCCGCACAACACCGTGACGATGCTGGACGTGGATGCATTCGCCGCTGCCAGCAGTCGCCTGACCCTGGCGGCCAATAGCCTGGAAGCCGAGGTGCTGACCGGTGACGGCATCGACGCCGCGCCGATGGGTTTGAACGCGATTTTGAGCAACCCACCGTTCCATGTCGGGGTGCACACGGATTATTTCGCCACCGAAAATCTGCTGCGAAAAGCCGCGAAACACCTGGCAAAAGGCGGCGAACTTCGCCTGGTGGCCAACAGCTTCCTCAAGTACCAACCGTTGATCGAAGAGCACTTGGGCATCTGTGCGATCAAGGCCGAGGGCAATGGTTTCCGCATCTACCGTGCCAAACGCGGCTGATGGCTTTTTGAAAAAGAAGGCTTGCCGAATGGGTTTTGCCTAGGCAGAATCCGCTCCGTCCTAGGGGAGTAGTCTCCCACGAGCGCCACGCTCGTCCGGCATACGTCAACATACTTGTTCAGCAGACCATGGCGTATGCGACCCAGGAGTCCGCACAGACGGACCGGGGTTTGACAAGACCTATGACACGCACACCTTACCCGGGGCGGGAAGGCTGTACGTGTCATAGCCGTGTCGACCCGCCCCTGGAAACCTACCTGATGCTGGATTCATTACTCGTTCCTACCGCAATCGTTGCCTTGGCCGAAATCGGCGACAAGACGCAGCTGCTCGCACTCATCCTGGCCGCACGCTTTCGCAAACCCTGGCCGATCATCGCCGGCATTGTCGCCGCGACCCTGGCCAACCATGCGGCCGCCGGTGCCGTGGGGGCCTGGTTCGGCAGTTTCTTCTCGGATGCGGTGTTGCACTGGATTCTCGCGGCGAGTTTCTGTGCCACCGCGCTGTGGACCCTGGTGCCGGACAAACTCGACGATGACGAAGCCAGTACCACACGCAAGTTCGGGCCGTTCCTGACCACGCTGATTGCGTTCTTCCTTGCGGAAATCGGTGACAAGACGCAGATCGCCACGGTGATGCTGGCGGCGCAGTATCCGGAGTTGTGGCTGGTGATTATCGGCACCACCCTGGGCATGCTGATTGCGAACGTGCCGGTGGTCTTGGCGGGGAATTTCGCGGCGGAGAAACTGCCGCTGACGTTGATTCGTCGACTGGCGGCTACGGCGTTTTTCGTCCTGGCGGTGGTGGCGGTTTACAAGGCCATGCAAAGCAGCGGCTGGTTGTAAACCCAATCAAATGTGGGAGCGGGCTTGCTCGCGAAGGCGGCGGTCCAGTCAAAGATTTACCGACTGATACTGCGCATTCGCGAGCAAGCCCGCTCCCACATTTAGATCTTCACAAGCCTTGAAATATCAGGTTTTTTTGGCCTGTTGATAGAGCGGCATCACCTTCGGAATCGCCGCCTGCAACGAAGCGATCCGACTGTCGGAAGCCGGGTGCGTGCTCATGAACTCCGGTGGCGCGCCTTCCGAAGCCTTGGCCATCTTGTTCCACAACGTGATGGCCGCGTTTGGGTTGTAGCCAGCCCGGGCCGAAAGCTCCAGCCCGATCAGGTCCGCTTCGTTTTCGTTGGCGCGGCTGTTCGGCAAGGTCATGCCGTAGTTTGCAACCGTATCGGCTAAAGCCAGGCTGTCCTGGCCCAACCCGAACAAGGCACCAGCGCCCTGCTTGGCCATTTGGATGCCGTAGGCCTTGGACATGGCTTCACGCCCGTGTTCGCGCAACGCGTGGGCGATTTCATGGCCCATCACCGCAGCCAACTCGTCATCGGTAAGCTTGAGGTTGTCGATCAACGCGCTGTACACAAAAATCTTGCCGCCAGGCCCGCAGTTGGCGTTCATCTCATCGCTTTTGATCAGGTTCACTTCCCACTTCCACTGCGCCGCATCCGGGCGGAAGGTCGGTGCCTGGGCGATCAGACGATTGGCAATCGCCTGCACGCGCTTGGCGTTGGCGCTGGTTTTGTCCAGCATGCCTTTACCACTCGCCTCCCCCAGCGTCTGCTGATAGGACTGGGCGTACATCTGGTCGACTTCCTGGCTCGATAGCATGCTGAACATGTACTGCTTGCGCTCTACCCCGACGGCACCGCCGTTGGTGGTGTTTACCGACTGGCAACCAGCCAGCAGCATCGCTGCACTGAGTACGCTTACCGCCAATGACTTCTTCATCAACACTCTCCCTGGAAACCTGGCGCGTATCGTAGGCGGTCGTGTGTATCTGCGCCAGATACACAAGACGTGTAACCACCAACTTTCAGATACATCCCACACGCCTACAGCGGAGGCGGGTCATCCCGTTCAAGGTTTAGCGGTTTGCGGTGGTGTTGAGGCCGGTGAATCCAACCTGCAACCACAAGGCTTAAGCCGGCGTCAGGCACTCGGGCCCATTCAACTTCGGGTCATTCACCATGTTGGCCAGGACCCGCTCGCGCAATGCGACGGGCTCGCTGGCCAGCAAGCCTTGCAACACATGCAAGGGGGTCTCTGGATTCAACCAGGCCTCCTGCCCCGCCGCGTCGAGAATCAACGGCCGCCGCTGACTCTGCGCGGCCTGGGTGACCACTGCCGTGCTCAGCCACACCTGCTCCTGCACCGGATACGCCTCCCAGATGGCCGCAAAAAACAGCGTCGAGCCTTCACCCGGCGTCAGCCAGTAAGGACGCTTGCGTTGGGTGCCACGCCATTCGTAAAAACCATTGGCCGGCAGCAGGCAACGGCGCTGGCGAAAGGCTTCGCGAAACATCGGTTGCTCCGCCAGGGTTTCGGCGCGGGCATGGGCCGGAGTGCGGGAAAGGTCGGTCAGCCACGGCGGCGTGAGCCCCCAGCGGGCACGCGCAAGGGTGCGCTGGCCTTCGCTCTGGCGCTGGATCAGCACCGAATCATTCGGGGAGATATTCCACTGGGCCTTTTGATCCGAGGGGAATCCCGGTAAGGCAGCGAAGGCAGGGTTCCAGCGAAACAGGGCATAACGTCCACACATGGGGTAACACGACTCTTGGGTAAACCGACCGACAGCCTAACAGACCAATACGTCGGGGAAGCTGTCGGGTTCATCGCCGGGCAAGGGCTGCGCACCGATGTAAGCGGTAATCAGCTCGCGGGCGTAGGCGGCCTGGTCGTTATCTACTTCCAGCCCCAGCAGGCCGAAAATCGGCAGTTCGCCGGTACCGCCGAGCAAATGGCGCCCCACCAGGTGCGCCTCGATGCCCTCGCTGGCGAGCATTTGTTGCAGCAGCTCGCCTTCCATCAGGTTTTCCGGCTCATAAATTCGCTGCATGGGCGTACCTGTTATTCGTTTTCGCTGCGCACGTTCAGCATCCACTCGTCACCGTGTACCTGGAGCTCGAACGTAATCGGCCGGCAGCACACAGGGCAGTCTTCTATATATTCCTGATCGCCCGCCGACAGGTCCAGCAACGCTGTGACCACCTCTCCACAATAAGGACATTCGTACGACTCCTCTTCCATCGCGGTCTCTCAGGTGACTTGTGCGTATAATCGCCGGTCTATTTACAGGGCTATTCACGGCAGAGCCAATGTTGCGGCCGCACCCTGATATTTCCTTTACTAACACTAGCCGTTTCTAACAAGAGAGCATGATGGGCGAATTCGATACCATCCGACCTTACAACGACAGCGAAGTCCCGGCAGTGCTGGCACGTCTGTTCAGTGACAAGGCCTTTCTGGACATCCTGACCCACTTCCGCTTCCCGCGCTTTGCCGGCGCCCTGGGCTGGCTGCTCAAGCCGATGATCGCCCGCAAGCTGCGCCGTGAATTCGCCGGCGTCACCACCGTGGCCACGCTGCAGGACAAAGTCGAGTATTACGTCGATCACACCATTGATCGCGCGACCGACGGCGTAACCTACACCGGCGTCGAGCAACTCAAGTCGGGCACCGCTTATCTGTTTTTGGCCAACCACCGCGATATCGTGATGGACCCGGCCTTCGTCAACTATGCCGTGTACCACGCCGGCCTGCCAACGCCACGCATCGCCATCGGCGACAACCTGCTGCAAAAGCCGTTTGTCAGCGACCTGATGCGCCTGAACAAGAGTTTTATCGTGCACCGCTCGATCACCGGGCGAAAGGAAAAGATGGCGGCCTACCAACTGCTGTCGGCCTACATCAACCATTCGATCCGCAACGACTGCCAGTCGATCTGGATCGCCCAGGCCGAAGGCCGTGCCAAGGATGGGGATGATCGCACCGAGTCAGCGATCCTCAAGATGTTCCATGTCAGCCGCAAAGACGAGCCGTTTGCCGAGGTGATCCAGTCGTTGAACCTGACGCCGGTGTCCATCAGCTATGAATACGACCCGTGTGACAGCGCCAAGGCGCGCGAGCTGTATATCCGCGCCACCACCGGCACCTACAGCAAGGCGCCGGGCGAAGACGACGTAAGCATTGCCCTCGGTATCACCGGCTACAAGGGCCGCGTGCACGTGAACTTTGCACCGCCTATCACCGAACGTTTTGAAGACACCAAGCTGCTGGCCGTGGAGATGGACCGGCAGATTCTTGGGGGTTATCGCTTGTTCCCGGTGCATTACCTGGCGTACGCACAGTGGAGCGATGCCGACCCGCAATTGCAGGTGCCAACCGCGGCCGAGGTATTCCCGGCCGATGAATTGGCGAAGGCGAAAGCGGAGTGGGAGCGACGCTTGAATGAATGCCCGGCTGAACACCGGCCGTTTCTGGTGGTGCAATATGCAACGCCGGTGCGCAACCAGTATCGGGTAAAGGCCGGTATTCCCCTGTAAACACCGAATCAAAAATGTGGGAGCCGGTTTGCTTGCGAATGCGCTGATTCAGTCAACGATGTATCGACTGACACGCCGCTTTCGCGGGCAAGCCCGCTCCCACATTTGGTTGTGCGGTGTTCTTAGAGGTGGGTGCTGAGCCAGGAAATGGCCAGCGCCAGCCCAAGGCAGGCGAACCCGACACGGTAGGCCAGACGATGCGCCCGTTCGGTGCGCACATCCAGAAACAACATCGGCAGGTCGATCGCGCGGTCTTCGCTTTTCGCGGTCAGGTCGGCCAGGGCGCGCTGCTCACGCAAGCGGGTAATGAACAGCAGCGCTGCACCCGGGCAGGCCACCAATAAAGCCACAGCATTGATCAGTAGTGCGGGCAGCGCCATCGCAAACCTCGGTCGACCAGTATCTTGGTATCTATTCAGATACAAACCTGAACGATAGTGGCCTCCTGCCCGAGTAATGCTCCGTCCCCATGTACCCGTAATGTATCCAGTAATTTACAGCGTCACCTGAACGTCACCTTAACAAGCCACTCTGTTGCCCTTCGACGCTTAGGAGCTTGTCATGCTGCATGCGCAAAACCAGGATCGGCTGTACCTGATCGCCCCAAACGAAGAGCAAGAAGCCCTGGTCGGCGGCTTGGCATTCAACGTCCAGGATCGCCACTGGCTGGTGTATTGCGCCCTCGGCGGGCACCAGCACGCCGACCTGCCGGAACTGGATCTGCTGACTGGCGTAAGTGTGTTGGACTTTTATGTCGAAACGGCTGCATAAAAGCGACAGGCGTAAAAAAACCGGGCTCATCGCTGAGCCCGGTTTTTTGTGAGGCGCTTGTCGGCGGTTACTGCGCGCTGAGCAATTGGCCGATGCTTGGGTCTTTAAACAAACGCGTCAGCGCGTCGCTCAACACGTCGCTGACCAGCTTGGTGTTGGTTTCCTGGTTCGGCGACATACCGAAGCGCTGATTCAGAGAAGCGCCGTAGCGGCCACTGTAGCGACGCGTACCGGCACTGACATCAGATTTGAACGTCGCGCCGATGGAGGCTTCCGTCACATACAGGCCTTCTTTAGGCGACTGGTATTTCAGCTCCGCCAAGGTAATGGTCAGTTGAGGAGCGCCCGGCGAGTTGGCCGGGGTGAAACCCAACAGGCGCACGGCGGCTTCGGCCTGGGCTTGCAGCTTGGGCAGCACGTCCTGGCCGGTTACCGAAATAAGCGCAGTCTCAGGGTACAGGCCGCCACGGGAGCCCAGGGTTGGCGACGGACGACCATCCACTACACGCACCGACACCGGTTGGCCATGGCCTACAGGGGCCAGCTGCGCAGTGACTTTAGGTTGCGGGCTGAGTTGTTGCGGGCTGTTGGCGCAGCCAACCAGGGTCAAACTGGTCACAGTGATCAAACCGAACAGCAGGCGTTGCAACATACTCATTTCTCCAGGACTAGGTGCAAACAGACCGCCAGTATAACGGTGCACGCAGGTCACCCACCAGCCATCCTGAACGGCAGCTGAAGGCTTGCCGAAATTACAATTTCACATAAATTCGTCACTCCACTGTCATGGCACACTGGCAACCTTCGAGCATGTAACGTAACAGGTACAAAGCCATGCGCCTTCTCAAGTCATTGTTCATGTCACACCCCCGTCATCGCCACTATGCCCTGCTCGATGCGCACGGGCATTGCCTGGCGTTCAAGCAGTGCAGCCTGCCGCCTGTTGGCGAAGGTTGGGTGGAAGTGTCAGAGACGCATCTGGGCTGGATGCACCGCCCGCTACCGACAAGTGCCCGGGTCAGCCCACACGTTATGCACGCGCAACCCCAGCATGCGTTGGCCTCCTGACCGAGACACTAATAAAAGTCATAAAACACGCCCATTTCCTTGGCGTTCTTCGCTACAATCTCCCCCCGATTATAAGGACGTCTCCTGATCGGGCCTCGCAGCATCGTTAATGCCTCGGTATTAACCCCCAAATCGCCCACAGAGAGCCGCCCACACAGATCGAGTGAAGCTGGCGCGCTTGCTGTTTTCTTTGCAAACCACCCCTCTTTGCCGAATCTGCCAGAGCTGCCATTGCGCTCGGCCACTTGAGTTGTTTGCCCGTTTTGCCGCCTGTCGGCAGAGGTTTGCGGGCCAGGTGCCAGGCTGGGGCAGCCCTTTTTTGAGGTTCACGTCTTCAAAAGAGCGTGAAAAAACGGGTTTTCACAACTTCACAAGAGTGTGGCGAGCAAATGAATAGTTTGGCGTTTGTACAAGCACCATCAGCGTCTGGAACAGCCCAACCACACAGGACCGAGCACTCCTCAAACACCGGAGCTTGAGCCTGTCCGCTACGGATTGGTTGCACAAATCGCACGCTTTGACCATAAGTCGAATTGCCACAGGCGCCCATGAATGCGTTCATAGGCAGATTAGCCCGGCAGGAAGCGTGTGCTGAAGATGCAAAGAATTGCGAATCGGACATGGCGATCCTGGCCATGGGTAACCTGGGGCAACACGTGAACCGCCCCGTCACTCCTGGCAGCCATGCCGTCAATTTGGTGCTGCAGATTTTGGAGACGCGTTAAATGGCGCATAACGAAGCAGTCGACGTAGTACTGGTAGGGGCCGGCATCATGAGTGCCACCCTGGCCGTATTGCTCAAAGAGCTCGACCCCGGCCTCAAGCTGGAAGTCGTTGAGCTGATGGATTCGGGTGCCGCGGAGAGTTCCAACCCGTGGAACAACGCCGGTACCGGCCACGCTGGTCTGTGCGAGCTGAACTACACGCCGCAGGCAACCGACGGCTCGATCGATATCAAGAAAGCCGTGCACATCAACACCCAGTTCGAGGTGTCGAAGCAGTTCTGGGCGTACCTGACCAAAAAGGGCACCTTTGGCTCGTCCAAATCCTTTATCAGCCCAGTGCCGCACCTGAGCTTCGTGCAGGGTGAAAAAGGCGTTTCCTTCCTCAAGAAGCGCTTTGAAACCCTCAGCCAGCACCACGCGTTCTCGGACATGCACTACACCGAAGACCGCAATGAGATGGCCGAGTGGATGCCTTTGATGATGCCGGGCCGCCCACTCGACGAAAAAATCGCTGCCACCCGCGTCATGAATGGCACCGACGTCAACTTCGGCGCCCTGACCAACCAGTTGCTCAGCCACCTGAGCAGCTCGGCCGACGCCCAGGTCAAGTACAGCAAGCGCGTTACCGGCCTCAAGCGTAATGGCGCGGGCTGGACCGTCAGCATCAAGGACGTCAACAGCGGCAACAGCCGTGAAGTGGACGCCAAGTTCGTGTTCCTCGGCGCCGGTGGCGCGGCCCTGCCGCTGCTGCAAGCCTCTGGCATCGAAGAAAGCAAAGGCTTCGGTGGTTTCCCGGTCAGCGGTCAGTGGCTGCGTTGCGACAACCCGGAAGTGGTCAAGCACCACCAGGCCAAGGTCTACAGCCAGGCCGCCGTGGGTTCGCCGCCAATGTCCGTGCCGCATCTGGACACCCGCGTGGTCGATGGCAAGAAATCCCTGCTGTTCGGACCCTACGCCGGTTTCACCACCAAGTTCCTCAAGCACGGCTCGTTCCTTGACCTGCCACTGTCGGTTCGCGCCGGCAACATCGGCCCGATGCTGGCCGTGGCCCGCGATAACATGGACCTGACCAAGTACCTGGTCAGCGAAGTCATGCAGTCCATGGAGCAACGCCTGGAATCCTTGCGCCGCTTCTACCCTGAGGCGAAAGCCGAAGACTGGCGCCTGGAAGTGGCCGGCCAACGGGTGCAGATCATCAAGAAAGACCCGAAAAAAGGCGGCGTGCTGCAATTCGGCACCGAGCTGGTGGCGGCCAAAGACGGCTCGCTGGCAGCCCTGCTGGGCGCGTCCCCGGGCGCTTCGGTGACGGTGTCGATCATGCTTGAACTGATCGAGCGCTGCTTCCCGGCCAAGACTGCCGGTGAGTGGGCCGCCAAGCTGCACGAGATTTTCCCGGCCCGGGAAAAAGTGCTGGAGACGGATGCCGAGCTGTATCGCAAGATTAACACGCAGAACAACATCAGCCTGGAACTGGTTGAGCAAAGCAATGAGGCCGAAAGCTACGCTTGAGGCTTTAACGCAATAAAAAACGCCCCGCTCTGTGCATGAGAACGGGGCGTTTTTTTATGTCTCGGATAATCAGCCGCGAGCGTTGTCGATCAGTTCGATGTACTCGGCGGCATTACGCTGATCCTTGATCAGGTCAACGAAGGTCTGGCCATGCTCATCCTTGCCGTCGAGGTCCAGGCCTGCTTCCTTGAAAAAGCCCAGGAACCGCGCGAAGTCATCGATACGCAGGCCACGGTAGGCCTTGATCAGTTTGTGCAGGGACGGTGAAGTCGCATCGACCGGCTCGAAGTCCAGGAACAACTTGATCTGGTCGTCGCCGATCTCGTCACCAATCACCTGTTTCTTATCTTTACGCATTACCGACTCCAGCCTGCAGACATTACACGGGAGAGGAAGTCTACCTGCCAGACACCCCCTTCGAAAACAACCAAGCACACCTGTGGGAGCTGGCTTGCCTGCGATAGTGTTGCATCAGTGACAGTTGGGCCAACTGGCTCACCGCTATCGCAGGCAAGCCAGCTCCCACATTGATTGCATTCACATGACTGAACGCGTGTCGGCTGAATCACTTTGCGCGAACAGCGCCGGTGTGCAGGTCCGCCCAGATATGCCCGTTGGCATAACTGAGGAACTGTACGTACACCGTGTCATTGCGCAGCAAGTCGACAATCACCCGGTACTGCGCCATCGGGTATGACAACGTCAGGGTTTTGCTGGTGTTATCGAACACTGGCTTTTTCAGGCTTTTGCTTTCGGCGTCAAAATTGAGCACCACCTGGCTGATGGTCGCGCCTTTGTTCAGGGACTTGCCCTTGAGGCGAATCATCAACGGCGAGGTCACCGGGATGGGCTGCTGCGTGGATTGCCGCTGGTTACCCACCACCACCGCGTACTCGGTGACTTGCAGCAGTTGCTGCTGGTCGGGGGTGTTGGCGCGCAGGGTGAGGTCATCCGGCGGCAGGAACTGGCTGTGCATCGGCGCGGGCGCCGCCGCCAGGGGCAGGCTGAGGGTCAACGCCAGGGCGGCGCAAGTGCGTATCAACAGGCTCATGGGCCGCTCCGTGGAAGATGGCCGAGCACTGTAGCTCAATCGAACTGGGCAAGCATCCAGCGTTGATACGCGGCGACGCCGGCATCGCCTTCGCGCGGTGCCCAGTCAGCCGCCTCGCCCTCGCCCAGCGCTCGATACGGCCCGGCCTTGCATTCGAACATCACCGTATCGGGCTCCAGCACCACCAAGCCATGAAAGACGCCCGGTGGCAGGTCGACACCCGCACATTCGCCGCCCGCCTGTATCACGCGCTTGGCGATCACCTCGCCGGTATCACCGAACACCAACAGGCCCAGGCTGCCCTTGAGCACCAGCAGGGTTTCCGCCTTGTCCGCGCTCAAGTGCCGATGAGGCGGCACATACGTCTCAGGTTGCAAGCCGATGGCCAGGCGATGACACGGCTCTTCCATCTGATGGAAGTTGTGGTGGTGCCTACCACGGGGGCTGGCGGCCGCTTTCTCGGCCAATTCGGTGAACAGCGTCTGATCAAGAAAGCGGACCACGGATTACATCCCTTTAACGGCGAAGATCCCATTGGCGTTACGCCAGTAGCCTTTGTAGTCCATGCCGTAACCGAAAATGTAGCGGTCGATGCACGGCAGGCCGACGTAATCGGCTTTCAGGTCCGGACGGGCCTTACGGTCGTGGTCTTTGTCGATCAGCACGGCGGTGTGCACTTTGCGTGCGCCGGCGTGTTTGCAGAAGTCGATGATTGCGCCCAGGGTGTGACCTTCATCGAGGATGTCGTCGATGATCAGCACGTCGCGATCAATGAACGAGACTTCCGGCTTGGCTTTCCAGAACAGGTCGCCGCCGGTGGTTTCGTTGCGATAACGGGTAGCGTGCAGGTAGGAAGCTTCCAGCGGGAATTGCAGGTGGGTGAGCAATTTGCCGGCGAAGATCAAGCCGCCGTTCATCACACAGAACACCACCGGGTTGGTCTCGGCCATTTCGCGGGTGATGTGTGCGCCAACCTTGGCGATCGCTTCTTCGACTTGCGCTTCGGTGTACAGGCAGTCAGCCTCGCGCATGATTTGACGGATATGCTCGAGATCAGCGGACATGGCGCTCTCCAAGGGGGTGCTGTGGCAAGAAAAGCGGGCAAAGGTACGCATGTGAGGCGCAACGATCAAGCCTTAATGGACTAACGTACTAGATGTCTATAGGACAACACCCTCGGATAGATTAATCTAGGCCGGTTTTTTTGCCCGCCGCCGGAGCCTTTCCCATGCCCACTCGCGAGATCCGCCACCCGCTGATCCGACACAAACTCGGCCTTATGCGCCGCGCCGACATTAGCACGAAGAACTTCCGTGAGCTTGCTCAGGAAGTCGGAGCGCTGCTCACTTACGAAGCTACCAAAGATTTGCCTCTGGAAACCTACGAGATCCCCGGTTGGGCCGGTCCCGTCCAGGTCGAGAAAATCGCTGGTAAGAAAATCACCGTGGTGCCGATCCTGCGCGCTGGTATCGGCATGCTCGAAGGCGTACTCAGCCTGATCCCGGGCGCCAAAGTCAGCGCCGTCGGCGTGGCGCGTAATGAAGAAACCTTGCAAGCCCACACCTACCTGGAAAAACTCGTACCGGAAATCAACGAGCGCCTGGCGATGATCATCGACCCGATGCTCGCCACCGGCAGTTCCATGGTTGCCACCATCGACTTGCTGAAAAAAGCCGGTTGCAAGGACATCCGCGCCATGGTGCTGGTCGCCGCCCCCGAAGGCATCGCCGCCGTCGAGAAGGCCCACCCGGACGTGCAGATTTATACCGCGTCCATTGATGAGCGCCTGAACGAACACGGCTACATCATCCCAGGCCTGGGCGATGCCGGTGACAAGATCTTCGGCACCAAGCAGAAGGACGCTTGAGCATGCAGGATGAATTCAACGACCCGCTTTGGCGCCAGATCCTGTCTGGCGCACAAATGCTCTTCGTAGCATTTGGCGCGCTGGTGTTGATGCCGCTGATCACAGGTCTTGATCCAAACGTTGCACTGTTTACCGCCGGCCTTGGCACCTTGCTGTTTCAGGTAGTCACAGGGCGGCAGGTGCCCGTGTTCCTGGCGTCGAGCTTTGCGTTCATCACCCCGATCATTCTCGCCAAAGGCCAGTTCGGCCTCGCGGCGACCATGGGCGGCGTGATGGCGGCTGGTTTCGTTTATACGTTCCTGGGGCTGGCCGTGAAGGTCAAAGGCACCGGTTTTATCGACCGCCTGCTACCGCCCGTGGTGATCGGCCCGGTGATTATTTCCATCGGCCTGGCCATGGCGCCGATTGCCGCCAATATGGCGATGGGTAAAGCTGGTGATGGCAGTGAGCTGATCCATTACCAGACAGCGATGCTGATTTCGATGCCGGCGCTGCTCACCACCTTGATCGTGGCGGTATTCGGCAAAGGCATTTTCCGCCTGGTGCCGATCATCTCCGGTGTGCTGGTAGGTTTTGCCATGGCCTTCTACTTTGGTGTGGTCGACACGGCGAAAATCGCTGCTGCGCCGTGGTTCGCCCTGCCCCACTTCACCGCGCCGGAGTTCAACTGGCAGGCGATCCTGTTTATCGTCCCGGTGGCCCTGGCCCCGGCGATCGAACATATCGGTGGTGTGATTGCAGTGGGCAGCGTGACCGGTCGCGACTACCTGAAGAAGCCCGGCCTGCATCGCACCTTGCTCGGTGACGGCATTGCCACCACGGCTGCCGGGCTGTTTGGCGGCCCGCCGAACACCACGTACGCCGAAGTGACCGGCGCAGTGATGCTGACCAAGAACTACAACCCGAAAATCATGACCTGGGCGGCGGTGTTTGCCATCAGTCTGGCATTTATCGGCAAGTTCGGCGCACTGCTGCAGAGCATTCCAATACCGGTAATGGGCGGGATTCTGTGCCTGCTGTTCGGCTCGATTGCCGCGGTAGGCATGAACACGCTGATCCGCCACAAGATCGACCTTGGGGAAGCGCGCAATCTGGTGATTGTGTCGGTGACCCTGGTGTTCGGGATTGGCGGTGTGCTGGTCGGCACCGGCACCGGCCCGGATGATTTCGGCCTCAAGGGCATTGCCCTGTGTGCGGTGGTAGCCATTGCACTGAACCTGCTGCTGCCGGGCAATGATGGCTGGAAGAACAAGAAGCCGGATGAGCCTTTGCTGTAACCAACGCCGCAAAAACAATGTGGGAGGGGGCTTGCTCCCGATGACGGTAAATCAGTCAATTAGATGTCGACTGACACTCCGCCATCGGGAGCAAGCCCCCTCCCACATTTGCTTTCAGCGGATGTTAAAGCTCGCCAAGACCATCAATCAGCGCCTGGTTCTGCTCCGGCGTACCGATGCTGATCCGCAGGAACTGGGCAATCCGCTCCTGCTTGAAGTGCCGCACAATCACGCCCTGCTCACGCAACTTCGCGGCCAAACCAGCGGCGTCGTGCCGTGGGTGGCGAGCAAAGATGAAATTGGCCGCCGACGGCAACACTTCAAAGCCTTTAGCTTGCAGTTGCGCGACCACC
The DNA here is from genome assembly GCF_045447295.1 of Pseudomonas sp. O39. Taxonomy (NCBI): domain Bacteria; kingdom Pseudomonadati; phylum Pseudomonadota; class Gammaproteobacteria; order Pseudomonadales; family Pseudomonadaceae; genus Pseudomonas; species Pseudomonas sp. O39. Next base: position 103,122 of record NZ_JBJGXV010000006.1, read on the forward strand.
TGGTTACGGCTCTCGATCACCTGCTGGCAGGTCTTCTCGAAGTATTCACGGTCCTCGAATGCCGCCGCCGCACCAACAATCGCCAGCCGATCCAACGGATAGGAGTTGAAGCTGTTCTTGACCCGCTCCAGCGCCTCGATCAGGTCCGGGTGGCCCACCGCCAGGCCCACGCGCAAACCGGCCAGTGAGCGCGATTTGGACAGGGTCTGGGTCACCAGCAGGTTCGGATAGCGATCCACCAGGCTGATGGCCGTTTCGCCACCGAAGTCGATATAGGCCTCATCGACCACCACCACCGAATCCGGGCTGGCCTTGAGGATCTGTTCCACCGCATCCAGTGCCAGCACGCAGCCAGTCGGCGCGTTCGGGTTGGGGAAGATGATCCCGCCGTTAGGCCTGGCGTAGTCGGCAACACGAATCTGGAACTGCTCATCCAACGGGATCGGGTCAGACTTGATGCCATAAAGACCGCAGTAAACCGGATAAAAGCTGTAGCTGATATCCGGAAACAGCAGCGGCAGGTCGTGCTGGAACAGACCGTGGAAAATGTGCGCCAGGACTTCGTCGGAACCGTTACCGAGGAACACCTTGCCGGCATCAATCCCGTAATACTTGGCCACCGCCTGCTTGAGCAGGTCGCTGTTGGGGTCCGGGTACAGGCGCAAGTTGTCGTTCAACTCGGCCTGCATGGCTGCCAACGCCTTGGGGGACGGGCCGTACGGGTTTTCATTGGTATTGAGCTTGACCAGCTTGGTCAGCTTCGGCTGCTCGCCAGGTACGTAAGGCACGAGGTCCTTGACGAAAGGGCTCCAGAATTTGCTCATGTCTTAGTTCCCTTCTTCAAGGATGCGGTATTCGGCGCTGCGGGCGTGAGCGCTGAGGGATTCACCACGGGCCAGCACCGAGGCGGTCTTGCCCAGCTCGGATGCACCTTGTGGCGAGCAGAAGATGATCGACGAGCGCTTCTGGAAGTCATACACCCCCAGCGGCGACGAGAAGCGCGCAGTGCCGGAAGTCGGCAGCACGTGGTTCGGGCCTGCACAGTAGTCGCCCAAGGCTTCGCTGGTGTGGCGCCCCATGAAGATCGCACCGGCGTGGCGAATCGACGGCAGCCAGGCTTGTGGGTCAGCCACGGACAACTCCAAGTGCTCCGGCGCAATGCGGTTGGCCACTTCGATGGCCTGCTCCATGTCACGCACCAGGATCAGCGCGCCACGCCCATTGATCGACTTCTCGATGATCTCGGCGCGTTCCATGGTCGGCAGCAGCTTGTTGATGCTGGCGATGACCTTGTCGAGGAACTCGGCGTCGGGGCTGACCAGGATCGCCTGGGCGTCTTCATCGTGCTCGGCCTGAGAAAACAGGTCCATGGCGATCCAGTCCGGGTCGGTCTGGCCGTCACACACCACCAGGATTTCCGAGGGGCCTGCGATCATGTCGATACCGACCTGGCCAAATACGTGGCGCTTGGCGGTGGCCACGTAGATGTTGCCGGGACCGACCACTTTGTCGACCTTCGGCACGCTTTCGGTACCGTAGGCCAGCGCCGCAACGGCTTGAGCACCACCAATGGTGAACACGCGGTCAACGCCGGCGATGCAGGCTGCCGCCAGTACCAGCTCGTTGATTTCACCGCGCGGGGTCGGCACGACCATGACCACTTCGGTCACGCCCGCCACTTTGGCCGGGATTGCGTTCATCAGTACCGACGACGGGTACGAGGCTTTACCGCCCGGCACGTACAGGCCGGCGCGGTCCAGAGGCGTGACCTTTTGGCCCAGCACGGTGCCATCGGCCTCGGTGTAGCTCCAGGAATCCTGCTTCTGTTTTTCGTGGTAACTGCGCACCCGCGCCGCCGCGACTTCCAATGCTTCGCGCTGAGGCACAGTGATACGCGTCAGGGCCAGCTCGAGGCGTTCGCGGGGCAGGATCAGGTCCGACATCGACGCGACGTCGAGGCCGTCGAACTGGCGAGTGAAGTCCACCAGCGCCGCATCACCGCGCTCGCGCACGGCCTTGATGATGTCGAGCACTCGCACGTTGACCGAGTCGTCGGACACGCTTTCCCAGCTCAGCAGATGATCCAGATGATAGGCGAAATCCGGGTCGGCAGCGTTGAGTCGGGCAATTGCAGTGGACGTGGTCATAGCGAGGGCCTCATAGGATTGGCAAAAACTCAGGCGCCCGAAGGTGCGCTGACGTTCAATAACGAAGCGCGTTGGTACTGTGGTTGTGCCAGGCAAGGCGCGGGCGCTGGTAAGGGTTGTTTCCTTACCAAGTCCCGCAACGCAGCATGGAGCAACCACAGTGCCAACCCGCAGGGCCTTACCTCAAAAGGCTGACTGCTACGCGTCGCTAATTATTGAAAAAGAATCTTCTACTAACATAAGTTGCCTTTTGGGGTAAGGCGCGATTCGTTATTGAACGTCAGCGCACCTTCCCAGCAGTCGATCCGCTTGGGCACCTGAGAATTCTGGCTATGAGGCGGATAGACGGGCGCGACCCAAGGCCGCGCAGGTGAGTCAACCGCGGTGTCGAGACTCCACTGCCTTGCGCAGGGTGTCGATCAACGCCTGGATACGGGCGTGTTGCATTTTCATCGAAGCTTTGTTGACGATCAGGCGAGAGCTGATGTCGGCAATGAAATCCTGAGGCTCAAGACCGTTGGCACGCAGCGTGTTGCCGGTGTCGACCACGTCGATAATCTTGTCGGCCAGGCCGATCAGCGGCGCCAGCTCCATCGAGCCGTAGAGCTTGATGATGTCGACCTGACGGCCTTGTTCTGCGTAGTAGCGCTTGGCGACGTTGACGAACTTGGTCGCCACGCGCAGGCGGCCTTTGGGCTCGACGTCACCGACACGGCCGGCGGTCATCAGCTTGCACAGGGCAATACGCAGGTCCAGCGGCTCGTAAAGGCCCTGGCCGCCGTATTCCATCAGCACGTCTTTGCCGGCGACGCCGAGGTCGGCCGCGCCATGTTCAACGTAGGTCGGCACGTCGGTAGCCCGCACGATCAGCAGGCGAACGTCGTCCTGGGTCGTGGGGATGATCAGCTTGCGGCTCTTGTCCGGATTCTCGGTCGGCACGATGCCCGCTTCAGCCAGAAGCGGCAAAGTGTCGTCAAGGATGCGGCCCTTGGACAGTGCGATGGTCAACATGGGAAACGTCAGTCCTTCATCAGGCTATTGCTGTCCGGTCGCAAACGGCGCCAGACACAGATCGAGGCCATTACAGCCTCGATTTGAAACAAATTCGGCCGGGGTGCGCAAGCGTTAATGCGCGTACACACCCCGGGCGGGCGCTTCCCTGCGCCCGTGCAGCGGGAACTAGCCCGGTACGCGGCGGATCTTGGCGCCGAGCATCTGCAGTTTTTCTTCGATGCACTCGTAACCACGGTCTATGTGGTAGATGCGGTCGATGAGGGTGTCGCCGTCAGCGCACAACGCCGAGATCACCAGGCTGGCGGAAGCACGCAGGTCGGTCGCCATGACTGGCGCACCCTTGAGCTTCTCGATGCCAGTGACGATGGCGGTGTTGCCTTCGACCTGGATCTTGGCGCCCATGCGATGCAGTTCATACACGTGCATGAAGCGGTTTTCGAAGATGGTCTCGATCACGGCACCGGTGCCTTCGGCAATCGCGTTCAAGGAAATGAACTGCGCCTGCATGTCGGTCGGGAACGCCGGGTACGGAGCGGTACGCACGTTGACCGCTTTGGGCCGCTTGCCGTGCATGTTCAGCTCGATCCAGTCTTCGCCGGTGGTGATTTCTGCACCGGCTTCACGCAGCTTTTCCAGGACCGCTTCCAGGATAGTCGGATCAGTGTCCTTGACCTTGACGCGACCACCGGTAACGGCAGCGGCAACCAGGTAGGTACCGGTCTCGATGCGATCAGGCATCACTTTGTAGGTGGCCGGATGCAGGCGTTTAACACCGTCGATGGTGATGGTGTCGGTGCCGGCGCCAGTGATGTTGGCACCCATGGCGATCAGGAAGTTGGCCAGGTCGACCACTTCCGGCTCGCGCGCGGCGTTTTGCAGCACGCTGCGGCCGTTGGCCAGGGCTGCCGCCATCATGATGTTCTCGGTACCGGTCACACTGACGGTATCAAAGAAGAAGTTGGCACCGCGCAGGCCGCCTTCCGGCGCCTTGGCCTTGATGTAGCCGCCTTCAACGTCGATGGTTGCACCCATGGCTTCAAGGCCACGAATGTGCAGGTCGACCGGACGCGAACCGATGGCGCAACCGCCAGGCAGTGCCACTTCAGCTTCACCGAAGCGCGCAACCATCGGGCCCAGTACCAGGATCGACGCACGCATGGTTTTCACCAATTCGTACGGAGCGATCAGGGTTTTGATGGTGCGCGGGTCGATTTCGACGCTGAGTTTCTCGTCAATCACAGGCTCAATGCCCATGCGACCGAACAGCTCGATCATGGTGGTGATGTCGTGCAGGTGCGGCAGGTTGGCCACAGTCACCGGGCCGTCGCACAGCAGGGTTGCTGCCAAAATCGGCAAGGCGGAGTTTTTCGCACCGGAAATGCGGATCTCGCCGTCAAGGCGGGCACCGCCGGTAATAATCAATTTATCCATAAGAATCTCGACGCCTTGGGGGCTCAGGTGCGCTCGGCCCAGGCCGCGCGGCTGAAAAATTTCATAGTGACCGCGTGAATGCTGCCATCGGTGATCCACGGGTTTAAATGGGCATAGATCTGCTGTTGACGCTTGACCGGGCTCAGTGCCGCCAGTTCATCGCTAATCACGTTCAGCTGGAAATTGCAGCCTTCGCCTTCAACTTCTACGTTCGTTTCCGGCAGCTTTCCTTCAAGGAAGCTTTTAACTTCTAGGGCCTGCATGCTCAACCTCTATCGGCGCCCAGTGCGCACGGGTCGCACATCATACAAAAAAGCCCCGCGCCTGCGAACCCCGCATAGCAGGACTCTGACGGGGGGCTTCTTTAATAATGTGTATTAAGGATGCGCCAACAGCTCGGTCAGACCGGAAACCTGCGCAATTTCACGCATGTCGTCGGGCAAGGCACGAATGCTGACCGGCTTCCTGGCCGCTTCGGCATCACGAATGAAACACAGCAACAACGACAGGCCGACGCTGCTGGACTTGGTCACCGCCGAGCAATCAAGCACCAGCGCAGGCGCCGCACTGGACTTGATCAGCGCCTGACCCTGCTTGCGCAGGTCAGGCCCGGAGCGGTAATCCAGCACGCCACTGAGGAACAACTCGCCGGCGTCGCCAAGACGAACAGCCGACTCGGTCATTGCGCAGGCTTCCCGGCAGCTTGTTTGTCGGTTTCTTCTTTGGCCTTGGCGACTTCACCGGCCCAACCATTGATGGTCTTGTCCAGGTTGTTGCCATTGCGCTGCATGGCGTCGGCGAACTGATCGCGGAACAGCTTGCCGATGTTGATACCGTTGATGATCACGTTACGCAGCTTCCACTCGCCGTTGACCTTCTCCAGCGTGTACTGCACAGGGTAGATGGCGCCGTTGTTGCCTTTGACGCTCATGTTAACGCTGGTGCGATCACCCGACTCATCCCCGGCTGGGGCGACGGTAATACCCTGATTGTTGTACTCCAGCAGGGCGTTGCCATAAAACTGGAACAGGCCCTTCTTGAAGTTTTCCTGGAATGTCTGCATTTGCGCAGGGGTAGCCTTGCGCGAATACTTGACCGTCATGATGCTGCGGGAAATGCCTTCGGCATCGACCACCGGACCAACAATGGTATTCAGCGCATCGTAAAACTTGGTCGGGTCTTGCTTGTACTGCTCTTTGTTGGCAGTCAGGTCAGCCAACATCTTGTTGGTCGTGTCCTGCACCAGATCGTGCGCAGAACCCGCCGCGTTGGCCATCAGCGGCAGTGCTGCAAGCAGCACCAGCAGGCCACGTCGCAAGGTAGAGATCATGAACAGATTCCTCATTTGGCGTCTTTATTGACCGTATTGAGCAGGAATTTACCGATCAGGTCTTCAAGCACCAACGACGACTGTGTGTCGTGGATTGTCGAACCATCCTTGAGCAAGGCTGTTTCCCCGCCCACGCTGACACCGATGTACTTCTCGCCCAGCAGACCCGCAGTGAGAATAGATGCAGTCGAGTCAGTCGGCAGATTATCTACCTTCTTGTCGACTTGCATGGTCACTCGGCCGGTGAAGCTGTCGCGATCCAGATCGATTGCCGTGACCTTGCCGATGGTTACACCGGCCATGGTCACTTTAGCTCTGACAGTCAAACCGGCAATATTATCGAAGTACGCGTAAAGTTTATAAGTGTCGGCGGTGGGGCTGGCCGAAAGACCGCTGACTCGCAGGGCCAGTAACAGTAAAGCCAGGATGCCAGCCAGCAAGAAAAGGCCGACACCGATTTCCACAGTGCGGTTTTGCATCAGAAATCTCCAAACATCAAGGCGGTCAAAATGAAGTCAAGGCCCAGTACCGCCAGCGAGGCGTACACAACGGTCTTGGTGGTGGCGCGACTGATCCCTTCTGAAGTGGGCTCACAGTCATAGCCTTGGAATACGGCGATCCAGGTCACTACAAAGGCGAAGACGATGCTCTTTATGATGCCGTTGAGCACGTCGCCGCTGAAGGTCACGCTGTTTTGCATGTTGCCCCAGTAAGAGCCGTCATAGACGCCCAACCAGTCAACCGCCACCCACGAACCGCCCCAGATGCCCACCACGCTGAAAATCATCGCCAGCAGTGGCAGGGAAATGAAGCCAGCCCACAGGCGCGGGGCAACAATGTACTTGAGCGGGTCCACGCCGATCATTTCCAGGCTGGACAACTGCTCGGTGGACTTCATGTTGCCGATTTCGGCAGTCAACGCGGAACCCGCGCGACCGGCAAACAGCAAGGCGGTGACCACCGGGCCCAGTTCGCGCAACAGCGTCAGGGCGACCATCTGCCCCACAGCCTGCTCCGAACCGTAGCTGGAGAGGATATTGAACCCCTGCAGTGCCAGCACCATGCCGATGAAAATCCCGGAAACCACGATGATCACCAGGGACATCACGCCTACTGAGTGCAGTTGCTTTAGCAGCAGGCCAAAGCCGCCACCAATGCCGCCGCGACCGAGCAACGCATGAAACAGGAAAATCGTCGAACGCCCCAGCACCTCGACCAAGTCGATACCGGAGCGACCGAAAAGGCGAACCTTCTCGATTAAAGATGTCTTGCGCATCAGCGCTTCCCCAGAAGATCTGAGCGGTAGTCCGCTGCCGGAAAATGAAAAGGCACCGGGCCATCGGGATCGCCGGTCATGAATTGGCGAATGCGCGGGTTGTCAGCGTTCATCAGTTCTTCAGGCGTGCCCTGCCCCAGCACCTGACCATCGCCGACTACATAAAGGTAGTCGGCGATGCTCGCGGTTTCGGCCAAGTCGTGCGATACCACGATACTGGTAATCCCCAACGCATCGTTGAGCAGGCGAATCAGGCGCACCAGTACGCCCATGGCGATCGGGTCCTGGCCCACGAAAGGCTCGTCATACATAAGGATCTGCGGATCGAGGGCGATGGCTCGCGCCAGCGCGACACGGCGCTTCATGCCACCGGACAACTCGTCAGGCATCAGGTCGATGGCACCGCGAAGGCCAACGGCCTGCAGTTTCAGCAACACGATGTCACGAATCATCTCATCGGACAGCTGAGTGTGGACCCGCAGCGGAAACGCCACGTTTTCGAACACGTCGAGGTCGGTGAACAGTGCGCCGCTCTGGAACAGCACCCCCATGTGCTTGCGCGCATCGAACAGATCACTGCGCGACAATGTCGGCAGGTTCTGGCCGTTGACCCACACTTCGCCGGCGCTGGGACGCAATTGCATGCCCATCAGGCGCAACAGTGTGGTCTTGCCGCAACCGGAAGGCCCCATGATGCCCGTGACCTTGCCGCGGGGAATGCGAATATCGACGTTATTGAAGATGCTGCGCGTCCCGCGCTTGAAGGTAAGGCCCTTCAGCTCGACCGCGTAGGCGTTATCGGCACTCATCTAATCTCCTTGGGATGCAGCCTTTCACTCAGACACCATGCTTGCGACTTTCGTTTACAACGAATGCGCAATAATTAGGCAAATTGGCTGGGCGGACCGAACTGGCGGCGAACTATATCACTGCTGGTACAGAGCCCCCAAGGCCGGAACAGCGCTCGTTCAGATTCGGGACAGGGAAAAAACGCTGCCGAGCATGAAACTCAGGCACCTGCCGAATAAAGCCTGACGAACTAACGTGAGGGAATTGATCATTACCGCTATAATCGCCGCCTTTTCGTCAGGCTATACGATTTAAGACATGAGCCAATCCAGCGAGCTTATTCAATCCGCACAACGCACCATCCGCCTCGAGCTTGAAGCCGTAGAAGGTTTACTGGCCCATATCGACGCAGATTTCGTACGTGCATGCGAGATGATTCTGGCCAGCAAGGGCCGCGTTGTCGTGGTCGGCATGGGCAAATCCGGCCACGTCGGCAACAAAATCGCCGCCACCCTGGCAAGTACCGGGACCACGGCTTTTTTTGTGCACCCGGCCGAAGCCAGCCACGGCGACATGGGCATGATCACCAAGGATGACATCATCCTGGCACTGTCTAACTCCGGCACCACCAACGAAATCGTGACCCTGCTGCCGCTGATCAAGCGTCTGGGCATCAAAATGATCAGTCTCACCGGTAATCCGGAGTCAACGCTGGCCAAGGCTGCCGAAGTGAACCTGAATGTTCACGTGGCCCACGAGGCCTGCCCGCTGAACCTGGCGCCGACCTCCTCCACCACAGCAGCGTTGGTCATGGGCGATGCCCTGGCCGTGGCCCTGCTGGAAGCTCGCGGCTTTACCGCTGAGGACTTCGCGTTTTCGCACCCGGGCGGCGCCTTGGGTCGTCGACTGCTGCTTAAAGTGGAAAACGTCATGCATTCAGGCGATGAGTTGCCTCACGTGCAGCGCGGCACCTTGCTGAAGGACGCGCTGATGGAAATGACCCGCAAAGGCCTGGGCATGACCGTGATCCTGGAGGCTGATGGGCGTTTGGCCGGGGTATTCACCGACGGTGACCTGCGCCGCACCCTGGACCGCACGATCGATATCCACACCGCCACCATTGATGCAGTCATGACGCCACACGGCAAGACTGCACGCCCCGAGATGCTTGCAGCCGAAGCGCTGAAGATCATGGAAGACCACAAGATTGGCGCGCTGGTGGTGGTCAATAGCGACGACCGCCCGATTGGCGCCCTGAACATGCACGACTTGCTGCGTGCGGGAGTGATGTAAATGACCAGCAACTTGCTAGAACGCGGCAAAAACATCAAATTGGCGATTTTCGACGTTGATGGCGTACTGACCGATGGCCGCCTGTACTTTCTCGAAGATGGCAGCGAATTCAAGACCTTCAACACCCTCGACGGCCAGGGCATCAAAATGTTGATGGCTGCCGGTGTGCAAACAGCCATTATCAGTGGTCGAAAAACACCGGTTGTGGAACGCCGCGCACAAAACCTGGGGATTCCTTACCTGTATCAGGGCCGCGAGGATAAACTGGTGGTTCTGGACGAGCTTCTTGGCCAACTCAACCTAAGCTATGAGCAGGTTGCCTATCTGGGCGACGATCTGCCTGACCTGCCGGTCATTCGCCGGGTGGGCCTGGGCATGGCCGTCGCCAATGCGGCGGCGTTTGTTCGCGAACATGCCCATGGCATCACTACCGCACGTGGCGGTGAGGGTGCCGCCCGCGAGTTCTGCGAATTGATCCTGCGTGCCCAGGGCAGTCTTGAAGCGGCCCACGCCGCCTACCTATAGAGCGTTTTATGCTGAGCAAAAAGATTCGCAACTTCCTGCTATTCGGGGTCATCGCCGCGCTGTTCCTGGCGGTGGGCTACTGGAATATCAGCCCGGAGCGCTTTCTCGACAAGCCTGTAGCACAGGTTGACGAAGGCGCTGTCGACTATTACGCGACCAATGCCTACTCCGTGCAATTCCTGCCTGACGGCAAGGTGCAGTATGAGATGACTTCGGACAAGGTCGAGCATTTGAAGGCTTCGGAGGTCAGTTTGCTGACCAACCCGGACATGAACCTTTACCGCGGCACCGAGTTTCCGTGGCACGTCACCAGCAAGCGTGGCGAGGTCAACCCGGACGGTACCCAGGTGGAACTGATCGACTCGGTACGTGTTGCACGTACTGACGAGAAGAAGCGCGACACCATTATTACCAGCAGTCGCATGACCGTTTTCCCACAACAGCAATATGCGCAGACCGAGCAAGACGTTAGAATCGACGGCGCTGGCGGTGTATCGACTGGCAAGGGAATGAAAGCGTATTTGAAAGAAAGCAGGATACACCTGCTATCGAACGTAAGAGGACAGTATGAGGCTCGTTAAAACCCTCCCTATTTTGCTCGGTCTGGGCGCAGCACTGGGAAGCGTGAGCGCCTGGGCTCTGCCGAACGATAGCCAGCAACCGATCCACATCCAGGCTGACGACGCTCAGCTGGATGACAAGCAAGGTGTTGCGACCTACACAGGCGCCGTGATCATCACCCAAGGCTCGATGAAAATCACCGGCAACACGGTGACGCTCACGCGTACGCCGGCTGGCGACATTGATGTGGTGACGTCGGTGGGCAACCTGGCTTACTTCGAACAGAAGCAGGCGGCTACGGACCCGGCCCCGATCAAGGGCTATGGCAAGACCATCCAGTATCACGCCCAGCAGAATCGCATCATCCTGATCGACCAGGCCAGGGTTGTCAGCAGCGATGGCAACACCACCGACGGTGAAAAAATCACCTATGACACGGTGAAGCAGATCGCCCAGGCGGGTCGCGCTACCGGCTCGAAGATCGGCACTCCGAAGCCGCGCATCGACATGGTTATCCAGCCGAAGCAGAAAGAAGGCGCCGCCCAGCCTGCGCCCAAACCCGCTGCGAAGAAGGCGAACTAATGGCAACCCTGAAAGCCCAGCATCTGACCAAGGCTTATAAAAGCCGTCAGGTCGTACGCGACGTCAGTTTATCGATAGACAGCGGCCAGATCGTTGGCTTGCTCGGCCCCAACGGCGCCGGCAAGACCACGTGCTTCTACATGATTGTTGGCCTGGTCCAGGCGGATCAGGGCCGTGTATTGATCGATGACCTGGACGTCAGCAACCAGCCGATGCACGGTCGTGCGCGCGCAGGTATCGGCTATCTTCCCCAAGAGGCGTCGATCTTCCGCAAACTGTCGGTAGCAGACAACATCATGGCGATCCTGGAGACCCGCAAGGAACTCGACCGTGACGGCCGCCGCAAAGAGCTGGAAAGCCTGCTGCAGGAATTCCACATCAACCACATTCGCGACAACCTTGGCATGAGCTTGTCCGGTGGTGAGCGTCGCCGTGTGGAAATCGCCCGTGCCCTGGCCACTGCGCCGAAATTCATCCTGCTGGATGAACCCTTCGCCGGCGTCGACCCGATCTCGGTCGGCGACATCAAGCAGATCATCCATCATCTCAAGGCCAAGGGTATCGGTGTATTGATCACCGACCACAACGTCCGTGAGACCCTCGATATCTGTGAAACGGCTTATATCGTCAACGATGGTCAGCTGATCGCCGAAGGCGACTCCGCCACCATCCTGGCCAACGAACTGGTCAAGGAAGTATACCTGGGCCACGAGTTCCGCCTGTAAGCACTGTGGTGTCTGGCCGTTCGCCAAAGCGCGCGGGAGTCAATAAAAACCTCCGGTTTTTTATTGTTACCGCGCTCTAGGCAAAGCCCCCGACATCAGGCATATAATTTGCTTATGTTTGGCGCTCACGCGCCCTGTCGTGGATGGCGCATTGCGCCGGCGAATAAGGTGTTAAGCCCCTGCCATGAAACCATCGCTAGTCCTGAGAATGGGCCAGCAGCTGACGATGACACCGCAGCTGCAACAGGCCATCCGCCTGCTCCAATTGTCGACCCTGGACCTGCAACAGGAAATCCAGGAGGCCCTGGAGTCCAATCCGATGCTCGAACGCCAGGAAGAAGGCGACGACTTCGATAATGCAGACCCGCTGGCCGACAACATCGAGCAAAAACCCAATTCCGACGTGCAGGAACCTTCCTATCAGGAAACCGCCCCTACGGTGGACAACCTTGAGGAAGGCGAATGGAACGAACGCATTCCCAACGAGCTTCCGGTAGACACCGCCTGGGAAGACGTTTACCAGACCAGCGCCAGCAGCCTGCCCAGCAATGATGATGACGAGTGGGATTTCACCACCCGCACCTCCGTCGGCGAGAGCTTGCAGAGCCATTTGCTGTGGCAATTGAACCTGGCGCCGATGTCCGACACCGATCGCCTGATCGCGGTGACCCTGATCGACTGCATCAATAACCAGGGTTATCTGGACGAGACTCTCGAAGAGATCCTTGAGGCTTTCGATCCGGAACTGGACATCGAACTGGACGAAATCGAAGCCGTCCTGCACCGCATCCAGCAGTTCGAGCCCGCCGGTATCGGCGCGCGCACGCTGAGTGAGTGCCTGTTGCTGCAACTGCGCCAACTGCCTGCCAAGACCCCGTGGCTCGCCGAAGCCCAGCGCCTGGTCACCGACTACATCGACCTGCTGGGCAGCCGCGACTACAGCCAGCTGATGCGCCGTATGAAGCTCAAGGAAGACGACCTGCGCCAGGTCATCGAGCTGGTGCAGAGCCTTAACCCTCGCCCGGGCTCGCAGATCGAGTCCAGCGAAGCCGAATATGTCGTTCCCGATGTGATCGTGCGCAAAGACAACGAACGTTGGCTGGTGGAGCTGAACCAGGAGTCGGTGCCTCGTCTGCGGGTCAACCCGCAATACGCAGGTTTTGTGCGCCGTGCCGATACCAGCGCCGATAACACCTTCATGCGCAACCAGTTGCAGGAAGCGCGCTGGTTCATCAAGAGCCTGCAAAGCCGCAACGAAACCCTGATGAAAGTGGCCACTCAGATCGTCGAACATCAACGCGGCTTCCTGGAATACGGCGACGAGGCCATGAAACCCCTGGTCCTGCACGATATCGCCGAAGCGGTAGGCATGCATGAATCGACAATTTCCAGGGTGACCACACAGAAATTCATGCATACCCCACGGGGTATTTATGAGCTGAAATACTTTTTCTCCAGCCACGTAAGCACCTCCGAAGGCGGCGAATGCTCGTCCACGGCGATCCGCGCGATCATCAAAAAACTGGTTGCCGCGGAAAATCAGAAAAAGCCGTTGAGTGACAGCAAGATCGCTGGTTTACTGGAGGCACAAGGCATTCAGGTCGCCCGTCGAACCGTCGCCAAGTACCGCGAGTCCCTCGGGATCGCGCCTTCCAGCGAGCGTAAGCGTTTGATGTGACGGGCGGGCCATAGCGTTCCAGTGGCAGGCGCTTTTGCCTGTCGCTTTATGCACTGGCAACGAAGGAGAAGCTGTATGCAAGTCAACATCAGTGGACACCATGTAGAAGTCACCCCTCCATTGCGCGAATATGTCGAGCAGAAGCTGAAACGACTCGAGGGTCATTTCGACAAGATCACCAATGTGCAGGTCATCATGAAGGTCGATAAGCTTCAGCAGAAAATTGAAGCGACCTTGCAGATACCCGGTGGCGAAGTGGTCGCCAATGCCGAGCATGAAGACATGTATGCATCGATCGATGCCTTGACTGACAAGCTTGACCGCCAACTTAAAAAGCATAAGGAAAAGCAGCAGAGCCTTCTTCAAGGCACTGGCCGCTAACACTCCCCACCCATGATTCGACTTGAAACCATCCTGACCCCCGGCCGTTCCCTCGTGAACGTGCCGGGCGGCAGCAAAAAGAAAGCCCTCGAACAAATTGCCAACCTGATCAGCCGTGAAGTGCCTGAGCTGGATGAGCAAGTTGTCTATGAGGCGCTGATTGCCCGTGAAAAACTGGGTTCAACCGGTTTTGGTAACGGCATCGCCATTCCCCATTGCCGCCTGCAAGGCTGTGAGTCTCCAGTCAGCGCCCTGCTGCACATGGAAAAACCTATTGATTTCGACGCCATCGACGGCGCCCCGGTCGACCTGCTGTTCGTCCTGCTGGTCCCGCAAGCCGCCACCGATGCGCACCTGGAACTGCTCCGGCAGATCGCCAGCATGCTCGACCGCAAGGAAGTACGCGACAAACTGCGCAGTGCCAACAGCAATGAGGCGCTCTATCAGGTTGTCCTGGATGAACAAAACGGGCAGTAATCATGCGTTTGATCATCGTCAGCGGCCGCTCCGGCTCGGGTAAAAGCACCGCCCTCAACGTCCTTGAGGACAACGGATTTTATTGCATCGACAACCTGCCCGCCGGTTTGCTGCCCGAGTTGGCGGAACGTGCACTGATCCACACCGAACTGGCGCAGCCTCTGGTTGCCGTCTCGATTGACGCCCGAAACCTGCCCAGCCATCTTCAGCGCTTCCCGCAATTGCTTGAGGAAGTACGCGCCAAGCATATTAATTGCGATGTGCTGTACCTGGACGCCGATGAGGAGACGCTGCTCAAGCGCTTCTCCGAAACCCGTCGACGCCACCCCCTCAGCAGCCCTCACCGCTCGCTGGCCGAAGCCATCGAGGACGAGACCACGCTGCTGGGACCGATCATTGACCTCGCCGATCTCAAGATCAACACCACCGGCCTGAACCTGTATCAATTGCGTGATGCGATCAAGCTGCGTTTGCTGAATCAGCCGGAGCCTGGCACCGCATTTCTGGTCGAGTCATTTGGCTTCAAGCGTGGGATGCCGGTGGATGCCGACCTGGTGTTTGATGTGCGCTGCCTGCCCAATCCTTACTGGAAGCCGGAGTTGCGTGATCAGTCAGGCCTTGATCAACCGGTGGCCGAGTACCTGGCTGCACAGCCGGATGTCGAGGAGATGTTCCAGGACATCTCCAGCTACCTGCTCAAATGGTTGCCGCGCTTTGCGGCAAGCAATCGGGCCTATGTCACCATTGCCATCGGCTGCACCGGCGGCCACCATCGCTCGGTCTACCTGACCGAACGCCTGGGCCAGGTGCTGCAACAAACCCTCAAGAACGTTCAGGTTCGCCACCGCGACCTTAGCTGAAAGGAACACCCCCGCGATGCCCGCTCTGGAAATTGAAATCATCAACAAGCTGGGCCTGCACGCCCGCGCTTCAGCTAAATTTGTCGGTGTTGCCGGGCAGTTTCCTTGCCAGATCCGCGCCGGGCGCACTCCGGATTCCATGGTCGACGGTAAAAGTATTATGGCCATGATGATGCTGGCCGCCGGCAAGGGCACCAGGATTCATTTAAAGACGGAAGGCGAACAAGAGCAGGAAGCGATGGACGCGCTGGTGAAGCTGATCAATAACTTCTTTGATGAGGGTGAGTAAACTCACCCTTTGAGGCGGGTGTGAGGCTGCAATGGCCTCACCCTAAAGCAGTATCCATCACCATCATCAAACAGAACCCGACGCACAACCCCAGGCTGGCAAGCTTTTCGTGACCATTACGGCGCGACTCGGGGATCACTTCGTGCGTCACCACCAGCAACATCGCCCCAGCCGCCAACGCGAGCCCCAGCGGTAACAAAACCTCCGCCAGGCTCACCAACCACGCACACAGCACAGCAAATACCGGTTCAACCAGGCCCGACGCCGCGCCGATCAGGAACGCTTTGACTCGCGACATCCCCGCCCCGGCCAAGACCAGTGCGATCACTAAACCTTCCGGCACGTCCTGCAGGGCAATCCCCATGGCCAAGCTGTCGGCATCCGGCATTCCTCCACCTGCCGAAACGCCTACCGCCATGCCTTCGGGAATGTTGTGGGCAATGATGGCAAATACGAATAGCCAGATGCGTGGGGGAATCACCGGTTTATCCGGCGTGCCCACCAGCATCTCCGGGCTAGCGCCTGATACCTTGCGGTCGACCAGATAAAGACCGAACGCCCCGAGCATGATCCCGAAGCTGATCAAACCACTCGCGCCCCAAGGCGAAAGCCCAAGGCTTTGGGCTGCTGCAATGCCCGGCACGATCAGCGAAAAGGCCGTCGCCGCCAACATTACCCCGGCACCAAAGCCCAGCAAGGTATCGCTCAGCGCCACCGGCATCCGGCGAATCACCAACACCGGCACCGCGCCCAGTGCCGTGCCGAGCGCGCAGATCGCGCCGCCCTGCAAGGCGCGCAAGATACGCGGTTCAAGGTCCAGCCAGGTCAGCCCGTGTGCCACCAGCAACGCAGTCCCTGCCAATAGCAGCAGCGAGCCAAACGCGTAACGAAACATTCGCCCACTGCTGATCGCCAGTGTTTCAGTGCCCATAGTCGGCCTTAGATCTTGCTATAAATAAATGTCAGGCCACGGCGGCCTGGTAGCGTGCAGCGACTTCCGGCCAATGGATGACGCTGTAGAAGGCATTGATGTATTCCGGGCGACGGTTCTGGTAGCGCAGGTAGTAAGCGTGCTCCCACACGTCCAGACCCAGGATCGGCGTGTTGCCGCTCATCAGCGGGCTGTCCTGGTTACCGCTGCTTTCCACCACCAGGGTCTTTTGCGGGGTAACGCTCAGCCAGGCCCAGCCGCTGCCAAACCGGGTCAAGGCCGCTTTGGTAAAGGCCTCCTTGAAACTGTCGAAGCCACCCAATTGCTCGTCGATGGCTTTGGCTAACGCACCTTCTGGTTTGCCACCGCCCTTCGGCGACATCACCGCCCAGAACAACGAGTGGTTAGCATGACCGCCGCCCTGGTTGATGACTGCAGCACGCAATTTTTCCGGCAATTGCTGAACGCTGGACACCAGTTTCTCAACCGGCCAGCCGGCGAACTCGGTACCTTCGACCGCTGCATTCAGGTTATTGATGTAGGTCTGGTGATGCTTGGTGTAGTGAATTTCCATGGTTTGCGCATCAATATGCGGCTCCAGGGCATCGTAGGCATAAGGCAAGGCCGGCAAGGTGTAGGACATATCAATGTGCTCCGTAATAGGGGCTGTTGCGGGTCGACGTACCCGGTTGCGCAGCAGTGCCACCCAGCAAGCGATGGGTACGCGGGTACTCGCCGTGATCGCTGATGAAATTCAACAGCTCGACATAAGTTTTGCTGCTCTGGCGCAGCGCCGCCTCGCGTAATTGCGGGCTCATGCGCGGGTCTTGCAGGGTCTGCAGGAGGCGCTGGTGGATAGCACAAAGGTATTCCGCGCTTTCTTCAGGCTGGTTCAGGCGCAGGTGCAGGTCCGCCAGGTTGTGATGGGAAATGACGCAGGCCGCCACTGCTTCGTCGGCATCCGCCCAACGCTCGAATAACACTTGAGCCAGGGCCAGGGCTTGCAAATAGGCTTCGCGAGCGTCGACCAGCTCGCCTTGCATAAAGCAGCGATTGGCCCGTTCGATCGTGCGTTTCCAATGCTCCATGGTGAACCTCCAAAGCAGAGTCGGTGATTACACGCCGCCGGCCGTGAGCTTTTCCGGATCCAACAGGATTTCCAGTTGGCTACGTGGCAAGTCGGTGTGCTCGAGGGCGACATCAATCACCGGGCGGCCTTGCTGATAAGCCTTCTTGGCAATTTCAGCGGCTTTTTGGTAACCAATGATCGGGTTGAGTGCAGTGACCAGGATCGGGTTACGCGACAGCGCTTCCTTGAGCTTGGCCTCATTGACCTTGAAGCTGGCGATCGCCTTGTCCGCCAGCAGCCGGCTGGAGTTGGCCAGTAGTTCAAGGCTGCTCAGCAGGTTCTGGGCAATGATCGGCAACATCACGTTCAGTTCGAAGTTACCGGACTGGCCGGCGACGGTAATGACCGTGTCATTGCCAATAACTTGGGCGGCGACCATGGCGGTCGCTTCCGGGATCACCGGGTTGACCTTGCCCGGCATGATCGAAGAGCCTGGCTGCAGGCCTTCCAGCTCGATTTCACCCAACCCGGCCAATGGTCCGGAGTTCATCCAGCGCAGGTCGTTGGCGATTTTCATCAGCGACACGGCGGTGGCTTTCAGTTGGCCGGAGACAGCGACGGCGGTGTCCTGGGAGCCGATCAATGCGAACAGGTTTTTGCCCGGCGTGAATTTCACGCCGGTGAGGCTGCTCAGTTGTTGGCTGAAACGGGCCGCAAATTCCGGGTGTGCGTTGACCCCGGTGCCGACCGCCGTGCCGCCCTGGGCCAACGCCTGCAAGCTCGGCAGCAGATCCTGCAAGTGACCGATATTGGCCTTGAGCTGTTGCGCCCAGCCATTGAGCACCTGGCTCATGCGCACGGGCATCGCGTCCATCAGGTGCGTGCGGCCGGTCTTGATGAAGGGGTGGACTTGTTCAGCCTTGTGTTCAATCACCTGAACCAAGTGCAGCAGGGCCGGCAAGGTTTGCTCATGCAGAACCAGCGCTGCGCTGACGTGAATGGTGGTGGGAATGATGTCGTTGCTGCTTTGGCCGCAGTTCACGTGGTCATTGGGGTTGACCGGCTCGCCCAGCAGGCGTGTGGCCAGGGTCGCAATGACTTCGTTGGCGTTCATATTGGAACTGGTGCCGGAGCCGGTCTGGAAGATATCCACCGGGAAGTGCGGCATGAAATCGCCTTCGAGCAAGCCTTGGGCAGCGTCGACAATGGCCTTGCCCTGCCCTTCGCTGATTTGCTTAAGGTCGACGTTAGCCTTGGCAGCGGCAGCTTTGGCCAGGATCAGTGCGCGAATGAATTGCGCCGGCATGCGTTGGTTGCTGATCGGAAAATTATTCACCGCACGCTGGGTTTGCGCACCATACAAGGCCTCGGCAGGTACTTGCAGTTCGCCCATGCTGTCGCGTTCGATACGGGTGTTACTCATCGGAAGATCCTTGCACCAGGTCAGAAACAGAAAGGGAAGGCAGTAATTCACAGGTCGCCAATTGCCAGGCAAAGGTCTGCCAGCGCTTGAGGCGGCAGGCGCAGTGGGAAAGTTTTTCCAGGTCGCGTAATGGACGCCACGCCTGGTCCAGACACATGGATCGCCAGTGCCAGGGCAAGGCAATATCGCTGGCGGTGTCGATCAGCAGGTGGAAGGAGGTTTCAGCGATCGTCCACGGATGGGTCGCGGTGCAGCACGCCAGGTATCGACCTTCATTGAGGTAATGTTCAATCAGGCGAGGTTCGTTTGGATCGAGGCCGCAGCGAATCTGACGACTCATCCAGCGCCAGCTCTCCAGGTAAGGATCCTCATGCAGGACAGAACTCATGGTCCACACTCATTCGATAATGAGATTTATTATTAAATGATATTAAGAATCAAAACAAGAGCGGCACGTCAATCCGCTAATGGCTCAGCCACAAAAAAGGCGCGCCATCGATAAGATGGCGCGCCTTTTTCGTTAACTTCCGAGGGGTTAGCTGCCAGCGACAGTCATCCGCTCGATCAATACAGAACCCGTGCGAATGTTACTGCGCAGTTCCAGGTCATTACCCACCGCGACGATCTGCTTGAACATATCGCGCATGTTGCCAGCGATGGTCACTTCCTGAACGGCGAATTGAATTTCACCGTTTTCCACCCAGAAACCTGCCGCGCCGCGTGAATAATCACCGGTAACCATATTCAGGCCACTGCCCATCAATTCGGTCACCAGCAAGCCGCGACCCATGCGACGCAACAGCGCCGCCTGATCTTCGTCGCCATGGGTGACGAACAGGTTGTGCACGCCACCGGAGTTGGCTGTGCTTGGCAGGCCAAGCTTGCGGCCGGCGTAAGTGCCCAGTACGTACGACACCAACTCACCCTTCTCGACAAACGGCTTGGCATAAGTGGCCAGGCCATCACCGTCGAACGCTGAGCTGCCCATGGCACGCATCAGGTGCGGGCGTTCATCGATGGTCAACCACTCAGGGAACAGTTTCTGGCCGATAGCGCCTTCAAGAAACGAAGACTTGCGGTACAGGTTGCCGCCGGAAATCGCGCCCAGGAAACTGCCGAACAAGCCACCGGCCAGTTCAGCCGAAAACAGCACCGGCACTTCGCAAGTCGGTACCGGGCGGGCGCCCAGACGGCTTGCTGCACGTTGCGCCGCGCGCTGGCCGATGCTGGCTGGGTCGGCCAACAATTCGCCCTGGCGGCTTACGTCATACCAATAGTCGCGCTGCATCTGGCCGTTGGCTTCGGCGATCATCACACAGCTCAAGCTATGGCGAGTGGAGGCGTAACCGCCGATAAAGCCATGGCTGTTGCCATATACGCGACAGCCTTGATGCGTGCTCAACGTAGTGCCGTCAGCGTTTTTAATGCGGGGATCGGCATCAAATGCCGCCGCTTCGCAAGTCAACGCCAGTTCGATTGCCTGTTCGGGCGTGATATCCCAGGCGTGAAAAAGATCGAAATCCTTTAAGTCCTTGGCCATCAGCGCCTTATCTGCCAGGCCCGAGCTTTCATCTTCGGAGGTGTGCTTGGCAATTGCCAACGCCGCGGCGACAGTCTCGCGAATCGCTTCCGGCCCACTGGCCGAGGTACTGGCCGACCCTTTGCGCTGCCCCACATACAATGTGATGCCAAACCCCTGGTCGCGGTTGAATTCGACGGTTTCCACTTCCCGCTGGCGTACCGACGTCGACAGCCCCTGCTCCAGCGAGACCGCCACTTCACAGGCACTGGCCCCCTGGCGCTTGGCCTCGGCAAGGATCTGCTCGACTTGTTCCTGCAGTGCCGGTAACGCTTGCGGACCGACGCTTTGGGCTGCACTCATGGTTTTCTCCACTCAAATTCTGCTTTCGGTTAAGGCCATCGAGCGACCGGGCCGGACAAGCGGCCCCCGACTGGTTATCATGGCGGCGTTTCTTTGCGGACTGCCACCATGGTTGATTCTTACGACGACTCCCTCGATGGGGAGAAAAGCAAAACCCAGGTCAAACGCGAGCTGCATGCTCTGGTTGATCTTGGCGAGCGCCTTACAACGCTCAAGCCTGACTTGGTTGCAAAACTGCCACTGACCGACGAAATGCGCCGGGCCCTGGCTGATGCGCCTAAGCACACCGCGAATATCGCGCGTAAACGGCACATCATGTTTATCGGCAAACTGATGCGCGATCAGGACACTGACGCCATTCTGACCTTGCTCGATCAACTCGATGCCTCCACTCGCCAGTACAACGAACGCTTCCACAACCTGGAACGTTGGCGTGACCGCCTGATTTCGGGCGATGACGCTGTGCTGGAGAAGTTCGTGTTGGACTACCCGGACGCGGACCGCCAGCAACTGCGCTCCCTGATCCGTCAGGCCCAGCACGAACTGGCGCAAAACAAGGCTCCGGCCACCAGCCGTAAAATTTTCAAATACATCCGTGAGCTGGACGAGACTCAACGCGGCCTGCGTTGATCCTCTTCCCCGGGTGGCGTTCTGCGCCACCCGAAGCTCCGGCTCTTACGAGCCCGTGCCACCCACGGTGATCGCATCAATCTTCAAGGTTGGCTGGCCAACGCCGACTGGCACTGATTGCCCATCTTTGCCGCATGTGCCCACGCCACTGTCCAGCGACAGGTCGTTACCGACCATCGACACCTTGCTCATGGCTTCCGGCCCGTTACCAATCAACGTTGCCCCTTTGACGGGCGCGGTAATCTTGCCGTCTTCGATCAGGTACGCTTCGCTGGTGGAGAACACGAACTTACCGCTGGTGATGTCCACCTGACCACCGCCGAGGTTGGCGCAGTAGATCCCGCGTTTTACCGAAGCGATGATTTCCGCCGGATCGCTTTCGCCACCGAGCATGTAGGTGTTGGTCATACGCGGCATCGGCAGGTGCGCGTAGGACTCGCGGCGGCCGTTACCGGTACGCGCCACGCCCATCAGGCGAGCGTTGAGCTTGTCTTGCATGTAACCCTTGAGCACGCCGTTTTCAATCAGCGTGGTGCACTCGGTCGGTGTACCTTCGTCGTCGACGCTCAGCGAGCCACGGCGACCGGCCAGGGTGCCATCATCGACAATGGTGCACAGCTTGGATGCGACCATCTCGCCCATGCGCCCACTGTAGGCCGAACTGCCCTTGCGGTTGAAGTCGCCTTCCAGGCCATGGCCAACGGCTTCGTGGAGCAACACACCGGACCAGCCCGAGCCCAACACCACCGGCAATGTACCGGCCGGCGCCGGAATCGCTTCGAGGTTGACCAGTGCCTGACGCAGCGCTTCACGGGCATAGCCCATGGCACGGTCTTCAGCGAGGAAATAACGGTAGTCGGTGCGCCCACCACCACCATGACCACCACGCTCACGGCGACCGTTCTGCTCCACAATCACGCTGACATTGAAACGCACCAGCGGCCGTACATCCGCCGCCAGGCCGCCGTCAGTGGACGCCACAAGGATGCGCTCCCACACACCGGCCATGCTCACGGTGACTTGCTGGATACGCGGGTCGAGGGCACGGGTGGCAGCGTCGATACGCTTGAGCAAGTCGACCTTCTCCGCACGGCTGATCACTTCCAGGGGGTTATCCGGAGCGTACAACTGGGCTACGTCCTGGGTGCTGAACGCCTGCACCGTGCCGTTCTGGCCTGCCCGGGAAATCGAGCGCGCCGCACGGGCAGCCAGGCCAAGGGCTTCAAGGGTGATAGCGTTGCTGTAGGCAAAGCCGGTCTTTTCACCGGATTGCGCCCGCACGCCCACGCCTTGGTCAAGGTTGAAACTGCCTTCCTTGACAATGCCGTCTTCGAGAGCCCATGACTCCGAAATCTGGCCTTGGAAATACAGATCGGCCGCGTCGATGCCCGGCCCGGCCAGATCACCGAGCACGGTTTGCAAACTTTCGATGGTCACGCCACCGGGTGCCAGGAGGTGTTCACTGACTGAGGACAACAACTCGCTCATAGGTTTGGCCTTAAATTCATCGTTCCGAAGCAGGTCGCTGTGCGCCCTGCGAGAAAAAGCGCCGATGGTTGACCACCGGCATGCGCGCCCGTATCGACGCCTGTTCACTGCTGTCGCGTTCGGCCAACAACACCGCCTCGCCTTGATCCTGTTGGGTCAGCACTCGCCCCCAAGGGTCGACAATTGCCGCGTGGCCAAAGGTTTCCCGTTGGCCTGGATGCACACCGCCTTGAGCGGCCGCCAGCAGGTAGCACTGGGTTTCAATGGCGCGCGCGCGGATCAGTACATCCCAATGCGCGGCACCGGTCACCGCCGTGAAGGCCGAAGGCGCGGTAATCAATTCCGCCCCCGCCGCGCGCAATTCGCTGTACAGCTCCGGGAACCGCAAGTCATAACACACCGTCAGGCCCAAGCGGCCCACCGGCGTATCCGCCACCACCACATTGCTCCCGAAAGCATAGTCGTCGGATTCACGATAACGACCTCGCGCGTCCGCTACGTCCACATCGAACAGGTGCAGCTTGTCGTAACGGGCAACGATTTCACCCCGATCATCGATCAGCAGCGAACAGGCGTTGGACTTGGCGTCAGGTTGGTCCTTGGGCGGCAGCGGCAAAGTGCCGGCCACTATCCATAAGGTGAGGTCGCGGGCGGTCTGTTTCAACCATGGGAGGATCGGGCCTTCGCCCAACGCTTCAGCGCGGCCAATATCGGCCACGTCACGACGCCCCATGGCAGCGAAGTTCTCAGGCAGAACTGCCAGCTTCGCACCACCTGCCGCCGCCTGCTCCAGCAAGCGCCGGGCCTGTGCCAGGTTGGCCAGCACATCACTCTGGCTGACCATTTGAATTACCGCAAAGGACATAGGCCGACACTCCGTAAAAGGCATGCGGCCATGCTACTCCACAGGCTCTCAGTTTGGCTTTTCAAATGGCTTGTCGAAGGTGATTTTGGGATCCTTCCAAGGGCCTTCCACTTTGTATTGCACACTGGCGAAGCGCGAAACACGATCACCGATCAGCTTGTCGATCAGGAACAATGCGCCACCAATGGCCGGCGCACCCACGATCAGCGCGGCAATCGGCAGGTTATTGGTGACCGGCAATGTGACCAGCAACTTGGCGTCGACACGGTCAGCCACCAGATCCAAGGTGCCATTGAGCTCCAGGTTGGTAGAAGGCCCCGTCATGGTGATCGGCTCACGGGTCACAAACACACCATTACTGGCGGCCAGCAAACCTTTGACCCGGTCATAACTCAAGCCTTTGCCGAGCAAGTCGGAAAAGTCCAGGCGTAAACGGCGGCCAATGGAGTTGAAGTTCAACAACCCAAACACCCGCAAGGCCTGGGCGCCACCATCCACCTCAACGAACTGACCTTTGCGGAATGCGGCATCCAGACTACCGGAGAAACGCTTGGGCCCGACCCACGCCGGCGAACCCGGCCAACGACCATCCACGTCCAGGTGGAATTCATCGCTGGTCACCGTCGGCGCAAAGCCCCAGCCCTTGAGCACATCGGCGATATTCTTGCCATCCAGGCGGCCCTTGTACCAACTGCTGCTGGCACCGGGTGCACCTTCCCAGCCACCGGCGCCTTTGAGCTGCATCCCCTTGAGGCCCAAGTCCAGGTTGTTGAAGGCCAGGCCTTTGGCGGTCGGTCGAATCTTCAGCGACCAGGCGCCCACCAAGTCAGGCCCCTGGAACAGTTGGTTGATAGCGATATCCAGTGCCGGGATGTCTTTGGGGTCGATATCCGCCAACGGATCCGGCGCATTTTCGTCCGCCTGAACGGTAGGGTCTACGGCCGGCAATTTCACATACTGCAGGTTGATCGCAATGGGTGCGCCCTTGGCGTCCGGCAAATTTACCGCGCCTTTGGCCTGCTGACTGTCCAGCTGCAAGCCCCAGGCTGCCGGCTTACGGTCAAGCTGCAAGTTGACCTGGTCAAACTGAGTACCAAAGCCGGTCAGCTTGCCCACCTTGAAGTCCGCACCACTGAGCAGCTGCTTGGCACTCCCGCCGGGGTCATTACCCGCGTAGCGGTCGACCAGTTTTTTCCACGGGTCGATGTCCAGTTCAGAAAGCACACCGCGAATACGCAAGCCTTTGGCGGCAGGCAGCACGGCGTCACCATTGCCGAGGAACAGCTCCCCGCGACCGTCATTGAATTTATCCGCCGGCGCAGCAAAGGTAAAACTCGCCAGCTCGCCGTAACTGAACCAGTAACGCCGCTCGGCACCCTGCAAGGTCATGCGGAATACGCTGTCGCGGCCCTGGCTGGCGGGCATACCGAAAGGCGCCGGCAGGTCCACCGCTACGCCTTTCATATTGGAGCTGACCATCAGTTGGCTGTCCGCGCCGTCCAGGGTCAGTTGCAATTGGTAAGGAATATCGCCGGACACCGGCAACGGTTGGCTGATTTTCAACCAATCCGTCAGCCGCTTGACCGTGACCTGGCCCTTGGCAGTGACCCGCGTACTGATACTGCCCGGCTTGCCATCGGCAAGGATCTGCGCTGTGATGGGGCGATCGAACGCCTTGGCCGAGATGTTCTGGCCGCTCAGGCCTTTGGCGCTGTCGAAGCGGAAATCGCCCTTGAGCTGGGTCAGATCCAGGGTCGGCTCCGCCAATTGCAGGCGAGCCTTGTCAGTCTGGAAGTCCACGACAATATTGGGCTCCGTGCCCTTGGCCAAAGGAATGTCCAGATCCAGCTTGCCTTGCAGGTCACCTTCGCCTTTCCAACCGGCGAAAGTCGAGCCAGTGCCTATCGGCGCGTCCTGAAGGATTTTCAGGCCATCGCCCAAACCACCCGCAAACCCGCCGGTGATCAGCAGATGGCTGTCCTTGCCGGCCGGCGCGTGAGGGATGTTGACATAGACGTCCTTGACCTTGGTGTCGAGCAATTGGCCCTTGCTGGCCAGGATGCGCACACCGCTCTCCTCGACAAACACTTCGCCATTAACCTTGCTCACATGGGGCCAACCCGGCTGGAACGCCAGTTCGGCGTCATGCACCTTGAAGAACAGGCTGATATTGCGCGCAGCGGGCAACGCGTCGTGGTTCAACGACCCCTGGTACTGGAAGAAACCTTGGTCCACCGCACCTTTGAGAATCGCCGTGCGCAACCATTCATCCAGTGAAGGGCTCAATACCGCCGGCAGATATTTGGGTGTGAAACGCCCATCGCCATCGACCATGCCGACCCGCAGGTCCATATAGTCTTCTTGGGCATGGTCGAAATGCAGGCGAATCAAAAAGTCTGCGGCGACCTTGCCCTCTTCGCCCAGCACCTTGATATACGGGGCGATCAGGGTGAAGCCTTCCTTATCCAGCGTCCATGTCAGGCGCGCGTTGGCCTGCATGTACTGCCAGGGCTTGGCGAAGATCGGGTACAAGTGCAAGGAAAAATCCTTGCTGTCCATGCGCAACTCGCCATGGCCAAGGTTGCCGCTGATGCTGCCGGAAACATTACGCGCGGCCGGCGCGCCGAAGTACGCATCAAAGCCGATGCGCTCAAGGTTGGCGGCGAAGCTGACTTTCTGATCGGTCGTGTCCTGCGGGCGGAAATCCACCAGCACATTGCGCAGCAGGCCCGTGGCTTTCAGGTGTTCGACCGCTTTGGCAAACCCTTCCGGCAACGGCGCAAGGGCATTCAGCAGCGGGGTAATCGGGGTCAGGTCCAAACGATCGGCCTGAAGCTTCCAGGTTTCCTGTTCTTTATCGGTGGCCAGGCTTTGCTGCAATTGCAGCTGCGACTCCCAACGGGTCTCGCCGATGTTCATCGCCAGCGAATCGAACAGCACCTTCAGGCCGCTATCACTGCGCTGCAGGTAAGCGGTAAGGGCGAGGTTTTCGATATGTACCGGCTTACGGTCCGCGTAGCTGCCCTTCACCTGGGGTGAGTTGAGGTGCACCACGGCGCTTTGCACGTTGCCCTTGGCCCACGTCAGCCAGAACTCCCCGCCCGCCTTCAATTGCGTGAGCTTCCATTGCTGGGTCAGCTCTGCGGGAATCCATTTGGCCCAGTCGCTTTGAGGCAGGCTGAGGTAGGCCTCGACTTCGCCTTCCTTCCATTGGCTTGCGCGAATTCGGCTACGCAGGCTCAAGGCAAGCGGCTGGCCGTCGGGCAGGGTCAAGCGTGCGTCCAGGCGTTGGCGCGAATCACCGGTGTGCAGGCTCAGGCCCACGTAGGTCAGGGTCAGCGGCGCCTCGCCGAACGGTTGCAAGGTGACTTGGCTATCCAGCAACGACACGCGCTCGACGATCTGCATGCGTGTCAGCAACTGCTCCGGGTCCAACGGCTGGTCGTCCTGCACCGGCAGACCTTGCAGTGCCCAGTGGCCGTCCTTGTCTTCCTTGACGCTCAACTGCAACCCGCTGACTTCCAGGTGAGCAATACGCACTTCACGGGCCATGAGGCTGGCCCAGATATCCGGCACCACTTCGACCTGATCCAGGCGCAAGGCGCTGTTGCCTTCGCCGACCATCACGTCGTGGGCCAGCAATACTGGCGCAAAGCCGCTCCAGCGCCCTTCCAGGCTGCCGATTTGCAGGGGCACATCCACCGCAGCCTGGGCCTTGGCTTGGATTTCGGCGCGATATTCGGCCACCAGCGGGACCAACTCACGACCCAGGCTCACGTACACCGCCGCCAACACCAGCAGTAAGGCGCACACGCCCAGGCTCCAACGGGTCAAAGCGGCAAAAAAGCGTTTCAGACGCTCCATGTCAGGCGACCCTCAAGGCAATTAGCGGACGGAAGATCAAGGTCTGCCGGTCTCGAAGAAAGAAAGCGATTGGGGATCAGAGCAGCACCACGTCGTATTGTTCCTGGGAATACATGGTTTCGACCTGGAAGCGAATCGTGCGCCCGATAAACCCCTCCAGTTCAGCAACGTTGCCCGACTCCTCATCCAGCAATCGATCGACCACTTTCTGGTTGGCGAGCACTCTATAACCTTCGGCCTGGTAAGCACGCGCCTCCCGTAAGATTTCCCGGAAAATCTCGTAGCAAACAGTTTCCGGGGTCTTCAACTTGCCGCGCCCCTGACAACTGCTGCAAGGTTCGCACAGCACTTGCTCAAGGCTTTCGCGGGTGCGTTTGCGGGTCATCTGCACCAGGCCCAACTCGGTAATACCGATGATATTGGTCTTGGCGTGATCGCGCTCAAGCTGCTTCTCGAGCGTGCGCAGCACCTGGCGCTGGTGTTCTTCGTCTTCCATGTCGATGAAGTCGATGATGATGATGCCGCCCAGGTTGCGCAGGCGCATCTGACGCGCGATAGCGGTGGCTGCTTCGAGGTTGGTCTTGAAAATGGTTTCTTCGAGGTTGCGATGGCCAACAAATGCACCGGTGTTGACGTCGATGGTGGTCATGGCTTCCGCCGGGTCCACCACCAGGTAGCCGCCGGACTTGAGTGGCACTTTGCGTTCCAGGGCTTTCTGGATTTCGTCTTCAACGCCATACAGGTCGAAGATCGGCCGCTCACCTGGATAGTGCTCCAGGCGGTCGGCAATTTCCGGCATCAGTTCGGCAACAAACTGCGTGGTGCGCTGGAAGGTTTCCCGCGAGTCGATGCGGATTTTCTCAATCTTCGGGCTGACCAGGTCACGCAGCGTGCGCAGGGCCAGGCCCAGGTCTTCATAGATGACGCTCGGAGCACCAATGGTTTTGATCTGTGCACCGATCTGGTCCCACAAGCGCCGCAGGTAGCGAATGTCCATCAGGATTTCATCGGCGCCGGCGCCTTCTGCGGCGGTGCGCAAGATAAAACCGCCGGCTTCCTTGATGCCCTCAGCGGCCACGCAGTCGCTGACCACCTTTTTCAGGCGTTCACGCTCGGCTTCGTCTTCGATTTTCAAGGAAATGCCGACGTGGGCAGTCCGCGGCATGTACACCAGATAACGCGACGGAATTGACAGTTGCGTCGTCAAGCGAGCGCCTTTGGAACCGATAGGGTCCTTGGTGACTTGCACCACCAGGCTCTGCCCTTCATGCACCAATGCGCTGATGCTCTCGACCGCAGGGCCTTCGCGCAGGGAGATTTCCGAAGCGTGGATAAACGCGGCACGGTCCAGGCCGATGTCAACGAACGCGGCCTGCATCCCTGGCAGTACGCGCACAACCTTGCCTTTATAGATGTTGCCAACGATCCCGCGCTTCTGGGTGCGCTCGACGTGCACTTCTTGCAGAACACCGTTTTCTACCACCGCCACGCGCGATTCCATCGGCGTGATATTGATCAGAATCTCTTCACTCATGGCTGGGTCTCGTTCAGGCGTTTTCACAATAGTGACCGATCGCTTAAGGCTTGGCGCGCAAGTAAGGCGTTCAGCGCGCGGTAAGGTTTTGCCAACAGGGTATGCCGAATTGGCCAAGCAGTTGCGCGGTTTCGCACACCGGCAGGCCAACCACAGCGGAATAGCTGCCATTGAGTCCGGCAACAAACACAGACCCAAGCCCTTGGATAGCATAGCCGCCAGCTTTGTCCTGTGGCTCACCACTGTGCCAGTAGGTTGTAGCCTCCTCGACAGAAATCCCACGAAACCGTACGCGGCTGCTTACACACCGAGTATCGCAGCGCTGGCCGTCGGTGACGGCGATGGCAGTGAGCACTTCATGTTCTCGATCGGAAAGAGCCAGCAACATCGCCAGGGCATCAGCCTGGTCCACGGGCTTGCCCAAAATCTGACCATCAACGATTACGGCCGTGTCGGCGCCCAGTACACAGACGCCGGAGGTTTGTTCAAGCGCAGAAAACCCCGCCGACGCCTTACCCCGAGCAAGGCGCTCGACGTAGGCAACGGCGGATTCGTTTGTAAGAGGAGTTTCGTCAATAGCGGCGCTGACCACGGTAAATGGCACACCGATCTGGGTCAGCAGTTCACGCCGCCTTGGGGAGCCCGAGGCCAGATAAAGCGAATTCATTCCAGACTCTCCCTGTAGGGTTCGATAACCAGGCAGAGCCTCGCAATCCATTCAATTGATTTTATAGCGACGACGTAACCCACGCAGACCGAAACTGACCCAAGGCCACAGCAGTGCGCTGACCAGGGCAGGCAAGACCAACGCCAAGGTTGGCTGACGGTTACCGGTCAAGGCGCTGAGCCACAGTTGCACCAACTGCGCCAGGCCGAAGATCACCAGGATCACCAGGCACTGCTGCCACATCGGGAACATCCGCAGGCGCTGTTGCAGTGACAGCACCAGGAACGTAATCAAGGTGAGGATCAACGCGTTCTGGCCCAGCAAGGTGCCATAGAGCACGTCTTCCGCCAAGCCCAGGCACATCGCCGTGACCATCCCGACTTTATGCGGCAAGGTCAGCGACCAGAAGGCAAGCAACAACGCGAGCCAGAGCGGTCGCAGGATTTCCATGAATTGCGGCAGCGGCGAAACGCTTAGCAGCAAGCCGATGGCGAAGGTCAGCCAGACGATCCAGCCATTACGCGAATGAGTACCGGCCATTATTCCTCCCTCTGCCGCGTGGTTGCCGGGGCGGCGGCCGGTGACCGGGTTGCCGGGGTCGCAGCCGCAGGCGGTTTAGCCGCCGGGGTTGTGGCGGCGGGCGCCGACACAGGTGGTTTGGTTGCAACCGGCTTGGCCGCGCGCGCGCTGTGAGCCGCTGGCTTGACCGGCGTCGCCACGGGGGCTGCCGGGGTTGCTGCGGGCGCAGGCGGCCCCACGAACGCCGGTTTCGGCACCGTGGCAGGAATGACCGGCGCAGTACCGTTCTGTTTGTCTTCCGCCTCCTGGGCCTGGGCGGCGTCGTTGGCGCGCTCTTCCGGGGTACGGTTGTCGCTGAATACCAGCAGCAGGTAGCGGCTGCGGTTCAGGGCGGCAGTCGGTACGGCGCGGACGATCGCAAACGGCTGGCCGGAATCGTGGATCACTTCCTTGACCGTCGCGACCGGGTAACCCGCCGGGAAACGCTGACCCAGGCCGGAGCTGACCAGCAGGTCGCCTTCCTTGATGTCGGCAGTGTCCGCCACATGACGCAACTCAAGACGCTCCGGGTTGCCTGTACCGCTGGCAATCGCACGCAAGCCGTTACGGTTGACCTGCACTGGAATGCTGTGGGTTGTGTCCGTGAGCAGCAACACCCGTGAGGTGTAAGGCATCAGCTCAACCACCTGGCCCATCAGGCCACGGGCGTCGAGCACCGGCTGACCGAGGACCACACCGTCGCGTTCACCCTTGTTGATGATGATGCGATGGGTAAACGGATTGGGGTCCATGCCGATCAACTCGGCCACCTCGACCTTTTCGTTGACCAGCGCGGAAGAATTGAGCAACTCGCGCAGCCGAACGTTCTGCTCGGTGAGGGCCGCCAGCTTTTGCATGCGCCCCTGCAACAGCAGGTTTTCAGTCTTGAGTTTTTCGTTCTCGGCGACCAGCTCGGTGCGGCTGCCGAATTGGCTGGCCACGCCCTGGTAGAGACGTTGCGGCAGGTCGGTGATCCAGTAAGTCTGCATCAACACCAGCGACATCTGGCTACGCACGGGCTTGAGCAGTGCAAAGCGGGCATCGACCACCATCAGCGCGACCGAAAGCACGACCAGCACCAATAAGCGCACGCCCAATGAGGGGCCTTTGGCGAAAAGCGGTTTAATAAGCCGCTCCTCCCAGGCAAATGTTCTCTTTATTCATACGGCATCAAACCGGCCTGGATGCAGATTGAAGAAGATAAACGCCAACAGGCAGCACTGCAAAGTGCTGCCTGCGGGCGAAGCATGAACTAACCAAGCAATCTTATTCGCTGGAGAGCAGGTCCATGGTGTGTTTATCCATCATTTCCAGTGCACGGCCACCGCCACGGGCGACGCAGGTCAGCGGGTCTTCGGCAACGATCACCGGCAGGCCGGTTTCCTGTGCCAGCAGCTTGTCGAGGTCGCGCAACAAGGCACCACCACCAGTCAGCACCAGGCCACGCTCGGCGATGTCGGAAGCCAGTTCCGGCGGCGATTGCTCCAGGGCGCTCTTCACAGCCTGAACGATAGTGGCCAGGGACTCTTGCAGAGCTTCCAGCACTTCGTTGGAATTCAGGGTGAAGGCACGTGGAACGCCTTCGGCCAGGTTGCGACCGCGAACATCGACTTCGCGAACTTCGCCGCCCGGGTAAGCGGTGCCGATTTCCTGCTTGATGCGCTCAGCAGTGGATTCACCGATCAGGCTGCCGTAGTTACGACGCACATAAGTGATGATCGCTTCGTCGAAGCGGTCGCCGCCTACACGGACGGATTCGGCATACACCACACCGTTCAGGGAAATCAGGGCGATTTCAGTGGTACCACCACCGATATCGACCACCATCGAACCGCGCGCTTCCTCAACCGGCAAACCAGCGCCGATAGCGGCAGCCATGGGTTCTTCGATCAGGAACACTTCGCGAGCACCGGCACCAAGGGCCGATTCACGGATGGCACGACGCTCCACCTGGGTGGACTTGCATGGAACGCAGATCAGCACACGAGGGCTGGGCTGCAGAAAACTGTTTTCGTGAACTTTATTGATGAAGTACTGCAGCATCTTCTCGCAGACGCTGAAGTCGGCGATCACGCCGTCTTTCATCGGACGAATGGCAGCGATGTTGCCTGGTGTTCGGCCGAGCATGCGCTTGGCCTCGGTGCCAACGGCAACGACACTTTTCTGATTACCATGGGTCCGAATGGCCACAACCGATGGCTCATTCAGAACGATACCGCGCTCGCGCACGTAAATAAGGGTGTTGGCAGTGCCCAGGTCAATGGAAAGATCGCTGGAAAACATGCCACGCAGTTTCTTGAACATGGGGAAAGGACCCTAGGCAACGCGTGGGTAAAAAAGTGCGGCAAACTCTAACAACGACAGGGATTTTGGGCAAGGCGCCAATGTGCTAAATTGGCCGACTTTCTGTGCACCAACCCCCACAATCGCGGCCTTATGACCGTAGAAATGCGGTAGTGTTCCGACAATCTAACACACGGACGCCCTCCGTTCTGTTTTCCACTGGAGAATCCCATGGCGCTTGAACGCTCCGACGTGGAAAAAATCGCTCATCTGGCCTCGCTTGGCCTGAATGAAGCCGATCTTCCACAGACCACCGCAGCCTTGAACAGCATTCTCGGGCTGGCTGACCAAATGCAGGCCGTCAATACCGACGGCATCGAGCCCCTGGCTCACCCACTGGAAGCCAGCCAGCGCCTGCGTGCAGACGTTGTGACCGAGCGAAATAATCGCGAGGCCTACCAGTCCATCGCGCCAGCGGTCGAAAACGGCCTGTACCTGGTTCCGAAAGTCATCGACTAAAGGGAAAGAGCCTGCAATGCATCACATGACTCTGGCCGAGATCGCCCGCGGTCTCGCCGACAAAAAGTTTTCTTCCGAAGAGCTGACCAAGACCCTGCTTGCGCGTATCGCCGAGCTCGACCCCAAGGTCAACAGCTTCATCAGCCTCACCGAAGAGCTGGCCCTGAGCCAGGCCAAGGCCGCCGACGTGCGTCGCGCCAACGGTGAAAACGGCGCACTGCTGGGCGCACCGATCGCCCACAAAGACCTGTTCTGCACCCAGGGCATTCGCACCAGCTGCGGCTCGAAGATGCTCGACAACTTCAAGGCGCCCTACGACGCCACCGTGGTGTCCAAGCTGGCTACCGCCGGGGCCGTGACCCTGGGCAAGACCAACATGGACGAATTCGCCATGGGTTCGGCCAACGAGTCGAGCTACTACGGCGCGGTGAAAAACCCGTGGAACCTGGAACACGTGCCCGGCGGTTCGTCGGGTGGTTCGGCTGCCGCCGTTGCCGCGCGCTTCCTGCCGGCCGCCACGGCAACCGACACCGGCGGCTCGATCCGTCAGCCTGCCGCGTTCACCAACCTCACCGGCCTGAAGCCGACCTACGGTCGTGTTTCCCGTTGGGGCATGATCGCCTACGCCTCCAGCCTGGATCAGGGCGGCCCGTTGGCACGCACTGCCGAAGACTGCGCAATATTGTTACAAGGTATGGCCGGGTTCGATAAACAGGACTCCACCAGCATCGATGAGCCAGTGCCGGACTACAGCGCCAGCCTGAATACGTCGATCAAAGGCCTGCGTATCGGCGTGCCGAAAGAGTATTTCAGCGCCGGCCTCGACCCGCGCATCGCCGAACTGGTGC
Source organism: Pseudomonas sp. O39 (assembly GCF_045447295.1). NCBI lineage: Bacteria > Pseudomonadati > Pseudomonadota > Gammaproteobacteria > Pseudomonadales > Pseudomonadaceae > Pseudomonas > Pseudomonas sp. O39. The sequence goes on from NZ_JBJGXV010000006.1 coordinate 137,041, forward strand.
ACAACAGTGTCAAAGAGCTGGAAAAGCTCGGCGCCGTGATCAAGGAAGTCAGCCTGCCGAACAACCAGCACGCGATTCCTGCGTACTACGTGATCGCGCCGGCAGAAGCCTCCTCCAACCTGTCGCGTTTCGACGGCGTACGTTTCGGCTACCGCTGTGAAAACCCGAAAGACCTGACCGACCTGTACAAACGCTCCCGGGGCGAAGGCTTCGGTGCCGAAGTACAACGCCGCATTATGGTCGGTGCCTACGCACTGTCGGCCGGCTACTACGACGCGTACTACCTCAAGGCGCAAAAAATCCGTCGCCTGATCAAGAACGACTTCATGGCTGCTTTTGAAGAAGTCGATGTGATCCTCGGCCCAACCACGCCGAACCCGGCCTGGAAGATTGGCGCCAAGACCGGCGACCCGATCGCCGAGTACCTGGAAGACCTGTACACCATCACCGCCAACCTCGCGGGCTTGCCGGGCTTGTCCATGCCAGCCGGTTTCGTCGATGGCCTGCCGGTCGGCGTGCAATTGCTCGCCCCGTATTTCCAGGAAGGCCGCCTGCTCAATGTGGCGCACCAGTACCAGTTGAACACCGACTGGCACACTCGCACCCCTACCGGCTTCTGAGGAGAACACTATGCAATGGGAAGTTGTGATCGGGCTGGAGATTCATACCCAGCTCGCCACCCAATCGAAGATTTTCTCCGGTAGCGCCACCACGTTCGGCGCAGAGCCCAACACCCAGGCCAGCCTGGTCGACCTGGGCATGCCCGGCGTACTGCCGGTGTTGAACCAGGAAGCGGTGCGCATGGCGGTGATGTTCGGCCTGGCGATTGACGCCGAGATCGGCCAGCACAACGTGTTCGCGCGCAAGAACTACTTCTACCCGGACCTGCCCAAGGGCTACCAGATCAGCCAGATGGAATTGCCGATCGTCGGCAAAGGCTACCTGGACATCCCGCTGGAAGACGGCACCATCAAGCGTGTTGGCGTCACCCGCGCGCACCTGGAAGAAGATGCCGGCAAGAGCCTGCATGAAGAATTCCCGGGCGCTACCGGCATCGACCTGAACCGTGCCGGCACGCCGTTACTGGAAATCGTCTCCGAGCCGGACATGCGCAGCGCCAAGGAAGCCGTGGCTTACGTCAAGACGATCCACGCGCTGGTGCGCTACCTGGGCATCTGCGACGGCAACATGGCCGAAGGCTCGCTGCGTTGCGACTGTAACGTGTCGATCCGTCCAAAGGGCCAGGTCGAGTTCGGCACCCGCTGCGAGATCAAGAACGTCAACTCGTTCCGTTTTATCGAGAAGGCGATCAACAGCGAAGTGCGTCGCCAGATCGAACTGATCGAAGACGGCGGCAAGGTGATCCAGCAAACCCGCCTGTACGATCCGAACAAAGATGAAACCCGCGCCATGCGCAGCAAAGAGGAAGCCAACGACTACCGTTACTTCCCCGACCCGGACCTGTTGCCGGTGGTTCTTGAGGATTCGTTCCTCAATGACATCCGTGCCACCCTGCCGGAATTGCCGCAGCAAAAACGCGAGCGCTTTCAGGCGCAATTCGGCCTGTCGGTCTACGATGCCAGCGTATTGGCGTCCAGCCGTGAGCAAGCCAACTACTTCGAAAAAGTCGTGAGCATTGCCGGCGACGCCAAACTGGCGGCCAACTGGGTAATGGTTGAGCTGGGCAGCCTGTTGAACAAGCAGGGCCTGGAAATCGACGAAGCACCGGTTACCGCCGAACAACTGGGCGGCATGCTGCTGCGCATCAAGGACAACACCATCTCCGGCAAAATCGCCAAGACCGTGTTTGAAGCGATGGCGGCAGCCGAAGGCAATGCGGACGAAATCATCGACAAGCGTGGCCTGAAGCAAGTCACCGACAGCGGCGCGATCTCGGCCGTACTCGATGAAATGCTGGCGGCCAACGCCGAACAGGTCGAGCAATACCGCGCCGCAGACGAAGCCAAGCGCGGCAAGATGTTCGGCTTCTTTGTCGGTCAGGCGATGAAAGCCTCCAAAGGCAAGGCCAACCCGCAACAGGTGAACGAACTGCTGAAAAGCAAGCTCGAAGGCTGATTCGCGGTGAAATGGTCCGGGCGGGATTTCATGCCCAACTCGGACCCCATGTGGGAGCTGGCTTGCCTGCGATAGCAGCGCCTCGGTGCAACTGCGACACCGAGGTGCCTGTATCGCAGGCAAGCCAGCTCCCACATTTACAATGGGGACTTACTTAACGTGAAGCGTCTACTCGGCCTACTGGCCCTGTTCTCTCTGCTGGCCGGTTGCGCCAGCGGCCTCATCGACCCCAACGGCTACGACGAAGCCGGCACCGCCTCGTATTACGGCGCCAAGCACCATGGCAATAGAACCGCCAGCGGTGAACCCTTCAGCCAGAACGCCCTGACCGCCGCTCATCGGCGCCTGCCTTTCGGCACCCGGGTCAAGGTGACTAATCTCGACAACAACAAATCCGTGATCCTGCGCATCAATGATCGCGGCCCGCACACCCGTGGCCGCCTGATTGATGTTTCACGCAAGGCTGCCGAACAGCTCGGTATGCTGGGCAGCGGAACCGCACGGGTTCGCGTGCAAGCGCTGAACAACTGACAGGAGCCCTGGCCATCTTCGGACTAACCGCCCTCTCCCCCTTCAGCCTGCTCGAATTGATCAGTGGCCTGGTGTTGCTGATTATCGGCGCCGAAATCCTGGTGCGGGCCGCCGTGCGCCTGGCGGCCAGCCTCAAGGTGCGGCCGCTGATCATCGGTTTGAGCATCGTCGCCTTCGGCAGCAGTGCGCCGCAGATGACCGTCAGTTTGCAAGCCACCCTGGCCGGCAATACAGACATTGCCGTGGGCAGCGTGATCGGCAGCAGCATCTTCAACATCCTCGTCACCTTGGGCCTGTCCGCGCTGATCATCCCCCTGCGGGTGTCGCGGCAACTGGTGCGCCTGGACATTCCGGTGATGATTTTCGCCGCCCTGCTGGTGTTTACCCTGTCGGCCAATGAAGAACTGACGCCGGCTGACGGCCTGTTACTGCTCGCGGCCCTGATGGCCTACCTCGGTGTATTGCATTACCAGACCCGCCATTCCCGCCGGCCTCGCACATTGGACACCGTCGCCAGGGCGCCATGGCTGAGCAGCGTATTGCTGATGCTGGGCGGGCTGTTGATCCTGGTGCTGGCCGGGCATTTGCTGCTGGGCGCGGCGGTGGATGTGGCGAGCGACTTGGGCCTCTCGGAGCGCATCATCGGCCTGACGCTCATCGGTGTCGGCACCTCGCTGCCGTGCCTGGCCACCTCGCTGATTGCCGCCCTGCGCGGCCAACGCGAGATTGCCGTGGGCAATGTGATCGGCAGCAGCCTGTTCAATCTGCTGGGCGTGCTGGGGTTTACGGCCCTGGTGGCGCCCTCTCCGCTGTCGGTGTCGCCCAACGCCCTGGACTTCGACCTGCCGGTGATGCTCGGCGTGGTGGTGCTGTGCCTGCCGGTGTTCTACACCGGCTACCGGGTCACTCGCGCCGAAGGCCTGGTGTTTCTGGGTCTGTACCTGGTGTATGGGCTGCACGTAGTGTCGTTCACGTTCGGCACGCCCCTGGCCAACAAACTTGAACACTTGATGCTGTATTACATCCTGCCGGCGCTGGTGGCTTTTCTGATATTCAGCACGCTGCGAGCCTGGCGCCGCCAACGCAAGAGGGAATCGCAATGACCGATCAGAAAAAGCCCGGGGTTGAAGTGCGTCGCCAGGTGATGGGCGATGTGTTCGTCGATCGCGCCCTGGGCAATGCCACCGAGTTCACCCAGCCGCTGCAGGATTTCGTCAACGAACATGCCTGGGGCAGCGTGTGGAACCGCGAAGGTCTGCCATTGAAGACCCGCAGCCTGATCACCCTCGCCGCCCTCACGGCGCTCAAATGCCCGCAGGAACTCAAGGGCCACGTACGTGGCGCGTTGAACAATGGCTGTACCGTGGAAGAGATTCGCGAGGCGCTGCTGCATTGCGCGGTGTATGCGGGTGTGCCAGCGGCGATTGACGCGTTTCGGGCGGCGCAGGAAGTGATTGAGGCGTATCAGGCAGATAAGCAGTGACTGTCAGATAGTCATCGCAGGCAGGCCAGCTCCCAAAGTTTGAACTGTGAATACATTCAAATGTGGGAGCTGGCTTGCCTGCTATTGGCCCTCAACCACACCGAAAAATTCAGATCCAGCCCCCCGCCTGCAACACGAAGATCCCGATATTGGTGGTCACCGCCGCCATCAACGTGGTGATCACGATAATCGCCGCCGCCAGTTCATGATTACCCTCCGCCGCCCTGGCCATGACGAAACTCGCCGCCGCAGTCGGCGCGCCGAAATACAGAAACAGAATCCCCAGTTCCGGCCCCCGAAAGCCCAGCAGCCAGGCGCCAAGTGTCGCCGCCAGCGGCAAGCCGATCATCTTCACCAGGCTGGCACTCAAGGCCATGCTCCCGCTTTTGCGCAAGGCCGCCAGTGACAAGGTGCCGCCGATGCAGATCAGTGCCAGCGGCAAGGTCATGTCCGCCAGATACTGGCCGGACGACTCCAGCCAGGCAGGCAGGCCGAGATTGAAAATAGCGAACGGCGCGGCCGCAATCACGCTGATGATCAGCGGGTTGGCTATCACACTTTTGAAGATGCTCCAGGGGTCGGACTTGATCACCGGGCTGTACACCGCCAGCACGATGGTCGACAGCGTGTTGTAGAACAGGATCACCAGCGCCGCGAGGATCGCGCCGAGGGAAATGCCGTAGTCGCCGTACATGCTGGCCGCCAGCGCCAGGCCGATCACGCCGTTATTGCCACGAAACGCGCCTTGGGTGTAGATGCCACGGTCTTCACGCGGGCAACGAAAGATCGCCCAACCCCAGGCCAGGGCAAAGCTCAGCAGCGTGGCGACGGCAAAGTAGATCAGCAACCCCGGCTTGAGCGCCGAGTGCAGGTCGGCATGCAGGATGCCCAGGAACAACAGCGCCGGCATGGTGACGTTGAATACCAGGGACGAGGCTGTGTGGATAAAGTTGTCGTTGATCCAGTGGATGCGCTTGAGCAGCACACCGAGGAACAGCATGGCAAACACCGGCGCGGTGATGGTGAGGGTGGTGAGGAAGATAGCCAGCATGCCGGGGAGAACCTTGGTGAGCGTTATCAGGGGGCTAATGATAAGCCATGCGGCCCGGCTCGTCTGGGTAAGCCCCATCAAATGTGGGAGCTGGCTTGCCTGCGATGGCAGAGTGTCAGTCGATACATCCGTTACTGATACATCCCCATCGCAGGCAAGCCAGCTCCCACAGGGTTCGACGCGGTCTCAGGTAATGGGCGCCGGGTTGAACAGCGTAATGTCGTTATGCAGCTTGTGCCGCTCCGCCCACGTCTGCTTCTTGCCGCTGGCCACGTCCAGGTAGAAGTGGAACAACTCCCACCCCAACTCCTCGATCGTCGCACGCCCGGTAGCAATGCGCCCGGCGTCAATATCGATCAGGTCCGGCCAGCGCTGAGCCAATTCCGTACGCGTCGAGACCTTCACCACCGGCGCCATCGCCAGCCCATAAGGCGTGCCACGCCCGGTGGTGAACACATGCAGGTTCATCCCGGCCGCCAGTTGCAAAGTGCCGCACACAAAGTCGCTGGCCGGCGTCGCGCAGAAGATCAGGCCTTTGCTCTTGACGCGCTCGCCCGGGCCGAGCACGCCATTGATCGCGCTGCTGCCGGATTTGACGATGGAGCCAAGGGACTTCTCGACAATATTCGACAACCCGCCCTTTTTGTTGCCCGGTGTGGTGTTGGCACTGCGATCGGCCTCGCCTTTGGCCAGGTAACGGTCGTACCAGTCCATTTCCCTGACCAGCTCTTCGGCAATTTCCTTGGTCTGCGCCCGAGAAGTCAGCAGATAGATGGCATCGCGGACCTCAGTCACTTCGGAAAACATCACCGTCGCCCCGGCCCGCAGCAGCAAGTCCGAGGCATAGCCCAGCGCCGGGTTGGCAGTGATGCCGGAAAATGCATCGCTGCCGCCACATTGCATGCCCAGGATCAGTTCCGACGCCGGCACGGTTTCACGGCGGCGCTGGTCGAGTTTTTTCAAACGGACCTCGGCCAGCGCCATGATCTGCTCGATCATCTCGGTAAAACCGTGGCTGGAATCCTGCAGCCGATACAGCCATGGCTCGCTCAGGTCGACGGAGCTGTCGTTGTCGTGCATCACCTGCCCGGCCTGCAATTTCTCGCATCCCAGGCTGATCACCAGCGCTTCGCCACCCAGGTTCGGGTTGCGCGCCAGATTGCGCACGGTGCGGATCGGGATGTAGGCATCCGTCGCGGTGATCGCCACGCCGCAGCCGTAACTGTGGGTCAGCGCCACCACGTCATCGACGTGAGGGTACTTGGGCAGCAACTCATCCTTGATGCGCTTGACCGCATGGTCCAGCACGCCGGTGACGCACTGCACCGTGGTGGTAATACCGAGGATATTGCGCGTGCCCACGGTGCCGTCGGCATTGCGATAACCCTCGAAGGTGAAGCCTTCCAATGGCGCCTGGGTGTCGGGCACTTCGGTGGACAGCGGCAAGCTGTCCAGCGGTGGCGCGGTGGGCATGCGCAGTTGGTCTTCCTGCACCCAACTGCCACGCGGAATCGGCGCCAGGGCGTAACCGATGGTCTGGCCATAGCGAATAATCTGACCGCCTTCGGGGATGTCTTCCAGGGTCACCTTGTGGCTCTGCGGGATGAAATCCACGGTCACCAGGCCGTCCGGAAACTCGGTCCCGGCCGGTACGCCTTGGTCGTTGACCACGATCACCACGTTGTCACGCTCGTGCAAACGGATCGAGCGCGGCGAGTCGGCATGTTCAATCAACTGCATTACATCGCCCCTCAAGAGTGCGCTTCGGTAAATTTAGTCAGCTCAGGCCCTTTGCTGGGTGGCTCTTTGAGCACCACGCGCTTGATCGGGCCGACAATTACCAGGTAACTGAACACCGCCACCAGCGCGTTGGCGCCGACGAACACCAATGCCCACTTGAACGAGCCGGTGGTGCTGATGATGTAACCGATCACGATAGGCGTACTGATAGACGCCAGGTTGCCAAACATATTGAACAAGCCGCCACTGAGGCCGGCGATTTGTTTCGGCGAGGTGTCGGACACCACCGCCCAACCCAGTGCGCCAACGCCTTTACCGAAGAAGGCCAGGGCCATGAAGCCCACCACCATCCATTCGATGTCGACATAGTTGCACGCCACGATGCTGCTGGAGATCAGCAACCCACCGATGATCGGCGCCTTGCGCGCAAACGTCAGCGAATGGCCCTTGCGCAACAGGTAGTCGGAAATCACGCCGCCCAACACCCCACCTATAAACCCGCAGATCGCCGGCAAAGACGCAATGAAACCAGCCTTGAGAATGGTCATGCCGCGATCCTGCACCAGGTACACCGGGAACCAGGTCAGGAAGAAGTAGGTAATGCCGTTGATGCAGTATTGGCCCAGGTACACGCCGAGCATCATGCGGTTGGTCAGCAGTTGGCGAATGTAATCCCACTTAGGCCCATCGGTTTTCTGCCCTTTGGTCTTGTCCTGGTCCATGTCGACCATCGCGCCATTTTCAGCGATGTGCTTGAGCTCAGCCTCGTTGATCATCGGGTGCTGGCGCGGGCTGTGGATAACTTTCAGCCAGATCAGCGAGAACAGCACGCCGATCCCCCCCATGACGATAAACACATGCTGCCAGCCAAAGGTGTAGACGATCCAACCCATCAGCGGTGCAAACAACACCGTGGCGAAGTACTGCGCGGAGTTGAAAATCGCCGACGCCGTGCCGCGCTCAGCGGTAGGAAACCATGCCGCAACAATACGGGCCTTTCCGGGAAACGAGGGCGCCTCAGCCAGGCCCACCAAAAAGCGCAGCATGAACAGCGCCACGATAGCGGTGGAAACCCCGAATTCACCGACATAGCCTTGCAGCACGGTGAACAGCGACCAGGTGAAGATGCTCAGGGCATAGACTTTTTTCGAGCCGAACCGGTCCAGCAGCCAGCCACCGGGAATTTGCCCGGCCACGTAGGCCCAACCGAATGCGGAGAAGATGTAACCGAGGGTGACCGCGTCGATGCCGAGGTCTTTTTGCAGGCTGGAGCCGGCGATGGCGATAGTAGCCCGGTCGGCGTAGTTGATCGTGGTCACCAGAAACAGCATGAGCAGGATCAAATAGCGGACGTGGGTCGGCTTGGTCGCTTGCATGAAGATGTACTCCCACTAATTATTTTTTTTTGCGGGTAATCATTTTTTGTGTGCGGGACCCGCTTTATGTGGGAGCTGGCGTGCCTGCGATAGCATCACCTCGGTCTAATTTACGCACCGAGGTGTCTGCATCGCAGGCAAGCCAGCTCCCACACAAGCCGCTGCCCACGGGTGCTGCGTGTTACGAACCGATGTAGCTGGTTTTCACCACGGTGTAGAACTCTTGCGCATAGCGACCTTGCTCACGCGAACCATAGGACGAGCCCTTACGCCCACCGAACGGCACGTGATAGTCCACACCGGCGGTCGGCAGGTTGACCATCACCATCCCGGCCTGGGAGTGGCGCTTGAAGTGGTTGGCGTACTTCAGCGACGTGGTGGCAATACCCGCCGACAAACCGAACTCGGTGTCATTGGCCATGGCCAGCGCCGCCTCGTAATCCGCCACGCGCACCACGTTGGCCACCGGGCCGAAGATCTCTTCACGGCTGATCCGCATCGCGGCTTCGCTGTCGGCAAACAGCGTCGGCGCCAGGTAGTAGCCCTCGGTGTCGCAGGTCACCAGGCCGCCACCGCTGACCAGCCGCGCCCCTTCGCTTTGGCCGATGTCGATGTACTTCAAGTCCTGATCCAGCTGGGCCTGGGAGACCACTGGGCCGATATCGGTGCCGCTTTTCAGGGCGTGGCCGACTTTGATCGACTTCATGCGCTCGGCCATGGCCGCGACGAACTGGTCGTGAATACCCGCCGTGACAATCAAGCGGCTTGAGGCGGTGCAGCGCTGGCCGGTTGAGTAGAACGCGCTCTGTACCGACAGCTCGACGGCCTGCTTGAGGTCGGCGTCATCGAGGATGATCTGCGGGTTTTTGCCACCCATTTCCAACTGCACTTTGGCCTGGCGCGACACACAGCTGACGGCGATCTGACGACCTACGCCGACCGAACCGGTAAAGCTGATGCCGTCGACTTTCGGGCTGTTGACCAATACATCGCCGACCACACGGCCACTGCCCATCACCAGGTTGAACACACCGGCGGGGAAGCCGGCGCGGGAGATGATTTCGGCCAGGGCCCAGGCGCAACCCGGAACCAATTCAGCCGGCTTGATCACCACGCAGTTGCCATAGGCCAGGGCTGGGGCGATTTTCCAGGCGGGAATCGCAATCGGGAAGTTCCACGGGGTAATCAAGCCGACCACACCGAGGGCTTCGCGGGTGACTTCAACGTTGACGCCCGGGCGCACCGACGGCACGTAGTCACCGGACAGGCGCAGGCATTCACCGGCGAAAAACTTGAAGATGTTACCGGCGCGCGTCACTTCGCCGATGGCTTCGGGCAGGGTCTTGCCTTCTTCCCGAGCCAGCAGGGTGCCGAGCTCTTCACGGCGGGCGAGGATTTCGCTGCCGACTTTGTCGAGGGCGTCGTGGCGAGCCTGGATGCCGGACGTCGACCAGGCCGGAAAGGCGGCACGGGCCGCGTCGATGGCCGCGTTGACTTGAGCTACGTCAGCCTTGGCGTATTCGCCGATGACATCGGACAACTCCGACGGGTTGATGTTGGTGCAGTAGTCGGAACCGGCCACCCACTCGCCGTTGATGTAGTTTTCAAAACGTTTGGCTTGGGACACAAATCTTCTCCTGACGCAAAAGGCCGCTGATTGCTCAGCGGCCTTGTTGATAAGTTACTGCGGACCTTGCTTGTCGATCAGCGCGGCCAGGGCTTCGTACTCTTCCGGCAGCAAATCGGTGAGCGGCGTGCGCACCGGGCCTGCGTCGTAGCCGGCGATTTTTGCGCCAGCCTTGACGATGCTTACGGCATAACCGGCTTTACGGTTACGGATATCGAGGTAAGGCAGGAAGAAGTTGTCGATGATCTTGCCGACAGTGGCGTGATCGTCCTTGGCAATCGCGTGGTAGAAGTCCATCGCGGTTTTCGGGATGAAGTTGAACACCGCCGAGGAGTACACCGGCACCCCCAGGGCCTTGTAGGCAGCAGCGTAAACCTCTGCAGTCGGCAGGCCGCCGAGGTAACTGAAACGGTCGCCAAGACGACGACGAATCGACACCATCAACTCGATATCACCCAGACCGTCCTTGTAGCCGATCAGGTTCGGGCAGCGCTCAGCCAGGCGTTCCAGCAATGGCGCGGTCAGGCGGCAGACGTTGCGGTTGTAGACCACCACGCCGATCTTGACCGACTTGCACACCGCTTCCACGTGGGCAGCAACACCATCCTGGCTGGCTTCGGTCAGGTAGTGCGGCAACAGCAGCAAGCCCTTGGCGCCAAGGCGTTCGGCTTCCTGGGCGTACTCGATAGCCTGGCGAGTCGAACCGCCGACACCGGCGAGGATTGGCACGCTGGTGGCGCAGGTATCAACAGCGGTCTTCACCACTTGGGAATATTCACTCGCGGCCAGGGAGAAAAACTCACCGGTGCCGCCGGCGGCGAACAATGCGGTAGCGCCGTAAGGGGCCAGCCACTCCAGACGCTTGATGTAGCCCGCCTGGTGAAAATCACCCTGCGCATTGAAATCGGTCACGGGGAAAGACAGCAGACCGTGGGAGAGGATGGACTTCAGTTCTTGTGGATTCATTATTCGAACACCCTGGGCAAAGACTTTCTGTCGAAAGGTTGTTGTTGGTTTTGATGATGTCGTACGTCATCGTACAACTATAAAAGGATTCGTCAACTGCAATTCATCGGCGGCTGCGACAGCTTCATGTTTAGACATGCCTTCTTGACGTAGGAAATTATTCCTCTATGCTTCGAATAGCTGTATATGCATACAGTTATTAAGGAAGATTCCTACGACATAGCAAGGAGCTAACATGTCAGGTCTTGAACTAGCAGCACCGGAAAAGAAACCACCTACCCTGCGCTTCGAAGGGGGTGAACACACCGCTATTGGCGATGACACCCTGTTGCGATTCGCCAAGGACGCTCCCGCGATTCCCGCGCGACAAGTCGAATTGCACCTGCCCAATGGCCTGGCTTTGACTTACGGCCAAGTGATCGCGCTGGGCGGTGACTTCTATGGCATTCCTGGCCAGCCGATCAGCGATGGCGCCTCCCCTGCGGATCGCGTGCAACGCTTCACGGCGGCGTTCAACTCATTGGCCGTGCTGCCGGCCTCCCGAGAAGAAGCACAGAAGATCCTCGCGGTGATGCAAAAGGAGATCAACGCAGTCAACCAGGCGATCAAGGACGGCAAACAACCCCACGAAGCCTATGACGCATTGGGCGATACGTTGTCTGAGGAGTGGAACCGAATCACCGGCGGCGGCAGTGCCGTTTCGGCACTCCTCCCTCTGGGTCGCTACTTGAAACTGGCAGCCGACAACGCTGACCACTTTGGCGAATGGGCATTGTCCGCCTACCTGGCTGGCCACACGGCGGCACTGCAACAGGCGGTCGTGGCCCATCAGACCGGCACCGACCAGGCACTGGAATTGGCCTATGCGATGAACAGCTTCGCTAATCACTTTTTGACTGACCTGTTTTCCGCCGGCCACCTGCGGGTGCCGCGTAAACAATTGGCGGCGGTGGTCACGCCAGGAGAACTGGGCTCGCTGATCAGCCGCTTCATGCACGATGAAGACAGCAAGTTCGGGCTCAAGGTGCGCAATGCCATGGGTGATCAATGGCATGCCTATGGTGACAAGCGTTATTTCGACGCCATCGACGCGGACAATCGGACGATGGTCAAACGTGCGGTGCAGGCGTCGGCCGATGAGATCTTCGAGACCTTCATCAGCGGTGTCCCGCCCTCTCCAGCCGTCTTCAAGGCGCCACTGCATGTGCCGGACCTGAATGCCGCGCAGAACCCGGCGAACAACTTCTCGCCGCTGTTCAAGATGGAAGGTGACAAGGTGCTGCGCCGCAAGGACGTGAATGACCTGAACGACAAGCACTGGACCAATGACTGGTGGGGTTGGAGCACCTACCTGTTGCTCAAGGACTACAAGCCCAATCAGCCGGCCAGCTAAGTAGACGCAAAACTCCAGGCCAAGGAGATCAAAATGTGGGAGCGGGCTTGCCCGCGATAGCGGTGTATCAGCCAGTAATGGTTGACTGACACTCCGTCATCGCAGGCAAGCCAGCTCCCACACTAAACCCCCGTGACCTTTAACCGCGCTGCGCTTCTGCCTCTTCGTGGGCATGGCGCAGCCGCTCACGGCTGTTGGTCAGATGCAAACGCATGGCCGCCCGTGCCGCGTCCGAATCCTGGCGGGCAATCGCCTCATAAATCTCTTCGTGTTCGCGGCTCAGGCGGCCCATGTAGTGCTGCTGGTCATCATGGGCCAGGCGCGCCGAATTCAGGCGGGTACGCGGAATGATGCTGGTGCCCAAGTGGGTCATGATGTCGGTGAAATAGCGGTTGCCGGTGGACAACGCAATTTCCAGGTGGAACGCAAAATCTGATGCCACTGCATCGCCTGCGTGGGCCGCGCTTTCATTCAGGGCGTCGAGTGCCGCACGCATGGCCGCCAGTTGCGCATCGCTGCGACGTAATGCAGCAAGACCGGCGGACTCCACTTCCAGGCTGATACGCAACTCCAGAATCGCCAGCACATCACGCAAGGTCACTACCGTGGCCGGATCAATCCGGAAGCCGCTCGGGCTTGGCGTGTCCAACACAAAGGTGCCGATACCGTGACGGGTTTCCACCTGCCCCGCCGCCTGCAAGCGCGAGATGGCTTCACGCACCACGGTACGGCTGACCCCGTGAGCGTCCATGATCGCCGACTCGGTAGGCAACTTATCGCCACGCTTGAGTTGGCCATCGCGGATTTGCTCGGACAACACCGTGACCAATTCCTGGGCAAGGCTGCGACGCTTGCGGGGAAGACGAGGAGCGGTATTGGCGTTTTCCATGATGAACCATCTTTCTCGGCGAACTTGAGCCCGCATCATAGCCCATGGCGGTTGTACGATCACCGTTCTGTCACGACTTTCATCCCTATCCTGCGCGCAAAAAAATGCCCCGACACAGGTCGAGGCATTTTTAAGGCTCACCCGAGGGTGAAAGCCGCTTACTTCACCACTTTCAAGCTCGGCCGGCCGCTTGGACGCGGAGGCTCGGCGTCCGGTGGAGGCAGATCGTCGCCGTCTTCACCTTCGATCGCTTCGTCCTCCTCGAAAGGCGACTCCAGATCGAACACCATGCCTTGGCCATTCTCACGGGCATAGATCCCGAGGATAGCGCCAATCGGCACGAACAGCGTATGCGGCACGCCGCCAAAACGCCCTTCGAAGCTGACCGCTTCGTTGTCCATGTGCAAGTGGCGCACAGCACTGGGTGATACGTTCAGCACAATCTGCCCGTCGCTGGCAAAACCCTGCGGCACGTCAACCTTGGGAAATTCAGAGTTGACCAGCATGTGCGGGGTGCAATCGTTGTCCACAATCCACTCATAGAGCGCGCGGACCAAATAGGGTCGACTGGAGTTCATCAGCGGCTCCTTAAGCCTTAGCGCATATCGCGTTCGACACCAGACAGACTTGCCTGGAAAGCCTCACGCGCAAACTGGCGCTCCATGTAATCAAGCAACGGCTTGGCCGGCCGTGGCAGTTCAATGCCCAGGATCGGCAAGCGCCAGAGTATGGGTAATAGGCAGCAATCCACCAAGCTTTGTTCCTCGCTGAGGAAAAAAGGTTTGTCGGCGAACAGCGGCGAAACACCCGTCAGGCTCTCGCGCAATTCCTTACGCGCCTGCACCCGAACGGCCTCTTTACTGCGTGTATCCAGAATCACATCCACCAGCCCACACCAGTCACGCTGGATCCGATGGATCAGCAGGCGACTGTTGGCACGCGCCACCGGATACACCGGCAACAAAGGTGGATGCGGGTAACGCTCATCCAGGTATTCCATCACCACGGTTGACTCCCACAACGCCAGGTCACGATCGACCAGGGTGGGCAAGCTGCCGTAAGGGTTCACTTCGATCAGTTTCGGCGGATGACGTCCTGCCTCCACACTGATGATCTCGGCGCTGACACCCTTCTCTGCGAGCACGATGCGTACTCGGTGGGAATAGTGGTCGGCGGGGTCGGAGTAACAGGCCAACCGATTGGTCACGCCCATGGCGGTCCTCCTCGCTTGTTGAAATTATCGAAAGCTCAAAAACGAGCGCGCCCAGAGAGCATCTCTGCAGTGCCTGGTTCAACCAGAGCGCTACGTATTCAGAGATGCCGCTGGGCGCGCAAGATTAACAGCAATTGCTTACGGTTGGATCAATGCACATCCTTCCAGTATTCGCGTTTGAGCAGATAGGCGAACACAAAGAAGAAGGCCAGGTACAGCAATACATAAGTACCAATGCGCTGATGTTGCAGTTTGACCGGGTTGGCCGAGTAGGCCAGGAAGGTCACCAGATTCTTGACCTTCTCGTCAAACTGCTCTTCGTTCAGCGTACCGGTCTTGGGCACGATGGTCAGTTGGTCACACGCTTCATGCGTCAGAGGCGTGCCAGTCAACGGATCATATTGCTTCTTGCCGTCTTCAACGACCTGAACCTGCTTGCATCCTACCACTTGGCGACCCTGCAGGCCGACCAGAACGTTAGGCATGCCGACGTTCGGGAAGACTTTGTTGTTTACGCCATAAGGACGCGCCGGGTCTTCGTAGAAGGATTTCAGGTAACCGTAGAGCCAATCGGTACCGCGCACACGCGCCACCAGGGTCAGGTCGGGCGGTGCTGCGCCGAACCAGACCTTGGCGTCGGCGGGTTGCATACCGATGCTCATGTGGTCGCCGATTTTCGCGCCCGTGAACACCGAGTGGCTGAGCATCACGTCATGTGGGATGCCCAGGTCATCGGCAACACGCTCGTAACGCTGGAACTTGGCGCTGTGGCAGCCCATGCAGTAGTTGGTGAAGGTACGCAGCCCATCCTGCATGGCGGCCTTGTCGGACACGTCGATATCGACTTTTTCCAGTTCCGGGCCGTGCTCGGCCGCGAAGGACATTAGCGGCAGCGCCGCAAGCATCAAAGCAACAAATAACTTTTTCATCAGCCAGTCACCCTTTCCGGAACCGGTTTGGTCTTCTCGAGCCGGGTATAGAACGGCATCAGAATGAAGTAGGCGAAGTACAGGAAGGTGCAGACCTGCGACAGCAACGTACGCTCAGGCGTTGGCGCCAATACGCCCAGTACCCCCAGGATCACGAACGCAATGCAGAACACCCACAGCCAGATCTTGCTCAGCCAGCCCTTGTAGCGCATGGACTTGACCGGGCTCCGGTCGAGCCACGGCAAGACGAAGAGCATCGCGATCGAGGCACCCATTGCCATCACGCCCATGAGCTTGTCAGGGATCGCGCGCAAAATCGCGTAGAACGGCGTGAAGTACCAGACCGGGGCAATGTGCTCAGGTGTCTTGAAGGCGTTGGCCTGTTCAAAGTTCGGCTTTTCCAGGAAATAACCACCCATTTCCGGGAAAAAGAACACGATCGAGCAGAAGATAAACAGGAAGACGACTACGCCGACAATGTCTTTCACCGTGTAGTACGGGTGGAAAGGAATGCCATCCAGCGGGATGCCGTTTTCGTCTTTATGCTTCTTGATGTCCACGCCGTCCGGGTTGTTCGAACCCACTTCGTGCAGTGCCAGGATGTGCAACACCACCAGGCCCAGAATCACAATCGGCAGGGCTACGACGTGCAAGGCAAAGAAGCGGTTCAGGGTGATGCCGGAGATCAGGTAGTCACCCCGGATCCACTGGGTAAGGTCGTTGCCGATCACCGGAATCGCACCAAACAGCGAGATGATCACCTGGGCGCCCCAATACGACATCTGCCCCCACGGCAACAGGTAGCCCATGAAGGCCTCGGCCATCAGCGCCAGGTAGATCAACATGCCGAAGACCCACACCAGCTCGCGAGGCTTCTGGTAAGAGCCGTAGAGCAGGCCGCGGAACATGTGCATATAGACGACGATGAAGAACGCCGAAGCGCCGGTGGAGTGCAGCAGGCGCAGGATCGAGCCGTACTCGACATCACGCATGATGTACTCGACGGAGGCGAACGCCTCTTCCGCCGACGGGGTGTAGCTCATCGTCAGCCAGACACCCGTGACAATCTGGTTAACCAGCACCAACAGTGCCAGCGAGCCGAAGAAGTAGAAGAAGTTGAAGTTTTTTGGCGCGTAATATTTGCTGAGATGGTCTTCCCACATTTTAGTCGCGGGGAAGCGCGCATCCACCCAATCCATGAACTTGCTCATCAGGCTTTCTCCCCCTCGTCGACACCAATGACAATGACACTGTCAGTCTCGTAGTGATGTGGCGGAACTGGCAGGTTCAGCGGTGCGGGTTGTGACTTGTAGACGCGGCCAGCCAGGTCGTAGTGGGAACCGTGGCAAGGGCAGAAGTAGCCACCCACCCAGTCTTTGCCCAGGTCGGCAGGAGCAACTTCAGGACGGAAAGTAGGCGAGCAACCCAGGTGGGTGCAAATACCGATCAGCAGCAGAATCTCTGGCTTGATCGAACGAATTTCCTTATCGACGTAGGCGGGTTGGTCGGAATTCTTCGAGTCGGGATCAGACAGCTGACCTTCGATTTTCTTCAGATTCCCAAGGATTTCCTCAGTACGACGAACGATGAAGACCGGCTGACCGCGCCATTCAGCAATCATTTGCTGGCCTGGGTCGATCTTGCTGACATTCACCTTCACCGGTGCACCTGCGGCTTTCGCCTTGGCACTGGGAAACCATGACCCCACGAACGGGACCGCAGCCCCCACCGCTCCTGCAGCACCCACCACGGACGTGGCTGCTACCAAGAAGCGACGCCGGCCTGCATTCACGCCGTCATTGCTCATTCAGTCCTCTCCCATCAGCTTTTTGGCCTGTTAAATCAGGCGTCTACTAAGTGTTGTATCTTTACTTATAAAAATTTTGCCGAATGGTAATGAAAAGCCCCACGTATGACAAGGGAATTGCCCGGGCCTCCCTCTCCAGGCCTTGTAGTATAGGGGGTCTACGGATGTGGCAAGTTGTCACGGCGAAATTTATGCATAAATCGCAGGCAATAAAAAACGCCCAGCTCCGTGAGGAGTTGGGCGTTTTTGTGGAACGTAAAGCGAATTAACGCTTCGAGTACTGCGGACGCTTACGCGCTTTACGCAGACCGACTTTCTTACGTTCAACTTCACGAGCATCGCGAGTTACGAAGCCAGCTTTGCGCAGAGCGCCACGCAGGGTTTCGTCGTACTGCATCAGAGCGCGAGTGATACCGTGGCGGATTGCGCCAGCTTGACCACTTACACCGCCACCGATAACGGTGACGTAGATGTCGAACTTTTCAACTGTCTCGGTCAATTCCAGCGGCTGACGAACTACCATGCGGGCAGTTTCGCGACCGAAGAAGTTTTCCAGAGTGCGGTTGTTGATCGAGATGTTACCAGTGCCCGGACGCAGGAAAACGCGTGCG
Organism: Pseudomonas sp. O39; assembly: GCF_045447295.1. Taxonomy (NCBI): domain Bacteria; kingdom Pseudomonadati; phylum Pseudomonadota; class Gammaproteobacteria; order Pseudomonadales; family Pseudomonadaceae; genus Pseudomonas; species Pseudomonas sp. O39. Next base: position 154,733 of record NZ_JBJGXV010000006.1, read on the forward strand.
GTTGCGGTTTTGCGACGGCCAGTGCCGTAATTTTGAGTCGCCGACATAATGAACTATTCCGTTAAAACTTCAGTTCTTGGGGCTGCTGAGCAGCATGAGGGTGTACAGCGCCCGCATAGACTTTCAGCTTGCGAAACATATCGCGACCCAGTGGGCCCTTCGGCAGCATGCCTTTGACCGCGATTTCGATCGGGGCTTCAGGCTTCTTGGAAATCAGACCTTCGAAGTTCGAAGACTTGATACCGCCTGGGAAACCGGAGTGACGGTAGTACATTTTGTCTTGCGCTTTGTTGCCGGTAACACGTACCTGCTCAGCGTTGATGATCACGATGTAGTCACCGGTGTCAACGTGAGGGGTGTACTCAGGCTTGTGCTTGCCACGCAGACGGCTGGCGACTTCAGTGGCCAGACGACCCAGGGTCTGACCAGCGGCGTCGACGACAAACCAGTCGCGCTGAACTGTTTCCGGTTTTGCAGTAAAAGTTGTCATTCTTTAATAGCCTCAGGGGCCGCCCTGTAAATTAGACGGCGGATCTTACTGAATAGTGCGTACTTTGACAAGTCAAAGGCAGCCGGATACAGACGCTATCGGGGGCTCGGGTCGGCGCGTCCGTTCAACGGCAAGATTCTTCGGCAGGCGGCGCATCACTTCCACTGCAGAAAGAGGTGGGCAATTATGCAGATTGCGAAAAAAAATTCAACCTGCTTTTATGATTGTTTTCCCCGAAGGAGTACCCGATGGATTATCGACAGCTGGGCCGCACCGATCTGAATGTAAGCGCGATAGCCTTGGGCACCATGACCTGGGGCGAGCAAAACAGCGAGGCAGAGGCCTTTGCACAGATCGAACGGGCCAAGGCCGCGGGGATCAACTTCCTCGACACAGCAGAAATGTACCCGGTGCCGCCGAAGGCCGACACCTATGCCACCACCGAGCGCTATATCGGTAATTACTTCAAAAGCCGTGGCGACCGGGCCGACTGGATCCTCGCCAGCAAGATCGCCGGCCCCGGCAACACCATTGATTACATCCGTGACGGCCACTTGCGCCACAACCGCAAGCACATCGTCGACGCCCTGGATGCCAGCCTCAAGCGCCTGCAAACCGACTGGATCGACCTCTACCAGTTGCACTGGCCCGAGCGCAGCACCAACTTTTTCGGCCAACTGAGCTACAAGCACAAGGACGAAGACGACCTGACCCCGCTGGAGGAAACCCTCGAAGCACTGGACGAACAGGTGAAGGCCGGCAAGATCCGCCACATCGGCCTGTCCAACGAAACCCCGTGGGGCACCATGAAGTTCCTGGCCCTGGCCGAAGCCCGTGGCTGGACCCGCGCGGTGTCGATCCAGAACCCCTACAACCTGCTCAACCGCAGCTTTGAAGTGGGCCTGGCGGAAGTCGCTATTCGTGAGCAATGCGGCCTGCTGGCCTACTCGCCGCTGGCTTTCGGCATGCTCAGCGGCAAATACGAAGGCGGCGCCCGCCCGGCAAAAGCCCGCCTGACCGAATACAGCCGCTTCAGTCGTTACTTCAACCCGCAGTCAGAAGCAGCCTGCAGCCGTTATGTGGCACTGGCGCGGGAACATGGCCTGGACCCTGCGCAGATGGCGCTGGCGTTCGTGACGCAACAGCCGTTCGTGACCAGCAACATTATTGGCGCCACGAGCCTGGAGCAACTGGACAGCAACATTGCCAGTGCCGACCTGAAGCTGTCGAAAGAGGTTTTGGAAGGGATTGAGGCGATTCAGAAGGACCATCCGAATCCAGCGCCTTGATTGATCCTTAAGCCGCTATCGCGGGCAAGCCAGCTCCCACTCATTGAACTGTGAACACATTCAATGTGGGAGCCGGGCTTGCCCGCGATGAGGCCCGGAGCAGCACTACCAATCCATCAAAGCGCCCGCGCAATAATCTCTTTCATGATCTCATTGGTCCCCGCATAAATCCGCTGCACCCGCGAATCGGCCCAGGCCCGGGCAATCGGGTATTCCCACATAAAGCCGTAGCCACCGTGCAGCTGCACGCACTCGTCGAGCACCTTGCATTGAAGGTCCGTGGCCCAATACTTGGCCATCGCCGCCGTGGGCACATCGAGCTTGCCCTCCAGATGCAACGCCATGCATTTATCCACAAACACGCGGCCGATCTGAATCTCGGTGGCCATCTCCGCCAGCTTGAACCGGGTGTTCTGGAAGTCGGCAATTGCCTTGCCGAACGCTTTGCGCTCACGGGTGTATTCAAGGGTCCATTGCAACGCCGCCTCGGCTGACGACAGCGCGCCAATCGCCACGGTCAGGCGCTCCTGGGGCAACTCCTGCATCAAATACGCGAAGCCCATGCCGGCCTGGCCCAACAGGTTTTGCTTGGGCACGCGCACGTCCTGGAAAAACAGCTCCGAGGTGTCCTGGGCCTTCATGCCCACCTTCTCCAGGCGCTTGCCCTTGTCGAAGCCCGGCGTATCAGCCTCCACCAGAAACAGGCTGGTGCCCTTTGCACCGGCCATGGGGTCGGTCTTGGCCACGACGATCACCAGCTCAGCGAGAAAGCCGTTGGTGATAAAGGTCTTGGAACCGTTGATCACATACTCATCACCGTCCAATACCGCAGTGGTCTTGACGCCTTGCAGATCGGAACCCGCGCCTGGCTCAGTCATGGCGATGGCCGTGACCATCTCGCCGGAGATCAATTTGGGCAAGTACTTCTGTTTCAGCGCTTCACTGCCGTAATGCAGGATGTAGGGCGCCACAATGTCCGAATGCAGGGAAAACCCGATGCCGGTCAGCCCCAGTCGGCTGATTTCCTCAATCACCACTGCACTGTAGAGAAAGTCCGCACCCAGGCCGCCATATTCCTCCGGCAGATGAGAACACAGCATCCCCGCCTCCCCCGCCTTGCTCCACAGACTACGGTCGATATAGCCCTGCTTCTCCCATTGCCCATGGAACGGCGCGGCGTGTTTTTCGAGGAAGGTGCGCACGCTCTCGCGGAAGAGTTCGTGCTCCGAGCTGAACAAGGTTCTGGGGATCATGGGTCACCTGCGTGGATTGTCGGACAAGGACGAGCCCACAGAGACTAAGCCGCGAAGGCGTCACGGGACACTGGACACATGCGACAAAAAATAAGACGATCCAGCCGTCTGGTGACCACTTTCCCCTATAAGAATAAATGAAATTATGTCTAACCAAATCTCCACGCCCCTGCGGCGCGTCAGCATTTTGGCCATTGATCGGGTATTCGCTTCAACCCTCATGCAAGCCAAGGATTTCTTCCATCTCGCCAGCCTGCGTTATGGCAAACAGCAAGGCCTGGGCCTGACCCCAGCGTTTGAAACACGCCTGGTCAGCCCCGACGGGCAATCGGTACGCAGCTTCAGCGATGTGATCATGCCGGTGGACGGCGGCCTGGAAAACGCCGACATCATCGTGTTGCCGGCCTTCTGGGATGACTTCGACGCGCTGTGCACCCGTTACCCCCAAGTGCTGCCCTGGCTGCGCGAGCAACACGCCCGCGGCGCGGTGCTTTGCGGCGAGGCCACCGGCGTGTTCTGGCTGGCCGAAGCCGGCCTGCTCGATGGCAAGGAAGCGACCACCTACTGGCGTTTCTTCAATGCTTTCAGCGAACGCTTCCCCCAGGTGCAGCTCAACCAGGACAAGCACCTCACCGATGCCGACAACCTGTATTGCGCCGGCGGCACGACCTCGGCGTGCGACCTCTACATCTACCTGATCGAACGTTTCTGTGGCGCCAACATCGCGCAGGCCGTGGCCCGCGACATCCTCTACGAAGTGCAGCGCAGCTACGCGCCTGGGCGTATCGGCTTTGGTGGGCAGAAGCTGCACCAGGACGTGATCATCCTGCAGATCCAGCACTGGCTCGAAGAGCATTTCGCCGACAAGTTCCGCTTCGAAGACGTCGCCCGGGAACACGGCATGAGCATCCGCAACTTCATGCGCCGTTTTCAGACTGCCACCGGCGACAAGCCGCTGCATTACCTGCAACGGCTGCGTATCGAGACGGCCAAAGGCCTGCTCTCGGGAAGCCGCAAGAGCATCAAGACCATCAGTTATGAGGTGGGTTACGACGATGCGAGCTTCTTTGCGCGGCTGTTTCGTCAACACACGGAGTTGTCGCCGAACCAATACCGGCAGCAATTTCAGCAAGCCGCGTAGGTACGGCACCTGACGATGCAAGCGACCCTGTCATACCGCAATGGTGCAGGGTCGAACTGAAAGCCCTATGCAGCCTTACCAGGGCCTTAAGCAATACCTGCCTGCAAGACCTCCAATTCCTACAGCTAGACAGGACGAAGACGACCCGCTGCTCCCTGGGCGTCTGGCATTTTAAGCGAGGTAAAAGTCGTCTATTTATGCCGGACTTCTCTCCGGATCATAAAGGGCTTTTCTAAATCCACTGGCTCAAACTAGGACGGAGACTCAATCATGTCATCCATAGGAAGCATCTCTTTCAGCCCGGCGGTACAGCCGAACGAGACAGGCGCAAGTCAATCAAAAGAGAAACAGACTGAACTGTTGAATAAAAAAATGGAGGAGCTGAAGAAAAAGAAGAAGGACGAGGAAGAGGAGGATTCCACGTTAGTCAAGGGTCCGGACGGCGCGATCTACAAGATAGAGGGTAGCAAAAAGATCCTCGTACAACCGGCGCCGCCCTCTGAAGACCAGATCACTTTTTAACCAGCACCAAAAAATACAAAAGGCCCGCAATCGCAGCGGGCCTTTTATATGGATCACATCGGCTTAAGGCTTATGCCCACGCGACAGGAACTCGTGGGATTGCATTTCGAGCAAGCGGCTCAGCGTCCGCTGAAATTCGAAGTTCAAGCGACCGCCGGTGTAGAGGTCCTTGAGTTCGACCTCGGCCGAGATGATCAGCTTGACGTTACGGTCGTAGAATTCGTCGACCATGTTGATAAACCGGCGCGCGATGTCGTCGGTGGTGACGCTCATCTGTTCCACGCCGCTCAGGATCACCGCGTGGAAGATTTTGCCCAGCTCGATGTAATCGTTCTGGCTACGCGGCCCGTCGCACAATTGGCGGAATTCGAACCAGGCCACGTCGTCGCAGGTACGCAGCGCGATGATTTCGCGGTTTTCGATCATCAACTTGTCGTTTTCCACCGCCTGGGTGCATTCCGGCGTCAGCGCGCGGAAGCTTTTTTTCAGGCTTTCGTGCGCCGCTTCGTTCAGCGGGAAGTGGAACAGCTCCGCTTGCTCAAGGTGGCGCAGGCGGTAATCAACGCCACTGTCGACGTTGACGATCTCGGTGTTCTGCTTGATCAGCGCGATGGCCGGCAGGAAGCGCGCACGTTGCAGGCCGTCCTTGTACAAGCCGTCAGGCACGATGTTCGACGTGGCGACCAGCGTCACGCCGTTCTTGAACAGTTCTTCCATCAGCGTGCCAAGGATCATGGCGTCGGTGATGTCGGAAACGAAGAACTCATCGAAGCAGATGACCCGCGCTTCGTCGGAGAAACGCTTGGCGATGATGGTCAGCGGGTTTTTCTCACCCGGCAGGGTCTTCATTTCTTCGTGCACACGCTTCATGAAGCGGTGAAAGTGCGTACGCACCTTTTCCTTGAACGGCAGCGCTTCAAAGAAGGTGTCGACCAGGTACGTCTTGCCCCGGCCCACGCCACCCCAGAAATACAGGCCTTTGACCGGCGTGTGGTCTTTCTTGCCAAACAGCTTGCTGAACATCCCTGGCTTGCTTTGCGAGGCCGCGACCAGGTCGTCGTACAGGCGCTGCAAATGACGCACCGCCGTTTCCTGGGCCGCGTCATGGAAGAATTCAGGGCGTTTCAGATCAGCTTGATATCGTTCTAGGGGCGTCATAATTTCGTTAGCAAGGCAACAAAAACGGGCCGTCACTGTAACGACGGCCCTGGATAATGGCAATCAACCCTTGGTCGGGTTAATCCTCGATAGGCGTCAACGCAACGCGCAAGGCGGCGATGGCAGCATCGCGCAACGTTTCGTCGGCGAACTCGGCGCTGTCGGCCACCGCAGCGCCGTCCAGCCATACGCTGAAGCTCAGGGCTTCGGTGCGCACGTCCAACGCGTCGCCGCTTTGCAATTGCTTGGTCACGGCGCCAGCCGCTTTGCCGTCGGCAAAATTGCGCGACAGCAGCAGTTGCTCGCCGTCAGCGGCCAACAGGCGGAAGCGGAAACTGCCGTCGTCTTCGCGAAAGCTTACGAAGCGTGCAGCTTTGGAGGCTTTCTTCTTGGCCACAACTGGCGCGGCGGCCTGATTGACGAATGAACGCAGGCCCACCGCCTCACGCAGCTCGGCCAGGAACGGCGCCGCTACGGCACGGGCCTTCTTGGCGCCGATCAACAGCAGGTCTTCCATGTCCGAGGGGCGCGACATCAACTGGTGGTAACGCTCGCGCGCCTCGCCCAATTGATTGTCCAGCAGTTGGAACAGACGGCTCTTCGCCTCGCCCCAGCCCAGGCCTTCCAGCAATGCGTTGCGCAATTCCGCTTCCTGGGCCTTGGTGGCAAACGCCTGGAACAGGGTGAACAGGTGCGAGTTGTCCGGGTCCTTGGCTTCGCCGGGCGCGCGGGAGTCGGTGACGATCCGCGAGATCGCGTCTTTCATGTCCTTGGCGCTGGTGAACAACGGGATAGTGTTGTCGTAGCTCTTGGACATCTTGCGGCCATCAAGGCCCGGCAAGGTGGCGACGCTTTCTTCGATCAACGCCTCGGGCATGGTGAAGAATTCTTTACCGTTGCCGAACAGGTGGTTGAAACGCTGGCCGATGTCGCGGGCCATTTCCACGTGCTGAATCTGGTCACGGCCGACCGGCACCTTGTGTGCGTTGAACATCAGGATGTCCGCCGCCATCAGCACCGGGTAGCTGTACAAGCCCATGGTGATGCCCGCATCCGGGTCTTCGCCGCTTTCGACGTTCTTGTCCACCGACGCTTTATAGGCGTGGGCACGGTTGAGCAGGCCCTTGGCGGCAACACAGGTCAGCAGCCAGGTCAGCTCGGGGATTTCCGGGATGTCGGACTGGCGGTAGAAGGTCACCCGGTTCACATCCAGGCCACCGGCCAGCCAGGTCGCGGCAATTTCCATACGCGAGCGCTGGATGCGCTGCGGGTCATCGCATTTGATCAGGGCGTGGTAATCGGCCAGGAAGTAGAAAGAGTCGGCATTGGCGTCCTGGCTGGCGAGAATCGCCGGGCGGATCGCACCGGCGTAGTTGCCCAGGTGTGGCGTGCCGGTGGTGGTGATGCCGGTGAGGATACGGGTACGAGTCGTCATGGGTAATCGCTTATCAGACTGCTATCAATTCGAGAGGCGCGGCAGCACCAGATCCTTGAGATCGGTGAGCTTGCCATGAAAAAAGTGCCCGCATTCTGCCACTTTCAGCAGCTCATGGGGGCGTTTCAAGGCAGCGGACCACTCGTAGACGACCTGCGGGTCGACCACTTCGTCGGTTTCCGGCTGGATCAGGGTCAATGGGCAGCCTTGGGGCAGCACGTCGGTATCGCGCAGGCGCATCACGGCAGCGGCGACCATGAACAGGTGCGCGAGTTTTTCGCCCTTGGCTTCCAGGCGCCCGCCGAGGCTGGCGGCCACATAACCGCCAAACGAGAAACCGAGCAAGGTGATCGGCAGTTCGGGGTGCTTTTCCCGCAGCCAGTTGGCAGCAGCTTCGGCATCGTCCACTTCACCGGTGGCCATATCGTGGGTACCGGCGCTGGCACCGACACCGCGGTAATTGAAACGTAAAGTAATCAAACCGGCGTCGCGGGCGGTGCGTTGCAGGGTCGATACGACTTTATTGAGCATGGTCCCACCCTGCACCGGGTTAGGGTGGCAGATCAGCGCCAGGCCACGTGGCTCGGGGTGATCAAGGTACAGGGCTTCCAATTGGCCAACCGGGCCATCGATCAAAACGGGGGTTTCACGCATGAGCAAGGAATGAACTCCGTGACCTCTCAAAGGGTCGACTCGTCTAGCTAAAAGTCTGTGCATGGCATGATTGCGAGCTTAATCGCGGTATACAGCGCAGGTCCGAGCCGTTAACGTAAAGCAAAGCCGTTTATAGAGGAAGGACTCGTGGAACACTCGCTCTTAGTTTGGTTGTTGCCGACTCTCGCCTTGGTTGCCGGTGTCGCCATTGGATTCCTGGTTGCCCGCCTGCTGCCGAATGCCGCGCCTAACCGCACGCAGCGTCAGTTGGATGACATTCAGGAACGTTTTGACAGTTATCAGAACGAGGTTGTTACCCACTTCAACAGCACCGCGACCCTGGTCAAGAAGCTCACTCAGAGCTACCAGGAAGTACAGGATCACCTCGCCGATGGCGCTAACCGCCTGGCCCTCGACGACATCACCCGTCAGCGTCTGCTGGCCGCGTTGCATTCCGATGCACCGCAAACACCGCGGGAACGCCTGACCCCTCCGCGGGAAAACCAGGAGCCACCACGGGACTACGCGCCAAAAACGCCAAACGCCCCTGGCATGCTGGATGAGCAGTACGGCTTGAAGAAGTAAGTCATGTTCAAGCATTAAAAAAGCCCGGTTGATCGATGATCAACCGGGCTTTTTTGTGGGCTTCACTCGCCAGGACAATGGAGATCCACTGTGGGAGCGGGCTTGCTCGCGAAAGCGGTGGGTCAGTCTGAACATCTGTAACTGACAGACCGTATTCGCGAGCAAGCCCGCTCCCACATTGACCGCGTAAGACCTTAAGCCGATTGCTGCTCCTGCAACAACCCACTCTCGATCCGCACATGCCGCCCATGGAAGCGCTTGAGGCTGCTGCGATGACCGACGCTGACGATGCTCAGCCCCGGCAATTCATCGATCAGCGCTTGATACAACGTCGCCTCATCCTCTTCATCCATCGCCGAGGTGGCTTCGTCCATGTACAGCCACTGCGGCGCGAACAACAACGCGCGGGCAAAGGCCAAACGCTGCTGCTCACCCGGCGAGAGCATACGTTGCCAGTGGTTGGCCTCGTCCAGGCGCGCGACCAGGTGCGGCAAGCGGCAGGTTTCCAGGACCTGTGCATAACGTTGCGCCGGGTAGACGCTGTCGTCCTGTGGATAACTCAATACGGCCTTCAAGGTCCCAATCGGCAGGTAGGGTTTCTGCGGCAGGAACAGGTAACGCGCAGCCGGCAGGCGAATGCTGCCATGCCCCGCTGGCCACAAGTGCCCCATCGCACGCAGCAGCGTACTTTTACCACTGCCGGAACGCCCACTGAGCATCACACGCTGGCCCGGCTCTACGGTCATGTCGGCGTCGGTGAGCAAGTGGCGGCCGTCGGCCAGGTCCATGCCCAGATCCTGCACCACCAACCGCTCGCCTTCAGGGCGCACATCGATGGCTGGAGTACGCTGTTCGTTTTCACTCATAGCCTGGTGGAAGCTGAGCAGACGGTCACTGGTCGCACGCCAGCTGGCCAGGTCGGCATAGGCACTGATGAACCAACTGAAGTTGCCCTGCACATTGCCAAACGCGGAGTTGATTTGCATCAGCTCGCCCAGTTCGATCTTGCCGGCGAAATAGCGCGGCGCCGCAACCATGAAAGGGAAGATGATTGCGATCTGTTCGTAGCCGGCGGTGAAGAAGGTCAGGCGCTTGGACACTTTCATGATGTCCCAGAAGTTGTGCCAGACTTTACTGAAGCGTGTGCTCAAGCGCTGTCTTTCATTCGGCTCGCCGTTGTACAGGGCGATGCTCTCCGCGTTTTCACGCACACGCACCATGGAGAAACGCAGGTCTGCTTCGAAGCGTTGTTGTTGGTTGCTCAGGCCAATCAAGCGACGACCGATCAGGTGAGTCAACCAGCTGCCGACACCGGCGTAGACCAATGCGCACCAGAACATATAACCCGGGATGGTGAAGCCAAACACCTCGATACTGCCGGAAACACCCCACAAAATAATCGAGAACGACACGAGGCTGACGACATTGCGCAGCAGCCCGAGGCCCAGGCTCAACGTGTTCGAGGTGAAGTTATTGAGGTCTTCGGAAATCCGCTGGTCCGGGTTATCGGTGTACCCACCCTGCTCCAGCTGGTAGTAGTTCTTGTCGGCGAGCCAACGTGCAAAATGCTTTTCGGTGAGCCAGGCACGCCAGCGGATGGTCAGCATCTGGGTCAGGTAGAGGCGGTAGACAGCACCCAGAATGGCCACGGCCGCGATACCGCCGAAATAGCCAATCAGTTGCCAGAAAGCAGCCGTGTCCTTGTGCTCCAGAGCGTTGTAGAAATCCTTGTACCAGTGGTTGATCCACACGGAGATCGCCACGCTGAACAGCGACAAGCCAATCACCGCGCCCAGCAACAACCAGGCCTTGCCTTTCTCTTCACTGCGCCAATACGGCGTGATCATCGCCCAGGTTCGGCGAAAGAATTGCCCACGCACCGCGTCGTTGACCGCGGAATACTCAGCGTTCTGATTCATCGTTCAGGCTCGGTAGGGGAAAATGACAGGCGTTTGAACCGATCATAGACGATCGGTTCAGCGCTCCGTGCTGCCTGAAGCAGATTGTTCAGACTTTGTTCAGCGCCGTACCGGACGCTTCTGCAGCTTGCGTTGCAGGGTGCGGCGGTGCATGCCCAGGGCACGGGCAGTGGCGGAGATGTTGCCCTCATGTTCGGTCAGCACACGCTGGATGTGTTCCCACTGCAAGCGGTCCACCGACATCGGGTTTTCCGGCACCAGGGTATCGAGGTCGGCGTGTTCGGACAGCAAGGCTGCCAGCACGTCGTCGGCGTCCGCCGGTTTGCACAGGTAGTTGCAGGCGCCGCGCTTGATGGCCTCGACAGCGGTGGCAATGCTGGAATAACCGGTGAGGATCACCACGCGCATTTCCGGGTCGAGTTCCAGCAGCTTGGGCAGCAGCACCAGGCCGGAGTCGCCGTCCATTTTCAGGTCGAGCGCGGCGTAGTCCGGCAAGTCAGCCTGAGCGATGGTCAGGCCTTCTTCGGCGGAGCCTGCGGTGCTCACGCGAAAACCACGACGGCTCATGGCGCGCGCCATGACGCGGGTAAAGGTGGCGTCGTCATCTACCAGCAACAGGTGCGGCAGTTCTTCGCCTTCGACTTGGATCTCGTCACTCATCGATATCTCCTCGTGCGACACGGGGCAGGCGCAGCTCGGTGAGCGTGCCACCTTCCTCATGACTATAGAGCTTCACTGAGCCGCCCGCGCGGGTCACGCTGGCCTTGCTCAAAAACAGGCCCAGGCCGAAGCCTTTGCCCTTGGTGGTAAAGAACGGTTTGCCGATCTGCTCGGCAATAGCCAGCGGCACGCCCGCGCCGTGGTCACGAATGCTGATGGTCACGTTTTCCGCATCCCAGTCCAGCTGTACGCCCAGGCCTTCGGGGCAGGCGTCAGCAGCATTGTTCAACAGGTTGAGCAGCGCCTGGGTCAGGTCCGGTGGTGGCGCCATGCGTGGCACGCTGCCCTGGCCCAGCAGGTTGAAACGGTAACTGGCTTCGGGGCGCATCAGGTGCCAACGGTTCAGGGCTTCGTCGAGCCACTGGGTCACGTCCTGCATATCCACGGCCAGGCGGCGATTGGCTTCGGCGGCACGCACCAGTTGCTGCAAGGTCTGTTTACATTGCTTGACCTGTTCCTGCAGCACGCTCAGGTCATCCTGCAGGGCTGGGTCGTGATGGTCCTGGACCATCTCATTGAGCAGCACGCTCATGGTCGCCAGCGGCGTCCCCAATTCATGGGCGGCGCCGGCAGCCTGAGTGGCGACGGCCAGCAATTGCTGGTCGCGCAGGCCTTCTTCGCGGCGAATGGCGCGCAACTCTTCCTGGCGACGCAGTTCTTCGGCCATGCGTGCAGCGAAGAAGGTAATCACTGCAGCGGACAGGGCGAAACTCAGCCACATCCCGTAGATCTGCAGGTTTTCCCGCGCGATGGGGAAGGTCTGCAATGGATAAAACTGTGCCAGCAACAAGGTGTACAGGGTCAGCGCAATACCCGACAGCACCACCGAGTAGCGCCACGGCAAGGTCACCGCGGCGATGGTCAGTGGCACCAGGTAATAAGAAACAAACGGGTTGGTGGAACCACCGGAGAAATACAGCAACACACTGTGGATAAACAGGTCGCAGGCCAATTGCAGGGCGTATTCCAGCTCAGTCACCGGCCACGTGGTGCGCAGGCGGATGGCCGTAAACACACACAGCACGATGGAGAAGCCGAGGGTCACGGCCAGTTGCAGCCAGGGCAACGGCAGCAGGTCGAACCAATACGCGAGCCCGACGGAGCCAGCCTGTGCGGCCAGTACCAGGGTGCGAATGAACGTCAGGCGCCAGAGGTTCTGGCGTGTGGCGGAAGTCAGTTTTACGGCGGCGAGCATGAGCTCTCCCGGTGAGCGCTGCAGGCGGATCGGCAGGAGTATAAACGAAGCAGGCCGCCTGGCATGACGTGTGTGGCTCTTTGACGCAGGCCGCGTAAATGACCGTTCGTCGGCATCCCCACAACTTGTAGCGAATGTGTAAACCCGAAGAACCCGACATCACCGTCTACAGTCATACCGAACACGAATATCCCAAGGAGCTTCCATGTCTCGTTTCACTCGCAGTGCAGCCGTTATCACCCTCAGCGCCAGCGCCCTGGCCAGCCTTCCCGCCATGGCCGCCGATGCGCTGAATTACAACCAGATTTCCCTGCGCGCCGAGGTCAGCCAGGAAGTTGCCCGCGACAAGATGATCGTCACCCTCTACACCGAATCGCAAAACGCCGACCCGGCCAAGCTTGCCGCTGAAATCACCACGACCATGAACAAGGCCCTGGGCGAGGCTCGTGAAGTCAAAGGCGTGACCCTGCGTCAGGGCAGCCGCAACAGCTACCCGATCTACGACAACAAGAACCAGAAGATCACCGGCTGGCGTGAACGCGCTGAACTGCGCCTGGAAAGCGCCGACTTCCCGGCGCTGTCCAAGCTCACCGGCGATCTGCTGAACACCCTGAAAATGGAAAACATGGACTTCGCCATCGCCGACACCACACGTAAGGCCAGCGAAGATGCGTTGCTCAAAGACGCGGTTGCCGCCTTCAAGGCACGCGCTCAACTGGCCACCGACGCACTGGGCGGCAAGGGTTACAAGATCGTCAACTTGAACTTCAACACCAACGGTTATCCACAACCGTACGCCCGAAACGGCGGGATGATGATGAAAGCGGCCATGATGGATTCGGCGCCGACGCCGGAAGTGGAGGCAGGGACCAGTCAGGTGAACATGAGCGCCGACGGCGTGATTGAAGTCCTGCAGTAAGGCTTTTCGAAACAGAAAAACGGCGCGGCCTTAGGGGCTAGCGCCGTTTTTTTTGTAAGACCCAGCGACACCGTCTGTAGTCCCTCATATCCAGCCACAGACCCATATGGAATCAAATGCCCGGTTCTCACTACAGAGTTAATGCAACGGCGCACGCCGACATCCTCTTACTTCACGAGAACCGAATTCATGACCGTATATCTCAATCGGACACCTCCTCAGTTACAGGAAAACCTACCTGTCTATGCGCCGCCGAAAACCGAAGCGCAAACCACGCAAGCGCCCCAACGGTCAGCCGAAAAAACGGTTAACCCTCATGAAACACAGCTGCTCAAAGCTTACCTTGAGCAGGTGAATCGCCTGGCGCTGCACACCTCGCCCAGACTGGTCAGTGTTCCGAGACAGAGTACCTTGGGCCAATGGCTTGAATTATATGATGCCCACGTGCGACAACCCGCTCTCAATGGATGGCTGTTTAGACAAGGAATCCACGACATCGGCCAGTTTTCGGTCGCCCCCTCAACAGGCACCTTGTCCGCTGAAGTGGAGGGAAAAAAGAAAACTTTCAGCCTTACGGACACGTCGGGCTGGGGACAAATCTCAGCGGCATTGCTGGCGACCGCCAGCGTGATCGCACCCGGAAAAAGTGGTGATTTGCGGGTGGAACAACATGATGGCTTCCTTCAAGTCCATCCAAAGGTAGTGGCACACTTCCAAGGTGTTCCATTCCCGCAATCCGCCGCCTTTGCGCGGGCGCAATTCAACCAACTGGCCCCCAAAGATGCGTTCGACCCTATCCCGCCTGATGACCGATTACGCCCTGCCAGCCGCCGCTCAGAAGACGCGATGCAAGCGCAAATACAGAGTGCCGGCAAATTCTACAGCACCGCCCCCGCGGCACTGGATTACAAGCTTTTGGCGGTCGACGTCGCCAACAACCTGCCCAATACGCGGGCAGAAGCCAAGAAGTGGGCAGAAGCGCTGATTCTCAAGTTGACGGGCAACGTGGTCGATGCTGACACGATCTATTTGAACCGTTTCAGGAGCGCGAGCAGCGCGAACACCGTAACAGGCTGGGAGCACACTTTTGAGGAGCCCTACTCCTCATTACGCCTGCCGGATGCCCTGCTGAAAAACTTCTCCGAACACGACTGGATTCCCGGCACTCTGGATCAGGAAACGGGTTTATACACGGTCGGCGCCGGTCAAAGCACACAGGGCGGGTACGGCGCCCACAACCAATTCGCCCTCGCCCCCTCCGCGGTGATGCATGAGAGTTGGAAGACCGACTTCCAAACCGGGATGACCCAGAAAATCGATCATTTCTGGCGCGCTCATACCAGTGGCTATGAGACGGCGATCAAGGGCGAGTTCGTTTACCAGGCCCGCAAGCAATTGAAGGCGGCAGAAGCCCGTTCACCGGCTGAGCGCAAGCTGCAACCGCCCGAGCAACAATTCACGCGTGACGACTACCGCCTGGTGATGGGGGCAGTCTCCAACCTTTCCCTCGACGAAAATGCACCGCTCAGCGTCGAACAACTCATGGCCATGGCGCCGGTGAAGGGCATCGTTCAGGCCAATGCCCTTAGCATCCATGGCTTTACGTCCAACGATATTGTGCGCTTCAGCGCTGCCGATGGCCGGCAGGTGGTTTCCATACCTGGAAACGTGCCGGCCTATCTGAGGTTCGACTCCCTGGCAAAGCTGGAGAAATGGGTGATTGACCAAAGCAAGCATCCTAAAAAGCGGGAAGCCTTGCTCTCACATTTTCCGTTGATCTACCGTCAGGACCATGAAGCCAGTTTTGGCACACGGGCAGCATCCGGAGTGGTGCCATTTCTGTGGCTCACGCATATAGCCGACAAGAAAGAGGGCCTGAATACCCTTTTCGATAAAATGGCCACCGGGGCACTGAAAGATACTGTGATCAATGACAGCCACTCGAACATTGAGGGGGATGTGTTCGCCGCGCTGGCATTCGCCACCAAAGAGCGCATGCAGAGTGATGCTGACGTTGTCATCAAGTCCAACAGCGAAGTGATCCGCGACACTTGGCTGAACGACATCACCGTGGCCGCCGGCTTGTTGGCCAAACTTGCCCCCATCGCTGCACCGGTTGCCGCTGCGGCCGTGCTCGCAGGGTTAACCGAACTGGCGTTAGGAGCAGAAAAAGCCTCGTCCGGCGACACGCAGGCGGAACGCAAGGACGGTGCCTCCAAGGCATTCGATGGTTTGTTGAATACCCTGTTCTCAGTCGGGGCGAGCGCAGTCCCTGAAGACCCGTTTGCCCTGCCTCCCGAGACAAAATTACCGCCCGCGGAGCCGCTGATTCCACCGACCGCCAATGAAATCCAGGAGCCACGGCCAGGACCGTCCTCCGGTAACAGTTCTGTCGTCAACGCGCCTGTGCCGCAACCCTTGCCGAGATCCGAGTCACTTATCCGCGTGGCGCAACATGCAGTCCCTGACGGTGAGGCATTGATAAAGAATGCTACTCGAGACGCACTCGGTGTTTATCGAATGACTGACAGTGAGGGGACATTCCGCCAATTCGTGCGCTTTACCGATGAAACAGAAACGAGCCGTATATTTGAAATATCGGGTCGTTACCGGTCCGGCGACGCCTTTGCCAGAATCATTAATCCGGATAACGGCGCGGGGCTGATGGTGATAACACCGGGTCGCGATGCTCAATGGGAGCGCGCACCTGCCGATGGAGGCCTTCGACTGTGGCCATGGACAGGTACGCCTTCGCCAACGCCGAGTGAAAACCTGACGCCGAAATTCTCTGACTTGTTCGCAGACTTCGATGAGCCGGCGGTAAAGCAATCGGAGAGATTTGACGCACTGCTAAAAGTTGATGAAGCAAAACCCTTCTTGCCGTCGACAAAAGGATATGAAGAAAATGGCGAACTCAAAAGAAAGTTGGTGCTTACCTGGAGCGCCCCCAAACAGGAATTCACACTGCTTGAATCTGAGAAGGCTATCGCTACGCCTTACAGCGACAGCAACTATTCGCACAACTTCATTCTTGACCTTAACCGCTCTGACTACTCAGTCACTAAACTGACAGAACACGGCGAGCTTCACTTCAGTCTGGATGCCCACGGCGACTCTGCAGAAACGATCCGACTCAATAGGCTTAAACAGTTCGAGAGTGCGATTCCCGATGCGGCTATGCGCTCGCGAATTTCCGAGGTCGCCCATCAAGGCTCGGTCGAGCCCGCCACTATCGAGTTGATCAGTACTTTAAAAGACGGCTATAGCCCGAAAGTGAGCACCGCTACTTACTCGGTAGAATATGACCCCGTCAAAAACGAAGCCCGCGTCAAAGTCGCCGCCCAATGGGATGTGAATGATTTGAGCGGTGACGAGATGAAGCCTGTTTCAGATATGAAAATGACCAGCAGCCGAACCTTTCTCGTCAGCTTGGGCAACGAAGTATCAGACAACCCCTACATCATCCAGGAGATGGCCCCGACTCAGCTCGAGGCAACGCTACCAGGAGGCCCGGCCCAATAAGCTACTCACAGCAATTGAGACGCTAATCTCTACCTGAGTCACAAGAACGGCGGTAACCTCGGTGACCGCCGTTTTCGTTTGGGCAGTTTTATACGCCTGCCACTTCAGGGGTCTCCATGGAAAGAATCGCCTTAAAACCGCTCCTCCTCGCTGCTGGCCTCTTGGCCTTCATGCCGCTGGCCCAGGCGGCCAGCACCCTGGTCTACTGCTCCGAAGCCAGCCCCGCCGGCTTCGACCCCAGCCAGTACACCAGCGGTACCGACTTTGATGCCTCCGCCGAAACCGTGTTCAACCGCCTGACCCAGTTCAAGCGTGGCGGCACCGAAGTCGAACCTGGCCTGGCAACCAGCTGGGATGTGTCCAACGATGGCCTGAGCTACACCTTCCACCTGCGCGATGGCGTCAAGTTCCACACCACCGACTACTTCACCCCTACCCGCGACTTCAACGCGGATGATGTGCTGTTCACCTTCAACCGGCTTTTGGATGCCCAAAGCCCATTCCGCAAGGCTTACCCGTCCGAGTCGCCCTACTTCACCGACATGGGCTTGAACACCACGATCAAAAGCGTCGACAAACTCGACGAGCACACCGTGCGTTTCAGCCTGAACAATGTCGATGCCTCGTTTGTGCAGAACCTGGCCATGAGCTTTGCCTCGGTGCAATCGGCCGAATATGCGGCCCAGCTGTTGAAAGAAGGCAAGGCAGAGGACATCAACCAAAAACCGGTGGGCACCGGGCCATTTGTGTTCAAGCGCTACCAGAAGGACTCGCAGATCCGCTACGTCGCCAATAAACAGTATTGGAAGCCCGAGGACGTGAAGCTCGACAACCTGGTGTTCGCGATCACCCCGGACGCGGCGTCGCGGTTGCAGAAACTCAAGGCCGGCGAATGCCAGGTCAGCGGTTACCCACGGCCTGCCGACATTGAAGTGATGAAACAGGACCCGAACCTGCGCGTGCTGCAACAAGCCGGTTTCAACCTGGGCTTCCTGGCCTACAACGTGACTCACCCGCCGCTGGACCAGCTAAAAGTGCGCCAGGCCCTCGACATGGCCATCGACAAGCCAGCAATCATCAAGGCTGTTTACCAAAGCGCCGGACAATTGGCGCAGAACGCACTGCCACCGGCGCAGTGGTCTTACGACCCAAATATCAAGGACGCGCCCTACGACCCGACCAAGGCTCGGGCGCTACTAAAAGAAGCAGGGGTTGCACCAGGTACCACCATCAATTTGTGGGCGATGACTGTGCAGCGCGCCTCCAACCCCAACGCGCGAATGTCAGCACAAATGATCCAGCAGGATTGGGAGAAGGTCGGTATCAAAGCCAACATAATCAGCTACGAATGGGGCGAATACATAAAACGCGCCAAAAATGGCGAGCACGACGCGATGATTTATGGCTGGACCGGCGACAACGGCGATCCGGATAACTGGCTCGGCGTGCTCTACAGTTGTGCTGCGGTCAAGGGCAGCAATTATGCGAAATGGTGTAACCCGGCCTACGACAAACTTGTGCAGCAGGCCAAGCTCAGCAGCGACCGCGAGCAGCGCATCAAGTGGTATCAACAGGCGCAGAAAATCCTTAAGGAACAAGTACCTATAACACCTATCGCTAACTCGACGGTTTTCCAGCCTATTCGAAAAGAAGTGCAGGACTTCAAGATCAGTCCTTTTGGCCTGACGCCGTTTTATGGTGTCAGTCTAGATAAGTAACAGCTGCGCCCCAACCGAGTGCGCCAGACGCTTCGGTTGGGCTTTTTTGGTGCGACGAATGCACCGAAAAAACCCTCTATATATATGCATTTATGTACAAACTTTCATAAATGCGACATTCCTGTACGTTCGTACCACACTTTGCCTCTTGCAACGGTTCAGCATCTTGCAATGGGTATGGCCCCTGCATAAGTATCCGCAGGCCGACTCACGAGGTCGCCCTCACCACCAAAAATGACAACAAATCATGAGGCCAACATGCTTAAACACGCAGTCATTCCGCTTTTAGTTAGTGCTGGCCTTATGGCCGCAGCCCCTTTCGCCCAAGCGGCGACTAACCTGGTGTTCTGCTCCGAAGGGAGCCCGGCCGGTTTTGATCCAGGCCAGTACACCACCGGAACAGACTTCGATGCTTCGGCCGAAACCATGTTCAACCGTCTGACCCAGTTCGAACGCGGCGGCACCGCTGTGGTTCCTGGGCTGGCCACCACCTGGGACGTGTCCCCGGATGGCCTGACGTACACCTTCCACTTGCGCGACGGTGTCAAGTTCCACACCACCTCGTACTTCAAGCCGACCCGTACCTTCAATGCCGATGACGTGCTGTTCACGTTCAACCGCATGATCAACAAGGACGACCCGTTCCGCAAAGCCTACCCCACCGAGTTCCCGTACTTCACGGACATGGGGATGGACACCAACATCAAGAACATCGAAAAAGTCGATGACCACACCGTCAAGTTCACCCTTGGTACCGTGGACGCCGCTTTCATCCAGAACCTGGCGATGAGCTTCGCTTCGATCCAGTCGGCTGAATACGCAGCCCAGCTGTTGAAAGAAGGCAAGGCACAGGACATCAACCAGAAGCCAATCGGCACTGGCCCGTTCGTGTTCAAGAGCTACCAGAAAGACTCGAACATCCGTTACACCGGCAACAAGGATTACTGGAAACCTGAAGACGTGAAGATCGACAACCTGATCTTCGCTATCACCACCGACCCGTCGGTGCGTATCCAGAAACTCAAGAAAAACGAATGCCAGGTGACCCTGTTCCCACGTCCGGCCGACCTCAAGGCGCTGGGTGAAGACAAGGATCTGAAACTGCCGCACCAGGCCGGCTTCAACCTGGGCTACATCGCTTACAACGTGATGCCGGTTCTCAAAGGCCAGACCGCTGCCAACCCGCTCTCCGACCTGCGTGTGCGTGAAGCGCTGGACATGTCGGTGAACAAGCAGCAGATCATCGACTCCGTGTATCAGGGCGCAGGCCAACTGGCCGTCAACGCCATGCCGCCGACCCAGTGGTCCTACGACACCACCATCAAGGACGCCCCGTACGATGTGACCAAAGCCAAGGCTTTGCTCAAGGAAGCAGGCGTCAAGGAAGGCACCGAAATCACCCTGTGGGCGATGCCGGTTCAACGTCCATACAACCCGAACGCCAAGCTGATGGCCGAGATGCTGCAGAACGACTGGAAACAGATCGGCCTGAAGGTCAACATCGTCAGCTACGAGTGGGGCGAGTACATCAAGCGCTCCAAGGGCGGCGAGAACCAGGCCATGATCATTGGCTGGAGCGGCGACAATGGTGACCCGGACAACTGGCTGAACGTGCTGTTCGGCTGCGATTCGCTGGCCGGTAACAACTTCTCCAAATGGTGTGACAAGAAATTCGACGGCATCGTGAAAGAAGCCAAGGCCACTTCGGATGTCACCAAACGCACCGAGCTGTACAAGCAGGCGCAACATATCCTCAAAGATGCAGTCCCGATGACACCTATCGCGCACTCGACGGTGTATCAACCCATGCGCAACACCGTGCAGGACTTCAAGATCAGCCCGTTTGGCTTGAACTCCTTCTACGGCGTGAGCGTAAGCGGCAAGTAAGGATTAATAACGGCGACGCTTCATAACGTCGCCGTTATTGCATCCGCCTGGACCGTAGGAAACAGACCACGACAAAACTCATTGCGTCTTACAGCAATGAGCCGCGACGTAGAGCTCCGTTACCTACAAGGTCAATCCGTTTTGGCGCATTTACTGCGAAGTCCGCGGCCCATACCGTCGTAGGACAGCAGAGTCTCCAATCTCGGAAAGGCACTTGCTGTGTGTGGGATCAGTGATGTCTCCCTGGCCGAACGCCAGGGTGATTGCTCACTGATGACAACAACAAACAAGGATCGGGATCGTCATGCGCCATACCACCGTTCTATCCGCAATTTTTGGCACCAGCCTGCTGGCTGTGGCCACGATGGGCCAAGCCGCCGACAAGAAGAGCCTGGTGTTCTGCTCTGAAGGCAGCCCGGCCGGGTTTGACACCGCGCAGTACACCACCGCCACGGACAACGACGCAGCGGAGCCGCTGTACAACCGCCTGGTTGAGTTCGAAAAAGGCGAGACCAATGTGGTACCTGCGCTGGCAACCAAGTGGGATATTTCGCCAGACGGCCTGACCTACACCTTTCACCTGCGTGAAGGGGTGAAATTCCACAGCAACAAGGAATTCAAGCCGACGCGCGACTTCAACGCCGACGACGTGCTGTTCACGTTCAACCGCATGCTTGACCCCGACCACCCGTTTCGCAAGGCCTACCCCACCGAGTTTCCGTACTTCAACGGGATGAGCCTGAACAAGAACATTGCCAAGGTCGAGAAAACCGACCCGCACACCGTGGTGATGACATTGAACACGGTCGACGCCGCGTTCGTGCAAAACATCGCCATGAGCTTTGCCGCGATTCTGTCAGCCGAATACGCCGAGCAGTTGCTTAAGGAAGGCAAACCCAGCGACATCAACCAGAAGCCGATCGGCACTGGCCCGTATGTGTTCCAGCGCTATCAGAAAGACTCGCAGATCCGTTATGTGGCCAACAAACAGTACTGGGACCCGAGCCGGGTCAAGCTGGATCAATTGATCTTCGCCATCAACACTGACGCGTCAGTGCGGGTGCAGAAGCTCAAGGCCGGCGAATGCCAGGTGACCCTGCATCCGCGCCCGGCCGACGTCGATGCCCTCAAGGCCGACCCGAACCTGCAACTGCTGACCAAGCCCGGTTTCAACCTCGGCTATATCGCCTACAACGTGCGCCACAAACCCTTCGACCAGCTCGAAGTGCGGCAGGCGCTGGACATGGCGGTGAACAAGCAAAGCATCCTGAATGCCGTGTATCAGGGCGCAGGCCAACTGGCCGTCAACGCTATGCCGCCGACGCAGTGGTCTTACGACGACACCATCAAGGACGCCGCCTACAACCCGGAAAAAGCCAAGCAACTGCTCAAGGCCGCCGGCGTTAAGGAAGGCACCGAGATCACCCTGTGGGCGATGCCGGTACAACGGCCCTACAACCCCAACGCCAAGCTGATGGCCGAAATGCTGCAAAGCGATTGGGCCAAGATCGGCCTCAAGGTCAAGATCGTCAGCTACGAGTGGGGCGAATACATCAAGCGCACCAAGAACGGTGAGCACGATGTCAGCCTGATCGGCTGGACCGGTGACAACGGTGACCCGGACAACTGGCTGGGTACTCTTTATAGCTGCGACGCCATCGGCGGGAACAACTACTCCATGTGGTGTGACCCGGCGTACGACAAGCTGATCAAGCAAGCCAAGGTCGTGACCGACCGCGAACAAAGGACTGTTCTGTACAAACAGGCGCAGCAACTGCTCAAGCAGCAGGTGCCGATCACGCCAGTCGCCCACTCGACGGTCAACCAGCCGTTAAGCGCCAAAGTCGAAGGTTTCAAAGTCAGCCCCTTCGGCCGCAACGTGTTCTCGGGCGTCAGTATTAACCCATAAGAAAATAACCGGATGGCGGGGAGCGAAATTCGCTCTCCGGCAAACGTGCAGCCTTTTGTTGGGAATTTTCCTACGGCAAACGTTTGCAAGAGCTTGAACGAGTTACACACCCAATAGCCGGTTCACCTAAAAAGACCGGCATTAAAAAGAGAACCAAAGGAGCTTCACCCATGAAACTGAGTAGCAAAGCGCTTCTGGCCCTGGCCATCAGCAGCATCACGGCAACCGCCTTCGCTGAAACCCAGAGCCAGGACTTCGTTCCAACCACATTGGCCGGCACCAGTGCCCAAAGCGAGGCCAAGGGCTTTGTCGATGGATTCAGCCTGGGCGGTACTACCCGTAACTGGTTTGCCAACGAACAGAAATTCCGTGGCGGCAAGTTCACTTACCAAAAACACGGCGAAGCCCGCACCGACGCGTACCGTACCAACTGGGTGCAAGGCACCATCCTCAACGCTACCTCGGGCTTCACCCAAGGCACCGTTGGCGTGAGCACCGAAGTGGCGGTCTACAACGCTCTGGTTCTGGACCGTAGCAAGCGCGACATCAAGGGTGGTTCCAACCGTACCCTGGCCGACTCCAACGGTGACGCAGTCGACCAGTGGAGCAAACTGGGCCTGGCCAACGTCAAGTTCCGCGTTTCGAACACCACATTGACCGCCGGTCGCCAGAACTTCAGCAGCGGTATCGTCGACACCATCGGCAACCGTGCCCTGCCTTCGAGCTTTGAAGGTGTGAGCTTCAACAGTGAAGAATTCAGCAACCTGTCGTTCCAGGGTGGCGTGTTTGACCGCGTTTCGCCACGTACCGAGCAGAGCCTGTCGAAATTCCGCTCCGAGTACGGCAATGGCCAGGAAACCGACAAGGTCAACACCTTGGGCGTCAACTACCAGCCATTCAAGAGCCTGAAAACCAGCCTGTTCGCCGCCAATGTCGAAGACTTCTGGAACCAGTACTACTTCGGCGCCACCCACGAACTGGGTGATGCACAGACCCTGGCACTGACCACCGGCCTGAATTACTACAAAACCGTCGATACCGGCAAAAAGCTGATGGGTAAAATCGACAACGATACCTACTCGCTGTCGCTGGGCCTGACTCACCAAGCCCACAGCCTGACCTTCTCGTACCAGGAAGTGAACGGTAACGAGTACTTCGACTACCTGCACGAAACCAACGGCATCTACCTGGCCAACTCCCTGACGTCCGACTTTAACGGCCCGAACGAGAAATCCTTCCAGGTTGCCTACGGTATCAACATGGCCGAATACGGCGTGCCAGGCTTGAAGTTCAATATCTACTCGGCTCGCGGCTGGGGCATTGACGGCACTCACTACACCGGCGACGGCGGCCGTGCCGGCTTTGCTTACAACGGTATTCAGTCCCAGGACGGCGAGAAACACCAGGAATACGGCATCGGTACTTCCTACGCCTTGCAGAGCGGCCCGCTCAAGGCCACCACGATTCGTGGTACCTACGTGACTCACCGCGCCACCGCCAACCAGGCTGACGGCAACATCCGTGAGTTCCGCCTGGTCACCACCATCCCGTTCAACATTCTTTAATTAGCACCAGGTAGTCGGCGGGCTCATTGCGAGCCCGCCGACTACGCTTGTCTGGTTTAATCGATTGCAGAGGGCTCTGAATGAAAATGCTCCCGCTACAAGCTGCCATTGCCGCTGCGCTGTTGAGCGTTGCGATCGGCGTTTCGGCCAAACCGCTGGTGGTCTGCACCGAAGCCAGCCCGGAAGGTTTTGACCCGGTCCTGTACACCACCGCCGTGACGGCTGACGCCGCCGCCGAAACCATGTTCAACCGCCTGGTGGACTTCAAGCCCGGCACCACCGAAGTAATCCCCGCGCTGGCCAAGGCCTTGCCGGAAATCAGCGCCGATGGCCTGATCTACACGTTCCACCTGCGTGAAGACATCAAGTTCCACACCACCGACTACTTCAAACCCACGCGCAACATGAATGCCGACGATGTACTTTGGAGCTTCCAGCGCCAGTTGGACCCGAATCACCCTTGGCACAACAAGTCCAACGTGGGCTACCCGTACTTTGAAAGCATGGGCTTCAAGGAACTGCTCAAGAGCGTAACGAAGACCGACGACCACACCGTCGTATTTACCCTGACCCGCCCTGAAGCACCGTTTCTGTCCGACCTGGCCATGGCGTTTTCCTCGATTCACTCCGCCGAATACGCCGACCAGTTGCTCAAGTCCGGCAAGACCGATGACCTGAACGCCAAGCCGATCGGCACCGGGCCGTTCATCTTCACCCGCTACGCCAAAGACGCCCAAGTGCGCTTCAAGGCCAACCCGGATTACTTCCGTGGCAAGCCGCCGGCGGACCCGCTGATCCTGGCGATCACCACCGACAACAATGTGCGCCTGCAAAAGCTCAAGGCCAACGAATGCCAGATCGCGCTGTATCCGAAGCCGGATGACGTGCCGAGCATGAAAGCCGACCCGAACCTGAAAGTGGCGGAACTGGCGGCGATGACCACCAGCTACACCGCGCTGAACACCACCCACAAGTACATGAGCGACGCGCGGGTGCGTCACGCGATCAACATCGCGTTCGACAAAAAAGGCTACAACGAATCCCTGTACGGCAAAGGCAACGCCATCGACGCCACCGGCCCGTATCCACCGACCCTGCTGGGTTTCAGCGACAAACTGAAAAACCCGCCGCGTGACCTGGACAAGGCCCGCGCCCTGCTCAAGGAAGCCGGCGTACCGGAAGGCACCGAGTTCACCTTGTTCACCCGTAACGGCGGTGGCCCGACCAACCCTAACCCAATGCTCGGCGCCCAGCGCATGCAGGCGGATTTGGCTCAGATTGGCCTGAAGGTCAATATCAAAGTCATGGAATGGGGCGAGATGCTCAAGCGTGCTAAAAACGGCGAGCACGACATGGTATCGGCTGGCTGGGCAGGGGATAACGGGGACCCGGATAACTTCCTCACCCCTAACCTGAGTTGCGATGCAGCGAAAAACGGCGAAAACTACGCCCGCTGGTGTAACAAAGAGTTTCAAGACTTGATCGATAAGGCACGCGCCATTGAGGAACCCTCGAAACGGGCTGCACTCTACGAACAAGCCATGGACGTTTTCGAGAAGGACCAACCGTGGATTCCCATGGCTTACCCGAAAATGTTCACCGCCATGCGTAAAAACGTCGAAGGCTTTACCCAAAGCCCTCTGACGACAAATAACTTCGCCACCACCCAGGTGAAGTAATAAGAGAAGACGCTCGGCACCGTCGCCATTGACGGTGCCGAACCTGCCTAACCGGCTGATTGAGGTACACAACAAGATGTTTAGTTTTATTGCCCGCCGATTGGGGTTATTGATCCCCACGTTTTTCGGCATCACGTTGCTGACGTTTGCGTTGATTCGCATGATCCCCGGCGACCCCGTCGAAGTCATGATGGGCGAACGACGAGTCGACCCCGAGATGCACGCACAGGCAATGGAACGCCTTGGTCTTAACAAGCCGCTGTACGCGCAATACCTGGACTATGTTGGCAAGCTCGCCCACGGCGACCTTGGCGAATCGCTGCGCACCCGCACCAGCGTGTGGACCGAATTCACCGCCCTCTTCCCGGCGACCCTGGAACTGTCCATGGCCGCCCTGTTGTTCGCCGGTATCCTGGGCCTGTTGGCCGGGGTGATCGCGGCCTTGAAACGAGGATCCCTGTTCGACCATGGGGTGATGGGCATCTCCCTCGCGGGATATTCGATGCCGATCTTCTGGTGGGGCCTGATCCTGATCATGTTCTTCTCGGTAAGCCTGGGCTGGACCCCGGTTTCCGGGCGTATCGACCTGCTCTACGACATCGAGCCGCGCACCGGCTTCATGCTGATCGACACCCTGCTGGCTGACGAGCCGGACGCATTCTTCGACGCCCTGCACCACCTGATCCTGCCGGCCATCGTGCTCGGCACCATCCCGCTGGCGGTGATTGCGCGGATGACCCGTTCGTCGATGCTCGAAGTATTGCGTGAAGACTACATCCGTACCGCCAAGGCCAAAGGCCTGTCGCCGGCGCGCGTGGTATTCGTACACGGCCTGCGTAATGCGCTGATCCCGGTACTCACCGTGGTGGGCCTGCAAGTCGGCACCCTGCTGGCCGGTGCGGTCCTCACCGAAACCATCTTCTCGTGGCCTGGCATCGGCAAATGGCTGATCGAAGCCATTGGCGCGCGGGACTACCCGGTGGTGCAAAACGGCATCCTGCTGATCGCCTGCCTGGTGATCCTGGTGAACTTCGTGGTGGATATCCTCTACGGCTTCGCCAACCCACGCATCCGTCACCAGCGCTGAGATCATGACCATGACCACACCTACTCAAGTGTCAGCAGTCGATCAAAGCCTGCTGTATCCGTCCCCGTACAAAGAATTCTGGCAAGCCTTCTCCAAGAACAAAGGCGCCGTTGCCGGCCTGCTGTTTATGTTGCTGATCGTGTTTTGCGCGCTCTTCGCCCCTTGGGTTGCGCCGCATAACCCGAGCGAGCAATACCGCGACTTCCTGCTCACCCCACCGGCCTGGCTGGAAGGCGGGCAGATGCAATTCCTGCTGGGTACTGACGAACTGGGCCGTGACCTGCTCTCGCGTCTGATCCAAGGCTCACGCCTCTCATTGCTGATCGGCTTGTCGTCGGTGGTGATGTCGCTGATCCCGGGCATCCTGCTGGGTCTGTTCGCCGGGTTCTTCCCGCGCATGCTTGGCCCAACCATCATGCGCTTGATGGACATCATGCTGGCCCTGCCGTCGCTGCTGCTGGCTGTGGCCATTGTCGCGATCCTCGGCCCTGGCCTGATCAACACCGTGATTGCGATTGCCATCGTGTCCTTGCCGTCCTATGTCCGTCTGACCCGCGCTGCGGTGATGGGCGAACTGAACCGCGACTACGTGACGGCCGCCCGCCTCGCCGGCGCCGGCCTGCCACGCCTGATGTTCATCACCGTGCTGCCTAACTGCATGGCGCCGCTGATCGTACAGGCCACCTTGAGCTTCTCTTCGGCGATTCTCGATGCTGCGGCCCTGGGCTTCCTTGGCCTTGGCGTACAACCGCCAACCCCGGAGTGGGGCACCATGCTGGCTTCGGCCCGTGACTACATCGAACGCGCCTGGTGGGTAGTGAGCTTGCCTGGCTTGACCATTTTGCTCAGCGTGCTGGCAATCAACTTGATGGGTGACGGCCTGCGCGATGCGCTGGACCCGAAACTCAAGAACGCCGCCTGAGGAGATTCCCATGTCACTGTTAGAAATCAAGAATCTCAACGTGCGCTTCGGCGACAAGACCGCCGTACCGGTGGTCGATGGCCTCGACATTTCCGTCGACAAAGGCGAAGTGCTGGCGATCGTTGGCGAGTCGGGTTCGGGTAAATCCGTGACCATGATGGCGCTGATGGGCCTGATCGAGCACCCCGGCATCGTCACCGCCGATGCCCTGAACTTCGACGGCAAGGACATGCTCAAGCTGAGCAACCGCCAGCGCCGTCAGATCGTCGGCAAAGACCTGGCAATGGTGTTCCAGGACCCGATGACCGCGCTGAACCCCAGCTACACCGTGGGTTTCCAGATTGAAGAAGTGCTGCGCCTGCACCTGAAAATGTCCGGCAAGCAAGCGCGCAAGCGTGCCATCGAACTGTTGGAAAAGGTTGAGATCCCAGGCGCTGCCAGCCGTATGGACGCCTACCCGCACCAACTGTCCGGCGGTATGAGCCAGCGTGTTGCAATCGCCATGGCGATTGCCGGTGAGCCGAAACTGCTGATTGCTGACGAACCGACCACCGCGTTGGACGTGACCATCCAGGCGCAGATCATGGAGCTGCTGCTGGCCCTGCAGAAAGAGCAGAACATGGGCCTGGTGCTGATCACTCACGACTTGGCCGTCGTGGCCGAAACCGCCCAGCGCGTGTGCGTGATGTACGCTGGCCAGGCCGTTGAAGTCGGTCAGGTGCCGCAGTTGTTCGACATTCCGGCGCATCCGTACAGCGAAGCGCTGCTCAAGGCGATCCCCGAGCACAGCCTTGGCGCCACGCGCCTGGCCACGCTGCCGGGTATCGTTCCCGGTCGTTATGACCGCCCGCAGGGTTGCCTGCTGTCACCGCGCTGCCCGTACGTGCAGGAATCCTGCCGTGCCCAGCGGCCTGGGCTTGATCCGAAAAGCAACAGCCTTGCGCGCTGCTTCTACCCCTTGAACCAGGAGGTGGCGTAATGGCCGTCGTTCTTACCGCCCGCGACCTCACCCGTCACTACGAAGTGTCCCGTGGCCTGTTCAAGGGCCACGCCCTGGTGCGCGCGCTTAATGGCGTGTCGTTCGAGCTGGAAGCTGGCAAGACCCTCGCGGTCGTTGGCGAATCCGGTTGCGGCAAATCCACCCTGGCCCGCGCCCTGACACTGATTGAAGAGCCGTCTTCGGGTTCCTTGAAGATCGCTGGCCAGGAAGTGGCCGGCGCCGACAAGGCCCAGCGCAAGCAATTGCGCAAAGACGTGCAGATGGTGTTCCAGAGCCCGTATGCCTCGTTGAACCCGCGCCAGAAAGTCGGTGATCAACTCGGCGAGCCGCTGTTGATCAACACCAACCTGTCCGCCGCCGAGCGCCGCGAGAAAGTGCAGGCGATGATGAAGCAAGTGGGCCTGCGCCCTGAGCATTATCAGCGCTACCCGCACATGTTCTCCGGCGGCCAGCGCCAGCGGATCGCATTGGCCCGCGCCATGATGCTGCAACCTAAAGTGCTGGTGGCGGATGAGCCGACGTCAGCACTCGACGTGTCGATCCAGGCCCAGGTGCTCAACCTGTTCATGGATTTGCAGCAGGAATTCAACACCGCCTATGTGTTCATCTCCCACAACCTGGCGGTGGTGCAACACGTTGCCGATGACGTGATGGTGATGTACCTCGGCCGCCCGGTGGAAGTGGGCCCCAAGGACGACATCTACGCCCGTCCCCTGCACCCGTACACCCAGGCGTTGCTGTCGGCTACCCCGACCATCCACCCGGACCCGAACAAGCCGAAAATCAAGATCGTCGGCGAACTGCCTAACCCACTGAACCCGCCGCCGGGTTGCGCCTTCCACAAGCGCTGCCCGTATGCGACCGCGCGGTGCAGCAGCGAGGAACCGCAATTGCGCGCCCTGGATAACCGCCAGGTGGCTTGCCACTACGCGGAGCAATTTGTGGCCTGACCGCAACAAAAATGCCCTGGGTGATTAAGCCCAGGGCATTACACAAGTTCTACCGCCCCACCCGTCGGATTGCGCATCAGTCCGGCCGGTGGGGCTTTTTTTCACGCTGACTTACGTATCACTGTCGCTGTCATCGTCGTCTGGCGGGGCCTGTTGGTCATCATCATCCTTGGAGCCGCCCTGGTCCTTATCACCGGGCTCTGACTCGTCCGCAGCCAGTTGCAAACCACCCGCTGTCACCGACTTCGCCGCTACAACCGCCGGGGCCTGGCTCTGCACGGCCGTATTGGCCCACGCAGATGAAGCACCCAGCGACAACATCACCAACACCTTTAGCAACAGCACCACACGTTGAAAGATAGTCATGGTCGATTTCCGTCCAGTCAGTGAAACACGCGCGCCGGCGTTCGACCGTCGCTGTGAATTAAGCTAGTTCCGTTCTCGGGTTTACGCCACTCGCTCATCAGGTATCGCCGTCATCGTAGGTTTCGCTGTCCTCCCCCTCGTTGTAAGGATTTTCCGCGTCTTCCTTGGGCGCAGGTTGGGCCTGTGGCTGCCAGCCACCGGAGTTGACCTCTTTTTGCTTTTTTTTGCTGACCGGGCCGGTGTCTTTCCATTGGGCCGTACCTGTATCCGCCAGCGCCGAGGTGTACGCCAAAGCAGTGGACAGGCCCAGGGCCCCCAGCAGCACCATATGAATGGCGCGTTGAGTTATACGCAAGGTCGCCTCCTGATCCGTCGGTAAGTGGATGTAATAATTCAAACGCTAGACGGGATGCGGGCTTCTCGCCAATTCATCGCCACGTGGAGATCAGAATGTGGGAGCGGGCTTGCTCGCGAATGCGGTGTATCAGTCAACCTATCCATGACTGACACTGCGCATTCGCGAGCAAGCCCGCTCCCACACTTGGATTATCGGCGCCCACAAAAAAGGGCGAAGCCATCACGGCTTCGCCCTTTCGTGTACCGCTCAGACCTTAATGGTGCTCGCGGGTCGCACGGAATTTCACGTCCGGCCAGCGCTCTTCCATCAGCGCCAGGTTGACCCGGGTCGGCGCCAGGTAGGTCAGGTGACCACCGCCGTCGATCGCCAGGTTTTCTACGGCCTTGTTGGAGAACTCTTCCAACTTCTTCTTATCGCTGCAATCGATCCAGCGCGCGGAGTACACGGTGATCGGCTCGTAGGAGCATTCGACCTTGTATTCCTCTTTCAAGCGGCTGGCGACCACATCGAACTGCAGCACACCGACGGCGCCGAGGATGATGTCGTTGCTGCGCTCGGGGAAGAACACCTGGGTCGCGCCCTCTTCCGCCAATTGCTGCAAACCTTGGCGCAGTTGCTTGGATTTGAGCGGGTCACGCAGGCGCACGCGGCGGAACAGTTCCGGAGCGAAATGCGGGATACCGGTGAAGCCCAGCGCTTCGCCTTCGGTGAAGGTGTCACCGATCTGGATAGTGCCGTGGTTGTGCAAGCCGATGATGTCGCCGGCGAAGGCCTCTTCCAGCTGTTCACGCTCCGAGGAGAAGAACGTCAGGGCGTCGCCGATGCGCACGTCCTTGCCGGTACGCACGTGGCGCATCTTCATGCCTTTTTCGTATTTGCCGGAGCAAATGCGCATAAAGGCGATACGGTCGCGGTGCTTGGGGTCCATGTTCGCCTGGATCTTGAACACGAAGCCGGTGAATTTCTCTTCAACCGGTTCCACGGTGCGCTCGTTGGCAACACGGGCCAGAGGCTCTGGCGCCCAGTTCACCACGGCGTCGAGCACGTGGTCGACGCCGAAGTTGCCCAAGGCGGTACCGAAGAACACCGGCGTCAGTTGGCCATCGAGGAACTCCTGCTGGTTGAACGCGTGGCAGGCGCCCTGCACCAGTTCCAACTGATCGACAAAGCGGTCGTACTCGTCACCCAGGTGGGCGCGGGCTTCGTCGGAGTCGAGTTTCTCGATGATTTTTACATCGGTGCGTTCGTGGCCGTGGCCAGCGGTGTAGACAATGATGTAGTCGTCAGCCAGGTGGTAAACGCCCTTGAAGTCGCGGTAGCAACCAATCGGCCAGGTGATCGGCGCGGCCTTGATCTTCAGGACCGCTTCGATTTCATCGAGCAACTCGATCGGGTCGCGGATATCGCGGTCGAGTTTGTTGATGAAGCTGACGATGGGCGTATCACGCAGACGGCAGACGTCCATCAGCGCGATGGTCCGTGGCTCAACGCCTTTACCGCCGTCGAGGACCATCAGTGCCGAGTCCACTGCCGTCAATGTGCGGTAGGTGTCTTCGGAGAAGTCTTCGTGGCCCGGGGTGTCGAGCAGGTTGACCATGTGGTCGCGATACGGGAACTGCATGACCGACGTGGTAATGGAAATACCCCGTTGTTTTTCCATTTCCATCCAGTCGGAGGTGGCATGGCGGTCGGATTTGCGGGATTTCACCGTGCCGGCCACCGCGATTGCCTTGCCCATCAGCAGGAGCTTCTCGGTGATGGTGGTTTTACCGGCATCGGGGTGGGAAATAATAGCGAAAGTGCGGCGTTTCGCGACTTCGGCGGCCTGGTGGGTCATGGGAAATCGCCTGGCGGGTGAGTCAAAAAAGGGCGGCGAGTATAGCGCAAACCCAGGGTTAAGGACCACCGTTCAACCCATTGGGGGTGGCTAAATGCTGCCAAGTGTGGAACCTTTTAAAAGGTAGAGACGTCCACTCCCCTGCTACCGCACTCGTAACAGGGGCTGAAAAATCAGCAAGTTAGCCTGACGAGGCTGCGCTCATGGCTTGATCGCATACCGCATTGCCGGTATCGGCGAGCTGCTTTTCGCGAACATATTCGCCGACAGCCAGGAATGGCATTGCCGCTCGGAAATGTGTTCGCCGACAAAAGAAAAAAAGGAGTCCGCCTGTGGCTATTCGCTATGGCAAAGGGCTGATAGGAGGAGCGGTTGTCGTCGCTCTCCTGGCCCTGCTGGTCCACTGGATCGGCATCAACACGATCGAACTGTACCGCGACGATTTGTTGTTTTACCTGCAAGCACACCTGATCCTCGTTCTTGTCTCCATGCTGGCCGCCCTCGTTGTAGGGATCCCCGCCGGTATCCTGCTTAGCCGACCGAACATGGTCGGGCGCGCAGAACGTTTCATGCAAATCTTCAACATCGGCAACACCGTCCCTCCCCTGGCCGTACTGGCCATCGCCCTCGGCGTCCTTGGCATCGGCAGTGGCCCGGCCATCTTCGCGCTGTTCCTCGCCTCCCTGTTGCCGATTGTGCGCAACACCTACGAAGGCCTGAAAAACGTACAGGGCTCCCTGAAAGAAGCCGCCACCGGCATCGGCATGACGCCGCGCCAGGTGCTGTTTCGCGTGGAATTGCCCAACGCCGTGCCGATCATCATCGGCGGTGTGCGTGTGGCCCTGGCGATCAACGTCGGTACAGCGCCGCTGGCCTTCCTGATTGGCGCCAACAGCCTGGGCAGCCTGATTTTCCCCGGCATCGCCCTGAACAATCAGCCGCAATTGCTGCTCGGCGCCGCGTGCACCGCGCTGCTGGCGTTGCTGCTCGACGGTCTGGTGACCATGGCCAGCCGCCTCTGGCTGGAACGCGGGTTGCGTCCGTCTTAAGGCTTGGCAAAGGAAATCACATGAAAAAACTGACATTGATACTGAGCTGCGTCCTGCTGTTTGCAGGTTTTGCGCAAGCCGCAGAAAAACCAGTGATCCGTATCGGCGCCCGGGTGTTCACCGAACAGACCTTGCTCGCCGAAATCACCTCCCAATACCTGCGCAGCAAGGGCTACGACACCCGCGTGACCGGCGGCCTGGGCAGTAACCTGGCGCGCAGTGCCCAGGAAAGCGGGCAACTGGACCTTATCTGGGAATACACCGGCGTGTCGCTGGTGGCCTACAACCATGTGGACGAGAAGCTCGACAGCGAGCAGTCCTACGCCCGAGTGAAAGAACTCGATGCGAAAAAAGGCTTGGTCTGGCTGTCGCCGTCGAAATTCAGCAACACCTACGCGCTGGCACTGCCGGACAACGTGGCCCAGGAATTCCCGCAGATCAACAGCATCAGCGACCTGACCCAAGCACTCGCAGAGAAAACCAAAGGCACACGCCTGGTGGCCCTGGACACCGAGTTCGCCAACCGTTCTGACGGCATGGCCGGCATGGTCAAGCTGTATGACATGAACCTGACCCGCAAAAACACGCGGCAGATGGACGCCGGGCTGGTCTACACCGCGCTGCGTAATGGCCAGGTGTTTGCCGGGTTGGTCTACACCACCGACGGTCGCTTGAATGCCTTCAAATTGAAGCTGCTGGAAGACGACAAGCATTACTTCCCGGACTACACCGCCGCGCCCGTGGTGCGTCAGGTTTATCTGGACGCGCACCCTGAATTGGCCGCTGACCTCAAGCCGCTGGCCGCGCTGTTCGACGATGCAACCATGCGCCAGCTGAATGCGCGGGTCGACGTCGACCATGAAAGCCCGTCCGCCGTGGCCGCAGACTTCCTGCGCCAACATCCGATCAACCCATAAGAGGAGAAGACATGGAATTCCTGAACGCCTTTTCCCATCTTGATTGGGCCCAAGTCCTGCACCTCACCTGGCAGCACATCACCCTGGTCGGCATTGCGGTGATCCTGGCGATTGTCGTCGGCGTGCCCCTCGGCGTGCTGATGACCCGCTTCCCGACGTTGGCCGGTCCGCTGCAAGCCAGCGCTACGGTGCTGTTGACCGTGCCGTCCATCGCCTTGTTTGGCCTGCTGCTGCCGTTCTACTCCAAGTTCGGCCAGGGCCTGGGGCCGATGCCGGCGATTACCGCCGTGTTCCTCTACTCCCTGCTGCCGATCATGCGTAACACCTACCTCGCCCTCACCGGCGTGGAACCTGGTATCCGCGAAGCCGCCAAAGGCATCGGCATGACCTTCGGCCAGCGCCTGCGCATGGTCGAACTGCCCATCGCCGTGCCGGTGATCCTCGCCGGCGTGCGCACCGCCGTGGTGATGAACATCGGTGTGATGACCATTGCCGCCACCATCGGCGCCGGTGGCCTGGGTGTACTTATTCTGGCTTCCATCAGCCGCAGCGATATGTCGATGCTGATCGTTGGCGCCGTGCTGGTCAGTCTCCTGGCCATCTTCGCCGACCTGCTTCTGCAATGGCTGCAACGCTCGCTGACTCCAAAAGGACTGCTCAAATGATCGAACTTCAAAACCTGACCAAGACTTTTCAAAGCAACGGCAAAACCGTGTCCGCCGTGAACGACGTAAGCCTGACCGTCAATGAAGGCGAGATTTGCGTATTCCTCGGCCCGTCGGGCTGCGGCAAGAGCACCACGCTGAAAATGATCAACCGCCTGATCAAGCCCACCTCGGGCAAGATCCTGATCAATGGCGAAGACACCACCGACCTCGACGAAGTGACCCTGCGTCGCAACATCGGCTACGTGATCCAGCAGATCGGCCTGTTCCCGAACATGACCATCGAGGAAAACATCGTGGTCGTGCCCAAGCTGCTCGGCTGGGACAAGCAGAAATGCCACGACCGCGCCCGCGAATTGATGAGCATGATCAAGCTGGAACCCAAGCAGTACCTGCACCGTTACCCGCGTGAGCTGTCGGGTGGCCAGCAACAGCGGATCGGTGTGATCCGTGCGTTGGCGGCCGATGCACCGTTGCTGCTGATGGACGAGCCGTTCGGTGCGGTCGACCCGATCAACCGCGAGATGATCCAGAACGAATTCTTCGAGATGCAACGCGCGCTGAACAAGACCGTGATCATGGTCAGCCACGACATCGACGAGGCCATCAAGCTGGGCGACAAGATTGCGATCTTCCGCGCCGGCAAGCTGCTGCAGATCGACCATCCGGACACCTTGCTGGCGCATCCGGCTGACGAGTTCGTCAGCAACTTCGTGGGCCAGGACAGCACCCTCAAGCGCCTGCTGCTGGTTAAAGCCGAAGATGCGGCCGACAACGCCCCATCGGTGAGCCCGGAAACCCCGGTGGCGGATGCGCTGGAGCTGATGGATGAAACTGACCGTCGTTATGTGGTGGTCACCTGCGCCGAGAACAAGGCGCTCGGTTATGTGCGACGTCGCGACCTGCACCGTCAGACCGGTACCTGTGGGCAATACCTGCGGGAATTCAACGCCACGGCGGCGTACGACGAGCATTTGCGCATCCTGTTGTCGCGCATGTACGAGTTCAACCGCTCGTGGTTGCCGGTGATGGATGCCGAGCGGGTGTTCCTGGGGGAGGTGACTCAGGAGTCGATTGCCGAGTACCTGAGTTCCGGTAAGTCGCGTGGCGGTAAGACCAGTATTGTGTCGCCTGCCGAGACAGCGTTGGCCTGATAGACCGCTATCGCGGGCAAGCCCGGCTCCCACATTGAATTGCATTCATCTGTTGGAATGCATTCCCCTGTGGGAGCCGGGCTTGCCCGCGATGAATGCACCGCAAATCCCACCGATTTGCCCCATTCGGGGAACATCAATCCGTCACACCTGTCGGTTACATAAGTAGCTGCACCGGGTCCCGCGACGAACGCGTGCAAAAACGCGACATTTTTAGTTGATCTATGGCCCCTCACGTCCTAAAGTTCGCGCCGAACGTCCATGCTGGAAACGATCCATCCGGCTCAAGTACTGACGACGAGACAGCAAGGCCAAGGGACGCGGTTATCCCATGGCCTTTTTGCTTTCGGCGACATGCCTTGGGAAGTAGGCGAACCAAAGTGGGGATACGGAGGACGTTCATTTGCACCCATTGATCAAATTAGTTTGCCCTTAGGAGTTCCCAGCATGTCGATTAACGTCGAAGATTATTTCGCGCGCGCCACCTTTGACAAAATGAAGGCGTTCGCCGACAAGCAAGAAACCCCGTTCGTGGTGATCGACACCGCGATGATCAGCCAGGCCTACGATGACCTGCGCGCCGGTTTCGAATTCGCCAAAGTCTATTACGCGGTCAAGGCCAACCCGGCTGTCGAGATCATCGACCTGCTGAAAGACAAGGGCTCGAGCTTCGACATCGCCTCGATCTACGAGCTGGATAAAGTGATGGACCGTGGCGTCAGCCCCGACCGTATCAGCTACGGGAA
The DNA here is from genome assembly GCF_045447295.1 of Pseudomonas sp. O39. Lineage (NCBI taxonomy): Bacteria > Pseudomonadati > Pseudomonadota > Gammaproteobacteria > Pseudomonadales > Pseudomonadaceae > Pseudomonas > Pseudomonas sp. O39. The sequence goes on from NZ_JBJGXV010000006.1 coordinate 191,344, forward strand.
CACCATCAAGAAATCCAAGGACATCCGCTACTTCTACGAGAAAGGCGTGCGCCTGTTCTCCACCGACTCCGAAGCCGACCTGCGCAACATCGCCAAGGCCGCGCCGGGCTCGAAAGTGTACGTGCGTATCCTCACCGAAGGCTCGACCACGGCTGACTGGCCTTTGTCGCGCAAATTCGGCTGCCAGACCGACATGGCCATGGACCTGCTGATCCTCGCCCGCGACCTCGGCCTGGTGCCTTACGGCATCTCCTTCCACGTCGGCTCGCAACAGCGCGACATCAGCGTGTGGGACGCAGCGATCGCCAAGGTCAAAGTGATCTTCGAACGCCTGAAAGAAGAAGACGGTATCCACCTCAAGCTGATCAACATGGGCGGCGGCTTCCCGGCCAACTACATCACCCGCACCAACAGCCTGGAAACCTACGCTCAGGAAATCATCCGCTTCCTCAAGGAAGATTTCGGCGACGACCTGCCGGAAATCATCCTGGAACCGGGCCGTTCGCTGATCGCCAACGCCGGTATCCTGGTCAGTGAAGTGGTACTGGTGGCGCGTAAATCGCGTACCGCCGTCGAGCGCTGGGTGTACACGGATGTGGGCAAGTTCTCCGGCCTGATCGAAACCATGGACGAAGCCATCAAGTTCCCGATCTGGACCGAGAAGAAAGGCGAGATGGAAGAAGTGGTCATCGCCGGTCCTACCTGCGACAGCGCCGACATCATGTACGAAAACTACAAATACGGCCTGCCACTGAACCTGGCGATTGGCGATCGTTTGTACTGGTTGTCGACCGGTGCCTACACCACCAGCTACAGCGCGGTTGAGTTCAATGGCTTTCCGCCGTTGAAGTCGTACTACGTGTAAGCACGCCGCACACAAAAAACCCATGACATGTCATGGGTTTTTTTATGGGTCAGGAAAGGGTCGCAGCACGTTGCTGGTAAGCGTCGGCCATGGCCCGGATCTGCGGATTCTCGGCCGCCGCCAACGCCTTGTGGGCCGTTCGCAGAAACTTGAGATTACCGCCGGCCAGTGCCTGGCGTAACCACTCCAACGCGCTTTCGACTTGACCTCTATCGGCCAGCACCGCCGCATAACTGAACTGCCCGCGAAAATCCCCGCCTTCGGCTGAGCGTCGATACCAGGCCACGGCAGCCTCAAGATCCTGTGGGCAACACCGGCCATCTTCCAGATAACGCCCCAGCAAGTTCATCGACTTGGCATGGCCTTGCTCGGCCGCCTGGCGATAAAACCCCAGCGCTTGCGCTTGATCTTCAGCCACGCCACGGCCGGTGGCCAGCAGGTTGGCGTAGTTGTACTGGCCCCAATCCAGCCCGGCCTCTGCCGCCAGGCGATATGCCCTTGCGGCCGCCGCCTCGTCCACGGCGCAGCCCCAGCCATGTTCCCGGCAACGCCCGGTCATATTGCGGGCCATCAAATGCCCGCCCTGCGCCGCGATCTGGAACCAGCGCAGTGCCAGCGCTTCATCCCGTGCAATGCCGCGCCCTTCCAGCAGGATTTGCCCAAGCAAGGCCTGGGCGTCGACAACGCCCTCCTTCGCCGCCATCAAGATGGCCTGGGCGGCGCGCACCGGGGAGTCGTCGAGCATGCGTTGCAATTGCTCGACGTTGAGGACTTCTTCACGGCGCAATAAAAACCCCATGTCAGACCTCAACCCAGCGGCGCAACAGGTTGTGGTAAGTGCCGGTCAGCTGGATCAGCGCCGGATGGTCGGGGACATCGCGGGTCAGTTGCTGGATCGCACCGTCCATCTCGAACAGCAAGGTGCGCTGGCTGTCTTCGCGCACCAGGCTTTGGGTCCAGAAGAACGCGGCATACCGCGCCCCGCGCGTCACCGCGTTGACTTTGTGCAGGCTGGAGCCGGGGTACAGCAGCATATCGCCGGCCGGCAGTTTTACCCGCTGCAGGCCGAAGGTGTCCTGAATCTCCAACTCACCGCCGTCGTATTCATCCGGGTCGCTGAAAAACAGCGTGGACGACAGGTCGGTACGCACCCGCTCATGGCTGCCCCTGGGCTGACGCACGGCGTTGTCGATATGAAAGTCGAAACTGCCACCCGCCGTATAGCAATTGAGCAGCGGCGGAAAGACTTTGTGCGGTAATGCCGCCGACATAAACAGCGGGTTTTTCCACAAGCGCTCAAGCATTGCCGCGCCGATTTCCTTGGCCAACGGGTGGCCTTCGGGCAATTGCAGGTTGTGCTTGGCTTTGGCGGACTGGTGCCCGGCGGTGATTTTACCGTCGGCCCACTCGGTGTTTTCCAGGGCTTGGCGAATGCGCAGCACCTCCTCGCGAGAGAACAGGCCGGGAATGTGCAGCAGCATGGGGCAATACCTGAATTCAGAGAGATGCCAATGGTATTGATTCTTATCCGCCCTGTAAAACGCGAGGACGAACGAGTGGGTAAAAACCGTAAGCAAAAAGTGTAAAGAATGTAAATTCAGTGCGAATAGCAATGTATCGCAATTGATAGAAAGTCTTGTTAGCCCTATATTCCGCGGCCTCACCTCCTTGGGGAAGGACAACTCATGTCGCGCACCACGCTAAAAATATCTGCCGGTTCACCACGCGTACTGGCTTCGGCCATCGGCGTTGCACTCAGCGCCGGCGCTGCCGCCCACATGGCGCAAGCGGCCGAAAGCACCGAACAAAAAGGCGAGCGCAACAGCATCTCCCTCGGTGCCACCAGCATTACCGGCCAGGAACAGGACACCACGTCCTACCAGGTGGAAAAAGCGTCTTCGCAGAAGTACACCGCGCCACTGGTGGACACTCCGCGCTCAGTCACCGTAGTGCCGCAACAAGTCCTCAAGGACACCGCCGCCACCTCGTTGCAGGATGCCTTGCGCACCGTACCGGGCATTACCTTCGGCGCCGGTGAAGGTGGCAACCCTCAGGGCGATCGCCCGTTCATTCGTGGTTTTGACGCACAGGGCGACACCTACCTCGATGGCGTGCGCGACACCGGCGGCCAGAGCCGCGAGATCTTCGACATCGAGTCGATTGAAGTCAGCAAGGGCCCCAACTCCTCGTTCGGCGGTCGGGGCTCGGCCGGCGGCAGCATCAACCTGGTCAGCAAAACGCCACAAGCGCGGGATTTCACCAACGGCGGTTTCACCTACGGCTCCGACCAGACCCGCCGCTACGTGCTCGACGTAAACCGTCAGTTCCTCGACAACGCCGCGTTCCGCCTGAACCTGATGAGCCATGAGCAGAACGTGGCCGGTCGTGATGTGATCGACTACGACCGTTGGGGCGTCGCACCGTCGCTGACCTTCGGCCTGGGCACGCCGACCCGCGTCAACTTCAGCTACTACCACATGGAAAGCAACGACCTGCCGGACTCGGGGATTCCATACGGCTACAGCAATAGCGGCGCCAAAGCCGTTCATGTGCATGACAAACCGACCGACGGCGGCGACAGCAACAACTTCTACGGTTTGAAGGACCGCGACTTCCGCAAGACCCGCGCCGACATCAGTACGTTCTCCATCGAGCATGACCTGAACGACAACATGACGCTGAAAAACACCCTGCGCCATGGCAGCACCGGTCAGGACTACATCCTCACCCAGCCGGACGACAGCCAGCACAACGTCAATCAGTTCGGCACTGTGTGGCGTCGCGCCAACACCCGCGTGTCCACGACTGACACCACCACCAACCAGACCGATCTGTTCGGCAATTTCCAACTGGCGGGCATGAAGCACTCGTACTCCACCGGCCTGGAATTCACCGGTGAAGAAACCCGCATCAGCGGCTACACCGTCAGCCCAAATACCAACCCCACCTGCACCGTAGCCAAAGGCAGCCTGGGCGGCCAGTGCACATCCTTGAGCAACCCGACACCGGACGACGCCTGGACGGGCAGCACCACACGCAATTACCTGGGCGCCAACACCAAGGCCACCAGCCGCGCGGCCTATGTGTTCGACACCATCGAACTGGACCCGAAATGGCTGCTGAACGTCGGCCTGCGCTACGACACTTTCGACACAGTGGCCAACACCAATGCCGCCGCCGGGCGCACTAAAATCAAGGACGACAGCCAGTTCTTCAACTGGCAGGCAGGCCTGGTCTGGAAGCCGCTGGAGAACGGCAGCATCTACACGTCCTACGCCACCTCGGCCTCCCCGCCCGGTGGCCTGGTCGGCGAAGGCGCCGATGGCAACCCACTGTCTGCCGGCGCCGCCACCAGCGACTTGAAACCGGAAGAAACCGTCAACTATGAGCTGGGCACCAAGTGGGACCTGTTCCATAGCCGCCTGTCCCTGACCGCTGCGGTCTTTCGCACCGAGAAGAAAAACACCCGAATCCTGGTGGACGCGATGACCTACCAGAACGGCGGCGAGTCCCGCGTCGACGGCCTCGAACTGTCCGCCAGCGGCAAGCTCACCGATCAATGGCAAGTGTTCGCCGGCTACAGCTACCTGAAAAGCGAGCTGGTGGATGCCGGTCTCAATGGCCGCAATGGCGTCATCAGCGCCGGCTCCAACAAAGGCAATGCAATGCCCAACACGCCGAAGAACACCTTCAGCCTGTGGACGACGTATGACATCACACCCAAGCTGACCATCGGCGGCGGCGCGTTCTATGTCGACCAGGTTTACGGCGACGCCGCCAACACGGTTTACGTGCCGGCCTACACCCGCTACGACGCCATGGCCAGCTACAAGCTGACCAAGAACGTCGACCTGCAATTGAACGTGCAGAACCTGACCGACAAAACCTACTACGACAAAGCCTACGCGGCGCACTTTGCCAACCAGGCGGCCGGTCGTACGGCGCTGTTGACCACCAGTTTCCACTTCTAAACCCGGTCAACGTTAAGCCAGAAGCCCCACGCATCGGATGCGTGGGGCTTTTGCGTGTAAAACAGAATGTTTCTCGACAACTCACGGCATAATGCGCGCCGTGACAACTACATCCAGATGAGCGAGGCCGTCAGACGTGTTGAAGAAAACCCTGTTTCAATTGCACTGGTTCTTCGGCATTACTGCCGGGCTGGTGCTGGCGTTGATGGGGATCACCGGGGCTGCGGTCTCGTTTCAGGATGAAATCCTGCGGGCGCTCAACCCCTCGGTATTGCACGTCGAAAAACGCGAAGCGGGCGTACTGCCGCCTGCCGAACTGGTGCGCAAACTCGAAACCACCGAAGGCAAGACCGTGTCGATGCTGTGGGTAGAAAGCGACAGCGGCAACGCCGCGCGCGTGTTCTTTACCCCGCCGCCCGGTGAGCGCCGCGGCCAGATGCGCTACTTCGATCCCTACACGGGCGACTACATGGGCGACGCCGTCGGCCAGGACGTATTCGGCTTTATCCTGCAGTTGCACCGTTTTCTGGCCATGGGCGACACCGGCCGGCAAATCACCGGCGCCTGCACGCTGATATTGCTGTTCTTCTGCCTCTCGGGCCTGTACCTGCGCTGGCCACGCCAAGTGGCGAACTGGCGTGCGTGGCTGACCTTGGACTGGCGCAAAAAAGGCCGCAGCTTCAACTGGGATTTGCACTCGGTATTCGGTACGTGGTGCCTGCTGTTCTATCTGTTGGCGGCGCTGACCGGCCTGTCCTGGTCCTACGATTGGTACAACCAGGGCCTGACCAAACTGCTCTCCGACGCCCCGAACAACGAACGCATGCGCAAGCGCGGCCCGCCGCCCGAGGGCCCGGCGCCAGTGGCCAACTACGATGCGATCTGGAGCAGCATCTACGCCAACGCCGGCCCTGGTTTGAGTGCCTATAACATCCGTATGCCGGCCGTCGCCGGACAACCGGCCATCGTGTATTACCTGCTCAAATCATCGCCCCATGACCGAGCGCTGAACCAGATCAACCTCGACCCGGCCACCGGCGACGTCAAATTCCACGATCAGTACGCGAGCAAAACCCTCAAGTCGCAATGGCTGACCAGTATTTACGCGCTGCACACCGGCAGCTACTTCGGCTTGGTCGGTCGCATTATCCTGACCGTCAGTGCGCTGTGCATGCCGCTGTTCTTCATTACCGGCTGGCTGCTGTACCTCGACCGTCGCCGCAAAAAGCGCCAGGTTCGCGATGCCCGCAAAGGCCTCGGCGCCAACCACAGCGACGCCCCGGCCTGGCTGATCGGCTTTGCCAGCCAAAGTGGCTTTGCCGAGCAACTGGCCTGGCAAACTGCCGGGCAATTGCAGGCAGCCGGCATGCCGGTGAACGTGCAGCCCCTGGGCAACGTCAGCCAGGACGACCTGACCCAATCGGAAAATGCACTGTTCGTGGTCAGCACCTTCGGTGACGGTGAAGCGCCCGACAGCGCACGCGGTTTTGAACGCGGCGTGCTCGGCCAGGACCTGTCGCTAAAAGGCCTGAATTACTCAGTGCTGGCCCTGGGTGATCGCCAGTACGAGCACTTTTGCGGCTTTGCCCGGCGCCTGCACTTTTGGCTGACTCACCAGGGCGGCAACCCCTTGTTTGCCCCGGTGGAAGTCGACAGCGGCGACACCGAGGCCTTGCTGACCTGGCAACAGCAACTGGGCCAACTCACCGGTCACGCGCCGGCAGCTGCCTGGCAAACCGCCCAATACGACAACTGGCCCCTGACTTATCGCACCCTGCTCAACCGCGGCAGCGTCGGCTCGAACATCTACCTGCTGGGCCTCACGCCGCCGTCGCCGCAAAACTGGCTGGCGGGTGACCTGGTGGAAATCCTGCCGCGCAATGGCCCCAAGGCCATTGAACACTTCCTCGCTGGCCTGGGCCTGACCGGCAACGATAGCGTGCTGATCGACGGCCTGGCGCAACCCCTTGACCAGGCGCTGGCGACCCGCCAACTGCCGGACAACCGCACGCACCTGGTCGGCTTGCATGCCCAGGCACTGGTGAACGCATTGGTGCCGCTGGGCATGCGCGAATACTCCATCGCCTCGATTGCCAGCGACGGCGTGCTGGAGCTGATCGTGCGTCAGGAACGTCACCCCGACGGCAGCCTGGGCCTGGGCTCCGGCTGGCTGACGGAACACGCCGCCATCGGGACCGGCATCAGCCTGCGCCTGCGCCGCAACAGTGGTTTTCACTTGCCGCAGGCACCGGCACCGCTGATCCTGCTGGGCAACGGCACCGGCCTCGCCGGCCTGCGCAGCTTGCTCAAGGCGCGCATTGCCGATGGCCAGCAGCGCAACTGGCTGCTGTTTGGCGAGCGCAACATCGCCCACGACTACCTGTGCCGGGACGAACTGCAAGGCTGGCTGGCCAGCGGCGACCTGGCCCTGCTGGATCTGGCGTTTTCCCGTGACCAGAAGGAAAAAATCTACGTGCAGGACCGCCTGCGCGAGTCGGCGGATGTATTGCGTCGATGGCTGGCCGATGGCGCGGCGATTTATGTCTGCGGCAGCTTGCAGGGCATGGCGACGGGCGTGGATCAGGTGCTGCACGACGTGCTGGGCCGCGAGGCGGTTGAGCGCTTGATTGAACAAGGCCGCTATCGCCGGGATGTGTACTGATCCCTGAAAAGACACCGTTCAAAATGTGGGAGCGGGCTTGCTCGCGAATACGGTGGTTCAGTCGACAGATTCGGTGACTGACACTCCGCTTTCGCGAGCAAGCCCGCTCCCACATTTGATTGCATTTCAAATCAGGCCGGTTGCAGCTTTTGCTCGAACACTGACACCCCATCCAAATCCCGCAAAATGACGGTCAACTCTGCCGTCTGCCCATCAATCTGCACCTCACCAAAAAACTGAAACCCGGCAAACGGCGAAGTGTTTTGCGCGGGTGGCGCCTTCTCGAACACCACCTCCGGGCCAAAGGTTTTATCCAATGGGTTCGGCCCGAAACTCCCCGCATTCAACGGCCCTGCCACAAACTCCCAGAACGGCTCGAAATCCTGGAACGCCGCACGATCAGGGTGGTAGTGATGCGCCGCGCAGTAGTGCACATCCGCCGTCAGCCATACATGGTTACGCACCTGCTGAGCGCGCAGAAAGCCCAACAGCTCGGCAATCTCCAGCTCGCGACCTTGGGCCGGGCCAGGGTCGCCGTTGGCGATCGCCTCCCAGCGCGGCACGCCGGGGCTGACCTCGCCATCAGGCACGCCCAGCCCGATGGGCATGTCGGCGGCGATGACTTTCCACTGCGCCTGGGAAGCCTTGAGCTCGCGCTTGAGCCAGTCCAGTTGCTCGCGGCCCATGAAGGGTTTTTCGCCGCCCAGGTTGTCATCGTTGGGGCCGCGATAGCTGCGCATGTCCAGCACGAACACATCCAGCAAGGGGCCGTAGCTGAGCTTGCGATAGATCCGCCCGCCACCGTCGGCGCTTTGCCGGCGCATCGGTGAATACTCCAGCCAGGCCTGGCGCGCGCGGCCGACCAGGGTGTTGATGTCCTTGGTCTGGTAACGCTCATCCAACTGCTTGCTCGGCGACCAGTTGTTGACTACCTCGTGATCGTCCCACTGCCAGATCTGCGGCACCTCGGCATTGAAGCGGCGCACGTTTTCGTCGAGCAGGTTGTAGCGGTAGTTGCCGCGATATTCATCGAGGGTTTCCGCGACTTTGCTCTTGGCCTCGGTGGTGATATTGCGCCAGATGCGGCCGTCTTCAACGGTCAGCTGCGCCGGCACCGGGCCATCGGCGTAGATGGTGTCGCCGCTGTGAATAAAGAAGTCCGGCAGGCGCAGGCGCATGGCTTCGTAGATGCGCATGCCGCCGATGTCCGGGTTGATGCCAAAGCCCTGGCCGACGGTATCGCCGCTCCACACGAAACGAATGTCGCGGCGCTGTTGCGGCACGCTGCGCAAGTGACCGAACCACGGCTCGCTGGCGACGCCGGTCTGGGCGTCCTCAAAGTGCACGCGATAGAAAATCGCCTGATCGACCGGCAGCCCGGTGAGTTCGACGCGGGCGGTGAAGTCGGTGCGGTTGTCGGCCAGCGGCGAGATGAATTTACGCGGGTTGCTGAACACACTGCGGGTGTCCCACTCCACCACCATCTTCGCGGGGCGGTCGCTGCGGCTCCAGATCATCGCGCGGTCGCCCATCAGGTCGCCGGACTGCACACCATCGGTGAGTTGCGGCCGGTCTTTGACCGAGGCGATCACCGCCGGGGCCAGGCCCGGCAGCAACAGACCGGCGCCAACGGCTTGCATCACACGGCGACGGCCGAGATCGAAGTGGCTCATGCAGGTGCCCTCTTGAGTATCAAAAGGGCCACTTAAACATGGCGTGATGAAGCCGGTGTGACACCGACCTACAGACCAATGCAGATCAACTGTGGGAGCTGGCTTGCCTGCGATAGCATCACCCGGGTCTAACTGATACACCCAGGTGCCTGCATCGCAGGCAAGCCTGCTCCTACAGTTTACATTGCGTCAGGCCTTGGCTGAGGAGACCGCCAGCTCAACCGCATCCGGCCGCTTGATCAGCGCATAGACCAAACCGGTCAACAGGCTGCCGGCAACAATCGCCAGCAAGTACAGCAGCGCATGGTTCATCGCATTCGGAATCACCAACACAAACAGGCCACCGTGAGGCGCGGCGAGTTTGCAGCCGAAGTACATCGACAGCGCGCCGGTCAAGGCGCCCCCGGCGATGCTGGCCGGAATCACGCGCAGCGGGTCTTTGGCCGCAAACGGGATCGCCCCTTCGGAGATAAAGCACAGGCCCAGAATCATCGCGGCCTTGCCTGCCTCGCGTTCGGTCTGGGCGAATTTGCGCCGCGCCAGGAACGTGGCGATGCCCATGCCAATCGGCGGCACCATACCGGCGGCCATGGTCGCGGCCATGGGTGCGCCGCTCGAGGCCGCCAGCAAACCGACCGAAAACGCATACGCCGCTTTGTTGATCGGCCCACCCAAATCCACACACATCATGCCGCCCAACAGGATGCCCAGCAGCACCGCGTTGGTGGTGCCCATGGTGCTGAGGAAGTCAGTCAGGCCAGTGAGCAACCGCGCGACCGGCGGGCCGACGAGATAGATCATCGCCAGGCCCGTGAACAAACTCGCCAGCAACGGGATGATCAAAATCGGCTTGAGCGCCTCCAGGCTCTGCGGCAATTTCACCGCACGGGTGATCAGCTTGACGCAATAACCCGCGAGAAAACCGGCGAGGATGCCTCCGATAAATCCGGCGCCCAATGTGCCCGCCAACAGCCCGCCGATCATGCCGGGCGCGAGCCCGGGACGGTCGGCAATCGAGTAGGCAATGTAGCCCGCCAGCAACGGCACCATCAGCATAAAGGCCTGGTCGCCGACGGTTTTGAGCGCTGCCGCCAAGGTGCCTTTTTCTTCAAAGGCATGAATGCCGAACACGAACGACAGGGCGATCAACAAGCCGCCCGCTACGACCATCGGCAACATGAACGACACACCGGTAAGCAGGTGTTTGTACACACCGGTTTTTTCTTTTTTGGCCACCGCACCGCTGGCTGCACTTTCCACCGCGCCTTCGGCCAATGCCTGGTTGAGCGTGGCTTCGGATTGCTTGAGGGCGATGCCGGTACCGCAGCGGTAAATCTTCTTACCGGCGAAGCGCTCGGTGGCGACTTCGATATCCGCCGCCAGTAACACCACGTCGGCGTCGGCGATCGCTTGCGGGCTCAACGGCGTGCGCGCACCCACCGAGCCCTGGGTTTCGACTTGCAAGTCATAACCCAGGCGCTTGGCTGTTTGCTGTAAAGCTTCGGCGGCCATAAAGGTGTGCGCCACGCCCGTCGGGCAAGCCGTAATAGCGACGATACGTGGAGCACGCTTTGCGGCCGCCGGTGCTGCGCTGGCGACATAGATTTGGGCCTCTTCGGCGCCACGGCGCAATACCGCCTCGACATCCGCCAACGCCTGGGCAGGCGTGCTTTGGAACACACGCTTGCCGACAAACCGCTGCATATCCACCGGCGTGCTGCTGACCAGCAATACCCATTCGGCTTCGTCGAGTGTGGCCTGGGACAACTGGCGCTCCGGGTGCTGCACGTCCACCACTTCGACGCTGGTGTGCAAGCCCATGCGCTGCGCGGCAGCGTCCAACAAGCGGGCGCACAGCACACTGGTGACCATGCCGTTCGGGCACGCAGTAACAATGGCTAACTTCATCACAAACCCTCTTATTGTTCTGTCAGCGCACGCACGTGGACGCCGCTTTCGAGACGCGCCAACTGCGCGTCATCGCTGATGCCAAAGCCGATCTGCGTGACGGCCATGGCGGCAATCGCCGTGGCCCGGCGCAGGGTGCTTTCCGGCAGATCAAAACTGAGCAAACCGTGAAGCATCCCGGCCAGCAGCGAGTCACCCGCACCGACCGTGCTGGCGACGCTGACCTTGGGCGGCGTGGCATGCAGCGCCGTGCCCGGGCTGAACCAGTTCACGCCGTCGGCGCCGTGGGAAACCACCACATGCTCGACGCCTTGGGCATGCAAGCGCTCGGCAGCCTGGGCCTGTTGTGCGATGGAATCGGTGGGGCAATCCAGGGCTTCGGCGAGCTCTTCAGTGTTGGGTTTGATCAACCACGGGCCCGCCTGCAAACCGGCGCGCAAGGCTTCGCCGCTGGTGTCGAGTGCGACTTTCAAACCGAGGCTTTTCAGATGTTCCAGCAAACCTTTGAACCACTGCGCAGTGACGCCACCCGGCAAGCTGCCGGCGACCACCACGGCGTCGTGCCCAGGCGCAATCAGCGTCAGTTGATTGAGCAACGCCGCTTGCGCCTGCTCACTGACCTGCGGCCCTGGTGCGTTGATGTCGGTGACCCGGCCATCCTGTTCGGCGATCTTGATATTGCTACGGGTTTCGCCCGGCACACGGATAAACGCGTCGGCAAAGCCACGCCGCGCGATCAACGCCTCAAACGCCTGGGGGTTGTCTTCACCGAGAAAGCCGCCCACGGTGACTTCATGGCCCAGGTCCGCCAGCACCTGGGCGACATTGACACCCTTGCCGGCGGCATGGGTCAGCAGGGTTTCGCTGCGGTTGACTTCACCCGGTTCCAGGCGCGCCAGGCGTACCGTCAGGTCCAACGCCGGGTTCAGCGTCAGGGTCAGAATCTTCGCCATTTACACGGCCTCCACGAGGGCTCGCACTTCGGCGGGCGAACCCACCGCAAGGGCTTTTTGCGCCAGGCCCTGGGCCTCGCTCAGACTGAATTCGCGCACCCGCGCCTTCACTTCAGGAATGCTGCGGGCCGACACGCTCAACTCATCCACACCCAGGCCAATCAGCACCGGCACCGCCAACGGGTCCGCCGCCAACTCGCCGCACACGCCGACCCATTTGCCATGGGCATGGGCGGCGCGCACGGTGATGTCGATCAACTGCAACACCGCCGGGTGCAGGCCATCCGCCTGAGCGGACAGGGTCGGGTGGCCACGGTCGATGGCCAGGGTGTATTGGGTCAGGTCGTTGGTGCCGACACTGAAGAAGTCGACTTCCTTGGCGAGTACCGGCGCCAGCAAGGCAGCGGACGGCACTTCGATCATGATCCCCAGTTGCAAGTCGGCCACCGGGATCTCCAGGCGCAGGCGCTCGGTCATATCGCGGGCGGCGCGCCACTCATCGACGCTGCCGACCATGGGAAACATGATGCGCAGCGGCCGGTTATCGGCGGAACGTAATAGCGCACGCAGTTGCGCTTCCATGATCTGCGGGCGCTGCAAGGTGAGCCGAATACCGCGCACCCCCAGGAAGGGATTTTCCTCTTGGGCAATCGGCCAATACGGCAGCGGTTTGTCGCCGCCCACATCCAGGGTGCGCACGACCAGCGGGCGACCGTCGAGGCCGTCGAGTACGCGGCGGTATTCGGCTTCCTGCGTGGCTTCATCCGGCGCTTGCGGGTGGGCCATGAAAATCAGCTCGGTGCGCAGCAGGCCGATACCTTCGGCGCCTTGCTCCACCGCAGCGGCAACGCCGGCGCTTTCGCCGATATTGGCGAACACTTCGACGGCGTGGCCGTCGCGGGTCAGGGCCGGTTGATGGCGCTGGGCCGAGGCGGCTTGCAGGCGTTGTTCGCGAGTGTCGCGCTCAACGGTGGCCCGCTGCAGGGTGGTCGCATCGGGGTCGACATGCAGGCGACCGCGCTGGCCGTCCAGCAACAAAGGCGTGCCGGAGGCCAACAGCAACACCGTCGGACCTGCGCCCACCAGCGCCGGAATGCCCAAGGCCCGCGCGACGATGGCGCTGTGGGCCGTGGCGCCGCCACGGGCGGTGAGGATGCCGGCGACGCGCGTCGGGTCCAGACGCGCGACGTCGGAGGGCCCGACTTCTTCCATCACCAGAATGTAGGGTTCGCTCGGCTCCTGGGCGGTTTCAATGCCGCACAGTTGCGCCAGCACACGGCGGCCGATGTCGCGCAGGTCGGCGGCGCGCTCGGCGAGCAAGGCATCCTGCAACGACTCCTGCTGCCTGGCGGCGGCTTCGATCACGCTCATCCACGCGGCTTCGGCGCTCTCGCCTTGCTTGAGGCGAGTGCCGACTTCGTCGGTCAGTTCCGGGTCGTCGAGCATTTCCTGGTGAGTGATGAAAATCTCGCGGATGGCTTTGGCCTGGCTGCGTTCGATCAGGCCCTGAATATCGCGGCGCACGTCGGTCAAAGCGTTCTGCAGGCGCTCGCGTTCAATGGCCGAGGATTCACCGCGCAGCGGGTAATCGACTACTTGCTGCGTCTGGATATGCGCAGGGCCGATGGCGACACCGGGCGCGGCGGCAATAGCCTGGAGCTGGCTGCCGGACACGGGCGCGCTGAGCACCGGTTCGATATCAAGCGTTGCGGGTTGCGCACTGGCGGCCGGCAGCGGCTCAACGTCTTCGCCGAGGCCTTCCTCTACGGCCGCCAGCAAGGCGGGTAACGCGTCACCGGCAATCGCTGGCTCGGCCACAAACTCCAACACCTGGCCGCGACGGGCGCCGAGGCTGAGCAACTTGCTCAGGCTTTTTACCGACACGGCACCGACCGGGCCATCGACGATGCGCACGCGGATATCGCCGTCAAAACTTTTCGCCAGTTGCGCGAGGATCTTCGCTGGCCGCGCGTGCAGGCCATGGGCATTGGCCAGGGCAATGCGCACACTCGGCCAATCGGGTGGCAGTTCGCCGCCGAGCACTTCAAGCACCGCACGGCTGCTGGTGGCACGCCCCAGTTCCTGGCCGCGACCTTCAATCAACAACGCGCACAGGCGTTCCAACAAGGTCTGATGGGCTTCGCCGAGGCTGGCCAGGCAGAACAAACCGTTGAGTGGCTGGCCGAGGTAACGCATGGGTTTGTCCGGCGTGACGAAGGCCAGACCCGGACGCTTGACCGTCTGCTCGCTGTGCAACCACCACAGGCCATCGCCCAGGGGCAGTGCGTCGACTTGCTGCAACACGGCGGCAAAGCCATTGCTCACACAGTCAGCCTGGCGCAACAAGCGTGCGCCGCGCCACACCAGCTCTTCGAAGTCATCGGCGGACACGCCAAGGCTGATCATCTGCGCATCCAGCGCCAGTTCCTGCGGCGCGCCTTGCAGCAGCTTCAGCAACGCTTCGGCGTTGCCGGCACGGCGCAGCGCCTCGCCCAGGTCGGTTTCACCGAGGGCGCGGGTCAGCAGTTGCAGCAGGCGCAAATGTTCATCGGATTTGGCGGCAATGCCGATGGCCAGGTAGACGATCTGGCCGTCACCCCAGTCCACCCCGTCGGGGAATTGCAGCAGGCGCACGCCGGTAGAAAAGACCTGGTCGCGGGTTTCCGGGGTGCCGTGAGGGATGGCAATACCTTGGCCGAGAAAGGTCGAGCCTTGGGCTTCACGGGCTTGCAAGCCACTGAGATAACCCTCGGCGACCAGGCCATCGGCCACCAGTTTTTCAGCGAGCAGGTGCAAGGCAGCAGATTTATCCACAGCCACCTGGCCCATGGATATCTGCTCTACAGTGAGCTCGAGCATGCCGTTCTCCTAGTTAGTGCGGTGTGCGCACTAGGTATTGTTTTGAATAAATCAGCGAGGCTGTGTTCAAAAATAACTGACTGAGCGGTCAATTGGCAGTAGCCATTCAGTCGCGAACGTCGTAAAAATACGCTGGCTGAAACGTTTAATCTAGAATTTATGGCAGATTACGCGCTAATTATGCAAGCTTGAAGGACCACTTGGCGCTTGAGCTCAGACAATAGTCGTGTGCAGGAATCGGTTACGATTGGACAAAATGTCGGGGCAAGCTCTAAAAAACAAGGAAATCCCGGTTTGAAACTCAGTGATATCGCACGTCTGGCCGGTGTGTCCGTCACCACCGCAAGCTACGTCATCAATGGCAAGGCCGCACAGCAACGCATCAGCTCCGCGACCGTCGAGCGGGTGCGGGCGGTGGTCGAAGCCCATGGTTTTACCCCCAACCCTCAGGCGGCCGGGCTGCGCAGCCGGCATACGCGCACCTTGGGTTTTATCCTGCCAGACCTGGAAAACCCCAGTTACGCACGGATTGCCAAGTTGTTGGAGCAAGGTGCGCGAGCACGAGGCTATCAGTTGCTGATCGCCAGCTCCGACGATGATGCGGACAGCGAACGCCAGTTGCTGCAACTGTTTCGTGCACGACGCTGCGATGCGCTGTTCGTCGCCAGTTGCCTGCCGGCCAGTGATGACAGCTATCGCGAGTTGCAAGCCAAGGGCCTGCCGGTGATTGCCATCGACCGGGTGATGGAGCCGGCGCAGTTTTGCTCGGTGGTCAGCGACGACCGCCAGGCCTGCCAGCAACTGACCAGCAGCCTGCTGCAACCGCTGCCCAAGCAGATCGCACTGATCGGTGCACGGCCGGAGCTGAGTATCAGTCAGGAGCGCGCCGCCGGTTTCCGTGAAGCGCTGCAAGGGTTCACCGGTGAAGTCATCATCGAACAGGGTGAAGCCTTCAGCCGTGACTGCGGCCGACAGTTGATGGAGCAACTTCTACATCAACTGGGGCATTTGCCTGACGCGTTGGTGACCACTTCCTACGTGCTGCTGCAAGGCGTGTTCGACGCGCTGCATGACTTCCCGCTCAAATCACGGCCGTTGCGCCTGGGCACGTTCGGTGACACCCAACTGCTGGACTTCCTGCCGCTGCCGGTCAACGCCATGGCCCAGCAACACCAATTGATCGCCGACACGGCCCTGCGCCTGGCCCTGGCCGTCATCGAGGAAGAGCAATACCAACCGGGCGTGCACGCCATTGGCCGGACCTTCAAGCAGCGTATTCACGAGGCTTGAGCATGGAGCTGATCGACACCCACACCCACCTGGACTTCCCGGACTTCGATCATGATCGCCGGGAAGTCCTCGCCCACAGCCGCCAACTTGGGGTGCAGCGCATGGTGGTGTTAGGCGTCTATCAGCAGAATTGGCAACGGCTGTGGGACCTGGTGCAGGAAGATGAAGGCTTGTTCGCCGCTTTCGGCCTGCACCCGGTGTACCTCGACGCGCATCGCCCCGCTGACCTGACCGAACTGGGCGACTGGCTGACCCGCCTGCACGGCCATCGACAGTTGTGCGCCGTCGGCGAAATCGGCCTGGACTACTTCCTCGAACAGCTGGATCGCGAACGTCAGCAAAGCCTGTTTGACGCCCAGTTGAAACTGGCGGTGGACTTCCAGCTCCCGGCCCTGTTGCATGTACGTCGCAGCCACGCGGCGGTGATCGCCACCCTCAAGCGCATCCGCCTGCCACGGGGCGGTATCATCCATGCATTCGCCGGCAGCGTTGAGGAGGCTCGCGAGTACATCAAGCTCGGCTTCAAGCTGGGCCTGGGCGGCGCGGCCACCTGGCCTCAAGCCCTGCGCATGCACAAGGTGCTCGCTCAACTGCCCCTTGAGGCCGTGGTGCTGGAAACCGACTCACCGGATATGGCCCCCGCGATGTACCCCGGCCTGCGTAACAGCCCGCAACACTTGCCGGACATCTGCAGCGCGTTGGCTGAGCGCATGGGCATCAGCCCCTCACTGCTGGCCGAAACGAGCACACGCAATGCGCGCGAGTTGTTCCGTTGGTAGCACGCTGACCGCTTGCAAATCCAACGTCAGCCGCTGCCGGTAACGGATATAGCGCAGCACCAGGAAGTGGGCCAGCAGCATCACCAGTGAAATATTGAGTTGCCCGATCACGCTGACCACCCCCACCCATTCCGCCAACAACGCCACGATCAACACCGCGCAGGTGAGTACCAGCATGCTTGGGCGCACCATCGCCCAATGGTCCAGCGACTTGAACTGGCGCAGTTGCCGGGGGCAGTTCAACTGCACGATCCGCTGGCAATACGTGCAATCAAAAGGCTCATGAATGGCAATGGCGTTCAATTGCCAGGGCTTGAGCGCAAACGTAATGTCGCAATGGGCGCAGTGCCCTTTGATACCGGTAGCAGCAGTCATCGCCGTGCCTCCCTTGGACCGTGATGGGTTGAAACAAATTCTCACCCATCCAGGCGCTCAAAGAAGATACACAGACAAATCAGGACAGGAGCCACGCAATACAAAACCAAAATCCTACACGCTTGCCCTACACACGAAACGCCTCGATCAATGGCTTCAACGATCACCTGCATCGACAGCTGCCGGCTGGCCGCCTCTGTCTGATGGGCGCCCTGAGCCGCATGCTCGCCAGCTCGATTGATCTCGGCAATGTTCTGGTCGATATCGTGGGCAAGGGCAGTTTGCTGCTCCACGGCCACAGCGATCTGCTGATTCTGGTCGACGATCATGCCCACGGCACCGAGGATATGAATGGAAAGAGCACACCGCCTAAACTGGCTGCGGCTATTTCCCAAGGTGGTTACACGGCGCATAGCTGTGGGAGCGTTGCTGTCTTTAGAAAGGATGGACGGATAAAGACCGTTAAGACAGTTGCTCCCACATTTTTGACCGCACTCACTCGATCAAGGCAACACGGTCCAGATGGCAAACCCGGCATACCACAGCACCGCCGCACGCAGCAGCAGTTCCCACAGGCGATCCAGACTGTTGATGCCGTCAGCCCCCACCACCGGCGGTGGAATTTCAGCCGCTACCAGGCCGACTTTTTCTACCAACTGCGCGGCACTGATATCCCAGCTCAGCAGTTCATGGAGCATCACCCGGCTGACTGCAACAAAGTTACCCACCAGGGCAAAACTCGCCGCCAGCAAGCGCACCGGCAACCAATCAAACGCGTGGCGCAATTGGCCGGCACGTTCGGCGACCAGAGGGTTCTGGCTGTGCTCACTGGCCAACGCCAGCAGGCGATAGGCCAGGGCCGCGACCGGGCCCAACAGGAAATACCAGAAAATCACCGCGAAAAAGCTTTGGTAAGCCTGCCATAGCAGATGGCCTTGAACGCGCTCCAGCAGTTGCTCGCCATTGTCGGCCGCTACTTTCAGGTCCCGCTCGGCCACGTGTTCGGCGGCTTGCAAGTCACCGCGCCGCCACGCATCGCGAAACGGCCCGAGCCCAGCCAGTAGATCGCCACGCCCCAGGCTATAGATCACCACCAGTAAGTGCACCGGCAATGCCAACAAGCCATAAGCCACGGGTTCCAGCACCAATAGCAACAGGGCCAGCAAGGCCACCGGCAACAACACCAGCAGTACCAGAATCAGCCAAGGCCGCTTGCCCATGCGCGGGCTCGACTCCAGTTTGGCCAGCTCACGCAGCCATCCGCCGTCGCACTGTAACCGCCGACGCAAGGCCGAGAACTTCTCGATCCAGACCGCCAGCACCAACACCAGGAAACTCATCGTGCGTGTCCTCCATCCTGCAGGGCGCTGCGAAAGCGCGCCCAATCAAAAGCCGGGCCCGGGTCAGTCTTGCGCCCTGGCGCAATATCACTGTGACCACGAATACGCTGACGGGTAATGCCTGGGTAGGCTGCCAGCAGTTGACGTGTCAGGTCGATCAGCGACGCGTATTGGGCATCGGTAAACGGTAGCTCATCCGTACCCTCCAGCTCGATACCCAGGGAAAAGTCATTGCAGACTTCACGCCCCTCAAAGCTCGAGACCCCTGCATGCCAGGCCCGGTCCAGACACGATACAAATTGCGTCACGGTGCCGTCGCGCTCAATCAGAAAATGCGCAGACACCCGTAGGTCGGCAATGCTTTCAAAGTAAGGATGCTCTGTGACATCCAGGCGGTTCTGGAAAAACGCCTGCACCTTGCCGGTGGCGAACTGCGCCGGAGGCAGGCTGATGTTATGCACCACCAACAGTGAGATCTCGCCTGCGGGGCGCTCGTTGAAGTTGGGTGAAGGGCAATGGCGAATACCCTGGCACCAACCGCTGGTGGGGTCCAACTGCATACTGGTTCCTTGAATGAGACGAGGTATTACCAGTATGCCGCGTTCAGCCCTGCGGTTGCGATGACTTGCCGCGATTGAGTTGACGCAGGTTACCCATCACTGACGTCAGCGCGCGGTCAAACAGCAGCCCCTCGTCCAAACTGCGTATCGCCCCCTGCTTGAAGGCCAAGGCCAATTGGACGGCACTCTTCTCCAGGACCTTGAGCCCCGTGCGGCTGACAAAAATATAGGCGTTGGCCGGTGCCATGATCGCCTTCAGCTTGCAGCGCAGACGGTGGGTTTCATCTTGCTGGAACTCAAACCAGCCTCCGATCCGCAATTGTTGAGCCTTGAGCAAGTGCGGGTCATCACTGGGCAGGCTTGCGATTGGCTCAGGCAACCCGCTACTGAGTGAGAATGGCTCACGCACCTCGATCAGCGTGTCCTGCCTCCCACTCTCGAATGACTGCACATGCATGGCTTGCAATCGGACAAAGAACTCACGGGTGCTGAAGGGATCGAACGCCACGCAGGTCAAGCCGTTGCGCAAGGCCTTGAGCAGCCCGGGCAATTGCTCCAGCAGGTGCCGACCGGCCTCGGTGTCTTTCTGCAGGCTCACGCTCCAGATCAACTCGTCCATGGTGCGCACCGCCGCCTGGCATTGCACCGATTGCTCGCCATGCTTGAGGCTGGCCGACAACAGCACCTGGCTCCAGGCCTGCTGGAGAAACTGCACCACCGCCTGCGGTAACACCCGGCCTACCAAACGTCGATTGAGCAGCTCGGCCACGCGCTGACGGGCGGCCTCAGTACGCACACGGCCCTCTTCGACCTCATAGGTGTGCTGCTCCAGCAATTCACTGCGCCGCTGCTCATCCGCAGTAAAGGTCGTGAACTGCGCCAATAACCGGGGGAAAATCGCCAGGTCTTCAACGAACTCATTCAGCAAACATTGCACCACCTGCTCGGTTCGCAGGTACAGGCTGTCGCGCGGAGAGTCATCGCGCGGGCTCCAACCCATGGCGGCGGCGGCGATTTCATTGAGTAAGCGCCGCGCCGGATGGCTGCTGCGACTGAAAAAACTCTTGTCCAGTATCGCCACTTTCAATATCGGAATCTGCAAACGCGCGATCAAGGCCTTGAAAACATCAGGCACGGTGCTGTCATTGAGGATGAACTCGAATAACAGGGCGACCAGGTTGATCACATCCTCATCGGCGTCTTCCACCACACGAGACTTGCCACTTTTGACGCTGACACGGGTGAGCAACTGTTCAAGCTGGTTACGCAGGTCGAAGTCGTCTTCGGCCTCGGGTTCCGGCACGTATTGCTGCAAATGAGAGAGCAGGCGCAACAGGTCGCGGGTGGCAATGGGCTGAGGTTCGGCGCTGGCTTCCAGGGTAGGCGCCACGCTGCCACGCACGGCCGCCAGCAATTTCTGCAAGGCAGCGAAGGCTTCCTGGCCGTTTTCATCCACTGGCGGGTCGACGGTCGGCAAGCTGCCTTCACGCTGCTGTTCAAGCGCCGCACGCCCACCGGGGCGACGTGATGGCACTGCCTTGAGCTCAGGCAAAACCCCGGTAGCGACGAGTATCTGGTTGGCTTCAGCGAACAGTTGGTCGGCGTCACTGAGCACGTATTTTTCAAACAGCTTGAGAATGATCAATTTGACGCGGATCTCTACCCCCAAGCTGCGCCCCGCCCGCAAAAAGAATTCACAAAGCAGTGCCGGGCCCAACGGGTTATCGCGCTCATCCAGGGGGTTGCCGAGCAATGTACTCAGGCGCGCGGTCAGTTGCGCCAGTGCCAGGCCATCACGATGCCGCACTCGACCGAGCATGGCCGCCAACGCGACCGCTTTTTCCAGTTCATCACTGGACGTGCCGGTCGCCGTGTCATAGGACACCACCGGCAGCCAGTGCGACTCGCCCCGCCCAACCTGGCCCAGATTGGCGAACGCGGCGAACAACTGCGCCATGAACACGCGCTCGAAATTCTTGCGCTTGAGGCGCAAGTCGCGCATGGCTTCAAAGAAGATGTGATGGTCAGCGTTACTACGGGCCTTGTCGGCCATTTCGAACAGGGTGTCGTCGGCGTTATCGAACAGTTCCTGCAAACCTTGTTGCAACTGCTGAGCGGCCTTGTCGCGAACCTGCAGCAACACCACCGGCAGGCGCGCAAGCGGCGATGGCGTGGCGTGTGCCTTGTTGATGGGCACCACCTTTCCGTCATTGTGCATCCTGGCCTCCTGAAACGGCGGTGTTGGTTGGGGAAAGATCGGGGGCAGGCCCAATTGGACGCTGTAAAAAAACCCGTTATCACCAGGACGTCAAAGCTATGACGCCAATTGCAAGGCGCGAGATTATCTTGCAAATGAGGGTAGTTGCGCCAGCAAACTCTGCCTTTGCCCTGTAAATGAATAGGAGTCTGGGTTCAAACGCGCACTGCCCCTATAATCGAGGCACTTTGTTTGTGGAGCCTGTTATGCCGAATCTCCGTCTTGCCGACCTCACCGCCGAAATTGAAGCCAACGTGCGCCGTGCACTGCTGGAAGACATCGGCAGCGGCGACATCACTGCACAATTGATCCCGGCCGAACGGCTGGCCAAGGCCACAATCATTACTCGCGATGCGGCCGTTATCGCCGGCACGGCTTGGGTGGACGCGGTATTCCGCCAGCTCGACCCTCGGGTCGCGGTGCATTGGCAGGTGGCCGATGGTGAACGCGTCAGCCCCAATCAAGTGCTGTTCCACTTGGAAGGCCCGGCCCGCTCATTGCTCAGCGGTGAGCGCTGCGCACTGAATTTCCTGCAGATGCTGTCAGGGGTGGCCACACGTGCGCAGTATCTGGCGGACTTTGTCGCCACCACCCAGGTCAAGCTGCTGGACACCCGCAAAACCCTGCCAGGTCTGCGATTGGCGCAAAAGTACGCAGTGACTTGCGGTGGCTGCCATAACCATCGCATCGGTCTGTATGACGCGTTCCTGATCAAGGAAAACCATATCGCTGCGTGTGGCGGTATTGCCCAGGCAATTACGGCCGCCCACAAAATCGCCCCGGGCAAGCCGGTGGAAATCGAAGTGGAAAGCCTGGATGAACTGCGCGAAGCACTGGCGGCGGGTGCCGATATCATCATGCTCGACGAATTGAGCCTGGATGACATGCGCGAGGCCGTGCGCCTGAACGCAGGCAAGGCCAAGCTGGAAGCCAGCGGCGGGATCAATGAAACTACCCTGCTGCCCATCGCTGAAACCGGGGTGGACTACATCTCCATCGGTGCGATGACCAAGGATGTTAAAGCCGTGGATTTGTCGATGCGGCTCAGTATCTGAGGCCCTCTGTAGGAGCGAGCACGCACTGGGTGGACCACTCGCTCCTACACAGAAAGCGACTTAGATTGCGAGATTATTCATCCCACAATACTCATTCCAGTCGACGCCCAGTACCTCGGCAGCCTCCTTGTGCAAGGCCAGGCGCGCCGCCTCGAATTCTTCGGGGGTGGAGGTGTACTTGAGGCTCAGTTCCCATGGCTGCAGGCCCTGGGCCTCCGCCTCATCCTCAAATGCCCATTGGATCTGGTCCCTTTGATCATCGGCACTCAGGTCCTTGATCTCATCCAGCAGTTCCGGCGACTCCGCCACGTATTTCTTGAGGGCGGCTTCGTGACGCGCTTCCTGGGTCATCTCTTGTGTGGTCATGTTGTTCTCTTAGATCAAGGAATGGGGATGCATCTGGGTCATCAAGGTTGCGCAGATACAAAAGAGTGGGCATGAATGCCGGCTCGTCTGGCCTTCAGAACCATTCTGGGATCATCTGAAAACAGTGTTGCCTTTGAAAACAGTGTTGCCTTTGTGCCCGAGACAGGAATCGAACCTGCGACCTTCGCGTTACGAGTGCGCTGCTCTACCGGCTGAGCTACACGGGCGGTGGGCTAAAGCTAGCACCGCATTGGGCATGCAGCAACTAACTCGCCTGCCGCCCAGCAACCGTTATGCTCCGTCGGCGCCGCAGCCCTTGGCAACGTATTGAGCGTCAGCCGTGGTTGCACACTTCCAGCCGGTGGTGGCACTGCGCGTCAACGTGATGGTCTTGCCCAGCACGGGAGCGGGCGCATCGAGAATTTCACAACGGATGGAACCGGTGCCGGTGGCCACATCGCCTGCCACCTCGATCGTGCAGTTGGCGGTTGGGCTGCTGCCACCGATCAAGGCCAGTGTCGGCACGGTGCCCTGGTTAAGGGTGTCTTCGAAACCGGCCTTCAACGCGGAGACTTCAGCCAACCCCGCCGTAAACTTGGCCTTGGCCTGGTGCTTGGTATACATGGGCAAACCGATCGTGGCCAAAATGCCGATGATTGCCACGACGATCAACAACTCGATCAAGGTGAAGCCTTTCTGACGCATCACATTCACTCTCCAGAATAGAAACCATATCAAGGCGCGTCCTGCGCCCCGCATTTTGCAGCGGCGCCAGTGTACTCATCCGCGAGCGGCCAAACGCGCACAAGACGCACATTCTGACATTTTATCCTTCACTGCTGACCTGCCGGAATCCATCACCTGACTAAGCTGTAAATCTACGACTAACGGTGCGCGGACACATGACATGAATGAAGCTGCAACGATCTACGCCTGGGAAGGCATCAACCGCAAAGGGCGCAGGGTCTCAGGGCAAACCGCAGGCCATAACCTTGCGCTGATCAAGGCGCAACTGCGCCAGCAAGGAATCTGCCCCGGCCGCGTGCGCAAAAAAACCTCGCACCTGCCAAGCTTTGCGCCGCCAATAAAACCGGCAGATATTGCCCTGTTCACCCGCCAGCTGGCGACATTGCTGAAGGCCGGCATACCGCTGCTGCAAGCCTTCGACATCATCAGCGAAGGCTTCGAACACCGACAGATGCGCGAGCTGATAAAGGGCTTGAAACAGGAGATCGCCGCCGGGAACAACCTGGCGGCAGCACTGCGCAAACAACCGCGCTACTTCGATGAACTGTATTGCAACCTGATCGCTGCGGGTGAACAGGCCGGTGCCCTGGAAACCTTGCTGGAGCGGGTGGCGGTACACCTGGAAAAAAGCCAGCAGCTCAAGGCGCGAATCAAAAAGGCCATGACCTACCCCTGCGCAGTCATCGTGGTCGCCTGCCTGGTCAGTGCAATCCTGCTCATCCACGTGGTACCGCAGTTTCAGAGCCTTTTTAGCGGGGTCGACGGCGAGCTGCCAGGCTTTACCTTGAAGGTCATTGCCCTGTCCGAATTCCTGCAACACGCCTGGTGGATGGTCGCGCTGGGCCTGGGCGCTACCATTGCCGGGCTGCGCCAGGCTTATCGGGCTTCCCCCGGTTTTCGTCACGGCCTCGATAGCGGTTTGTTGAAGGTGCCCCTGGCAGGCACACTGCTGAGAAAATCCGCCGTTGCCCGCTACGCCCGTACACTTTCAACGACTTTTGCAGCGGGCGTACCGTTGGTGCAGGCCCTGGATTCCGTGGCGGGTGCGACAGGCAATGGTTTGTTCAAAAAGGCGATCGAACAGATGCGTCAAGACGTATCCACAGGCATGCAGTTGAATCACTCCATGGCGCATAGCGGCCTGTTCCCCGGCATGGCGATCCAGATGACAGCGATCGGTGAAGAATCGGGCACCCTGGACCGCATGCTGGAAAAAGTTGCCCAGCATTTTGAGGCCGACGTGGAGAATCTGGTCGACAACCTCACCAGCCTGATGGAGCCGCTCATCATGGTGATATTGGGGGGCATTGTCGGTGCATTGGTGATCGCCATGTACCTGCCGGTCTTCCAGCTGGGGTCGGCATTTTGAGCCTGCTGCCCAGCGAACAATCATGGGTCTTTATCGGGATGGCGCTCGCTCTGGGCCTGATCGTCGGCAGCTTCATCAACGTGCTGGTGTGGCGTCTGCCAAAGATGCTCGAGCGCGAATGGCGTGCCCAAGCCCAGGAAGTGCTGGGCTTGCCTGCCGATCGCGCGAACCCCACTTACAACCTGATACACCCCAACTCCTGCTGCCCGCATTGCGACCAGCCGATTCGTGCCTGGGAAAATATCCCGCTGCTCAGCTACCTGATACTCAGGGGCCGTTGCGCCCATTGTCGTGAACCTATCAGTAGCCGCTACCCCATCACCGAACTGGCCTGCGCGCTGGGCTCAGCTATGGTTGCCTGGCATTTTGGTTTCGGCTGGCAAGCTGGCGCGGTGATGGTGTTGAGCTGGGGGTTGCTGGCCATGAGCCTGATCGACGTGGATCATCAACTGTTGCCGGACGTTCTGGTGTTGCCGCTGCTATGGCTCGGGCTGATCCTCAATAGCTTCGACGTGTTGACGACGCTGCCCAATGCGCTGTGGGGCGCAGTCATAGGCTATATGAGCCTGTGGACGGTGTTCTGGCTGTTCAAGCTGATCACCGGCAAGGACGGCATGGGCTATGGCGACTTCAAGTTATTGGCCCTGCTCGGTGCCTGGGGTGGTTGGCAGATTCTGCCGATGACGCTACTGATCTCATCGCTGCTAGGCGTGCTCGCCGGCTTGATCCTGATGCGCTTGCGCAGGTCCCAGGCGTCGATGCCGATGCCGTTTGGCCCGTGCCTGGCAATTGCCGGCTGGATTGCATTGCTCTGGGGTGGTCAAATAACCGACTTCTATTTGCAGTCTGTCGGTTTCAGATGACCACTTCTGTCGCAACACCCTGGATTCTTGGCCTTACTGGCGGTATCGGCAGCGGCAAAAGCGCAGCCGCCCAGCACTTTATCGACCTGGGCATTGATTCGGTCGACGCCGACCATGCCGCCCGCTGGGTGGTCGAGCCCGGCCGGCCGGCACTGGCGCGGATCGCCGAGCATTTCGGTGCCGGCGTGCTTCTGCCCGACGGCCAACTCGACCGCGCCGCGTTGCGTAAGCTGATCTTTGAATCACCTGAGGAGCGCCGCTGGCTGGAAGCCTTGCTGCACCCGTTGATTGGCGAGGAGATTCGCAGCCATCTGGCGCGCGCGCGTTCGCCTTACGCGATTCTGGTGTCGCCGCTGCTGATCGAGTCCGGCCAGTACAGCATGACCCAGCGCATCCTGGTGATAGACGTGCCGCAATCACTGCAGATTCAGCGTACCCTGCAGCGCGACGGCATCAGCGAACATCAGGTGCAGGCGATCCTCAAGGCTCAGTCCAGCCGCGAAGACCGCCTGAACCATGCCGATGACGTGCTGGTCAATGACCAGGACCTCGCATGGCTGCACAGCGAGGTCGAGCGACTGCACCACTTTTACCTTACTTTGCGTGGAGGCCGATCATGAGCCAACCCCTGACCGTCGAATGCCCAACCTGCGGTGCCCCCGTGGAATGGACAGCGACCAACCCCAACCGGCCGTTCTGCTCGGACCGTTGCAAACTTATCGACCTCGGTGCCTGGGCGTCGGAAGAACACAAGATTCCGGTCAGCCCGGATGCAGAGGACGAACTGTTCTCTGAAGATCTGCCGCTGCGCCATTAAGGCCGCATAAAGGCATATTCCTGCTGGTCGTCGAGATTCTCTGCAAGGTATTGCAGCTCGTCGGCCAAGTCTTCAAAACTGCGTACGCCCTTGCTCTGCTGCACCACCGCGCTGAGCATGGCGCGTAGGGTCAAGCCGGGGTCAAAACCGACTTCCTGTGCTGCGTCCTGGCTTCTGCGCAATTCCTGCCGTGCCCACTCGTACACACTCATGATCGTTGCTCCCGGAAATTTTGCAAAGAATGAGCCTGTGCGCCTGCATGGGATTTGATCTGGGTCAACGCCGCGAATCGTCGTCCTTCCACGGTGCCGAGAGGTAGCGCGTGCGATTGAATGTCTCCA
Source organism: Pseudomonas sp. O39 (assembly GCF_045447295.1). NCBI lineage: Bacteria > Pseudomonadati > Pseudomonadota > Gammaproteobacteria > Pseudomonadales > Pseudomonadaceae > Pseudomonas > Pseudomonas sp. O39. Next base: position 218,394 of record NZ_JBJGXV010000006.1, read on the forward strand.
GCCACTCAGGGCAAAACACCACCAGGGCACTAATGACCATACCGTTGATAAACGCTTCGGGGAAAATGATCAGCCACAGGTAACCGACGAAGTCTTCCAGCCATTCCGGCATTGCAAAACGGCCGTCGAACCACAGCAGACCCAATGCGGCCAACAGGCAGAGCAGTGCCGACAGCGCGGCGGCAAAAAAGCCGGAGCAGAAGATATAGACGAAGGGGTTGCGTGGCTGCGCACGCTCTACCAGCCATGCACAGCCTTCCGTGACCAGCACCGGCAACACGATCAACAGCAGGCCGTTAATACCCACGGCGGCCAAGTCCTGGCGCCCCAGCAATACCAACCCCAACTGAGCCGCTAACCCACCGACGATTGCCAAAGGCCAGTCGAGTAGCAGGGTCACAGCGGTCATGCCGATAAAGTGGTAGGAAACACCGGTATCGAAATCCCGGCGCACCAGCCACAACATGAAGAGCGCGAACACCGTACCAAACAGCAGATGCTGGCGCCTGCGGTCTGCAAACAGCTCAACCCACGGCGATCGTAAAATCGCCCACATCACCAGCGGCGCGTACAAAAGCCAGCCGATGCCAAGGGTTTCCGGCGCCAGTACGGCGGCGCTGATCACGGCTTCACCTGCTCCAGTGCCTCATGCAGTTCGGCGGCCTGGGCCAAAACGGGCAGCAGACTTAGCAACAACACCGCAAAAAACTTCACAGCACACTCTCCCTGCTCGGCATAACGGTCGAGTAGCCAGTCTACACCGCTGTTTTAAAGCAAGACTTCCTGTGGTCATCATTTGAACGCTAAGCTGCAAATATGGATGACTCAGATTATCTGCGCCTGCTCACCGTAGCGGCCGAACAAGCCAACGCGTTCCTGTCCAATGCCCGCAAATGGGAGCGTGAGCGTTGGGTCTGCCAGCGCCTGCTGCAAGGCTTGAATGTGCCCTACCGCGCCGAGGAATTTCACCCCGCGGGGCAAGAGCCGCCTGACGTGTTGTTTCGCGACGCCAGCTTCGAGGTGTTTTTCGTGCTGGATGAGGGCCGCCGCCTGAACGACGAATGGCGCGATGAGTTGCTGCGCCGACGCAGTGCGTTTTCCCTGAGCCAACTGGTGCGTCGCGAGGCCAAGCCGCGTCGCATCCCCGCCCATGAGTTCTTGCTGCGCCTGGCGCCGACGCTGCGCAAAAAAGCCCATAACTATAAGGAACGCGGGATGGACCTGGGCGAGCTGGATCTCATTGCCTTCACCAGCCTCAAACGTGAAGTGCTGGACCTCAACAGCCATTTCCCGCCGCCCACCGAATACCTGCGCCAGGGTTGGCGCTCGCTGTCACTGGTAGGCCCCACCTTTGCCCGCGTGCTGTTCGCCCACCCGGACGCACCGGACTTCTTGCGCAACAACCTGGGGCGCAGCATAGTATTCGACGTAGGCATCAGCCTGTGACGCGGGCACAGGCTACGCTTGTGGCGAGACCGCCAATCCCCTGACTGTAACGTGGCGCCCTTTTGCAACGTCTACCTGACGAGGCCTTTATGACCAGCCGCCTGAACCCCGATGACCAACAGCATGTCGAAGAGTACCTGCAACTCTCCCAAAACCGAGTCGAGCGCAAGCCTTTCCGGCCTTGGCTGCTCCTTGGTGTGGTGCTGGTGGCGGTGATCGGCCTTGGTCTGCTGAGCCGCCTTTTGAGTTACCTGACGCTATGAGCTGCCTGGCGCTCGCGAGGGTAACTGCTCCGATTTCTTTTAGCCTTGCGAGATATCCCCATGACCCATCGTATTATTATCGTCGGCGGCGGCGCCGGCGGCCTGGAGTTGGCTACCCGCCTGGGTAAGACTCTGGGCAAGCGCGGAACCGCCAGCGTCACGCTGGTGGACACTAACCTGACCCATATCTGGAAGCCCCTGCTGCACGAGGTGGCTGCCGGTTCGCTGAACTCTTCGGAAGACGAACTCAATTATGTCGCCCAGGCCAAATGGAACCACTTCGAGTTCCAACTGGGGCGCATGAGCGGCCTTGACCGTGAACAGAAGAAAATCCAGCTGGCCGCCACCCTTGATGAAGAAGGCCGTGAGTTGGTGCCCGCGCGCGTACTGGGCTATGACAGCCTGGTGATCGCGGTCGGTAGCACCACCAACGATTTCGGCACCGAGGGCGCAGCGCAGCACTGCCTGTTCCTCGACACCCGCAAACAGGCCGAGCGGTTCCACCAGCAGTTGCTCAACCACTATCTGCGCGCCCACGCCGGCCAGACCGATGTGGAAGAGAAAATCAGCGTTGCTATCGTTGGCGCCGGAGCAACGGGCGTGGAACTCGCCGCTGAACTGCACAATGCCGCTCACGAACTGGCGGCCTATGGTCTGGACCGGATCAAACCGGAAAACATGCACATCACCCTCATCGAAGCCGGCCCGCGGGTATTGCCTGCGCTGCCCGAGCGGATTGGCGGCCCTGTGCATAAAACCCTGGAGAAACTCGGGGTGACGGTATTGACCAACTCGGCGGTCAGCGAAGTGACGGCCGATGCCTTGATCACCAGCAGCGGCCAGGTCATTCCTGCCAGCTTGAAGGTGTGGGCTGCCGGCATTCGCGCCCCGGCCTTCCTCAAGGACATTGATGGGCTGGAAACCAATCGCATCAACCAATTGCAGGTGTTGCCGACACTGCAGACCACCCGCGACGAAAACATCTTCGCCTTCGGGGACTGCGCTGCCTGCCCACAAACGGGCACCGACCGTAATGTGCCACCACGCGCTCAGGCGGCTCACCAGCAGGCGTCATTGCTGGCCAAATCGCTGAAATTGCGAATCGACGGCAAGGACCTGCCGTCCTACAAGTACACCGACTACGGCTCGCTGATCTCGCTGTCGAGATTCTCGGCTGTGGGTAACTTGATGGGCAACCTGACCGGCAGTGTGATGCTCGAGGGTTGGCTGGCGCGGATGTTCTATGTGTCGCTGTACCGCATGCACCAAGTCGCGCTGTACGGTTTTTTCCGCACGGCGATGCTGATGCTGGGCAGCAAGATTGGGCGCGGGACTGAGCCTAGGCTCAAATTGCACTAATAACACGCAGCAGTGTGGGAGCGGGCTTGCCCGCGATGGCAGTAGATCAGCACAAGATATACAAGCTGATAAGACGCCATCGCAGGCAAGCCCGCTCCCACATTTTTTTGCGTGCTGCCTTAGCTTTTCAGCAGACAAAAAAAATCCCCGTATCTTTCGATACGAGGATTTTTAATATGGTCGGGGTAAGGGGATTCGAACTCCTGACATCCTGCTCCCAAAGCAGGCGCGCTACCGGACTGCGCTATACCCCGAAAAAAAAATGCGACCTTTCAGTCGCCTTCTTCGATCAGCGCTTTTGGCCTCTGATCTTAAGATTCGATTCCAGCGTTAACTGGTCTCAAAAATGGTGGGTCGTGTGGGATTCGAACCTACGACCAATTGGTTAAAAGCCAACTGCTCTACCAACTGAGCTAACGACCCAAAAATGGTCGGGGTAAGGGGATTCGAACTCCTGACATCCTGCTCCCAAAGCAGGCGCGCTACCGGACTGCGCTATACCCCGGTTTTGAAATTGGCTCCGTGACCAGGACTCGAACCTGGGACCCAATGATTAACAGTCATTTGCTCTACCGACTGAGCTATCACGGAACTACATATTTCAAATTTACAACTTTTACTACTTTGTAACCTTCTCTTCGGCTTGTCCGTATCGCTACGTTCATGTCTCTGAGGCGCGCTATTCTACAATCTTAAAAACCCCTGTCAACCCTTTAAATTGCTTTTAAGACAATGATTTGCGCTTCTTTCTGATTTCTCCTTGGGGAGAAGAAACCCGTGGGCTGACGTTGCCGCGGGGCGCACTTTACAAGCCTTTGCCTTACAGTTCAACGCCCTATCGAAAAAAAAGGCCCCGCAATGCGAGGCCGTCTCTAATAACCTTACAGGCCGGGCTTAGTGGAAGACGATTTCGTCGTTTTCCACCGTGGCCGTCACGCGGGTGCCTGGCATGAAGCTGCCCGAGAGGATCAACTGTGCCAGTGGGTTTTCGATCCAGCGCTGGATCGCACGTTTAAGTGGCCGTGCGCCATACACCGGGTCGTAACCGACCGCGATCAGCTTGTCCAACGCCTCGCTGCTCAGTTCCAGGTCAAGCTCACGCTCGGCCAGGCGACTACGCAGACGACCCAACTGGATCTCGGTGATGCCCGCGATCTGATCCCGCGCCAGAGGCTCGAAGATCACCACTTCATCCACCCGGTTGATAAATTCCGGACGGAAGTGCGAGGTCAGCGCATCCATCACGGCCGCACGCTGGCCTTCACGATCCCCCACCAATTCCTGGATCTGCGCCGAGCCCAGGTTGGAGGTCATCACGATCACCGTATTGCGGAAGTCCACGGTACGCCCGTGACTGTCCGTCAGACGGCCATCTTCCAACACCTGCAAGAGGATGTTGAACACATCCGGGTGGGCCTTCTCGACCTCGTCCAGCAGGATCACCGAGTAAGGCTTGCGCCGCACAGCCTCGGTCAGGTAACCGCCCTCCTCGTAGCCCACGTAGCCTGGTGGTGCGCCTATCAGGCGAGCCACCGAATGTTTCTCCATGAACTCGGACATATCGATCCGCACCATGGCCTCTTCAGTATCGAAGAGAAACTCGGCCAAGGCTTTGCACAGCTCGGTCTTACCCACGCCGGTCGGGCCGAGGAACATGAACGAGCCGCTCGGACGGTTCGGGTCGGACAAGCCGGCACGGGAACGTCGTACCGCGTTGGACACCGCTACCACCGCCTCTTCCTGCCCGATGACGCGCTGGTGCAACAGGCTTTCCATCTTCAGTAACTTGTCGCGCTCGCCTTCAAGCATTTTCGACACGGGAATGCCGGTCCACTTGGAGACCACTTCGGCAATTTCTTCCTCGGTCACCTTGCTGCGCAGCAACTGGTTCTCGCTCTTGCCATGCTGGTCGACCATCTGCAGGCTGCGTTCCAGATCCGGGATCACCCCGTACTGCAATTCGGCCATGCGGTTCAGGTCGCCTTTACGGCGTGCGGCTTCCAGCTCCTGACGGGACTGCTCGATCTTTTGCTGGATCTGCGCAGAACCCTGCACTTCGGCTTTTTCCGAGGTCCAGATTTCCTCGAGATCCGAATACTCGCGCTCCAGACGGACGATTTCTTCCTGAAGTTTCTCCAGGCGTTTTTTCGCTGCCTCGTCCTCTTCCTTCTTAAGCGCCTGGGATTCGACTTTCAGTTGAATCAGGCGACGATCAAGGCGGTCGAGCACTTCCGGCTTGGAGTCAATCTCCATGCGAATACGGCTGGCCGCTTCGTCGATGAGGTCGATAGCCTTGTCCGGTAACTGGCGATCGGTGATATAGCGATGGCTCAACTTGGCCGCCGCAATGATCGCGCCGTCAGTAATCGCCACCTTATGGTGGACCTCATAGCGTTCTTTGAGGCCACGCAGGATGGCGATGGTGTCTTCTTCGCTCGGCTCTTCCACCAGCACTTTCTGGAAGCGACGCTCAAGTGCCGCGTCCTTCTCAATGTATTGGCGGTACTCGTTGAGCGTGGTTGCGCCAACGCAATGCAACTCGCCGCGCGCCAAGGCCGGCTTGAGCATGTTACCGGCGTCCATTGAACCTTCGCCTTTACCGGCGCCGACCATGGTGTGCAGTTCGTCGATAAACAGAATGATCTGCCCTTCCTGCTTCGACAGCTCGTTCAGCAAGGATTTCAGGCGCTCTTCGAACTCGCCACGGAACTTGGCACCGGCGATCAACGATCCCATGTCCAGGGACAGCAGGCGCTTGCCTTTCAGGCCGTCCGGCACCTCACCATTAATGATGCGCTGGGCCAGGCCCTCAGCAATAGCGGTTTTACCCACACCAGGTTCGCCGATCAGCACCGGGTTGTTCTTGGTACGACGTTGCAGCACCTGGATGGTGCGCCGAATTTCGTCGTCACGGCCGATCACCGGGTCAAGCTTGCCTTCTTCGGCGCGCTTGGTCAGGTCGACGGTGTATTTGTCCAGAGCCTGGCGCGACTCTTCATGATTGGGGTCATTGACTGCCTCGCCGCCACGCAGATTATTGATGGCGTTTTCCAGGGCTTTCTTGCTCACGCCCTGCCCCAGCAACAATTTGCCGAGCTTACTGTTGTCGTCCATTGCGGCGAGCAGCACCAGTTCGCTGGAGATGAACTGATCACCTTTCTGCTGGGCCAGGCGATCAGCCTGGTTGAGCAGGCGCGCCAAGTCCTGCGACATGTTCACGTCGCCGGTAGGATTTTGGATTTTCGGCAGTTGGTCGAGCTCTTTGCTCAACTCCTTGCGCAGGCTGTTGATGTCAAAGCCCACCTGCATCAGCAAGGGCTTGATAGAACCACCTTGCTGTTCAAGGAGCGCCTGCATCAAGTGCGCAGGCTCGATGGCCGGGTGGTCGAGGCCCACCGCCAAGGATTGGGAATCCGATAAGGCCAACTGCAATTTGCTGGTTAAACGATCAATACGCATTAGTCACCTTCCTTTTGAGCAGGCCGGAGCTGTAAACACATCCTGAATGAAGAAACCTGCCAGATACCCTTATAGATGGGGTGGATTCTGGCGGATTCAAGCGAGCAATGTTTGATATGGATCAGCAATGACCCGGATCAGGAGAGTCTAGCGCTCAAGCCAGATCAGGGAGGCAAACCGACCGGTGCGAGGGCTGCGCCGGTAAGAAAAGAAGCGGGGGTCGGTCACGGTGCAAAAACCGCCGCCATACACTGCCGTGACACCGCGTGCGGCCAGGCGCAGGCGCGCCAGTTGGTAGATGTCAGCCATGTACTTGCCGGGATTGTGGCTTGGAACAAAGGCTTCGGCAGTGACCGGCAGTTGCTGCATAAAAGCTTCACGCACTTCCGGGCCGACTTCAAAGGCCTGCGGGCCGATGGCAGGGCCCAGCCAGACCAACACTTCGCCGGGTTCGGCCGCCAGGCTTTCGAAGGCGGCTTCGAGCACACCCGCCGCCAAGCCACGCCAACCCGCATGAGCGGCGGCCACACGCGTGCCGGCTCGGTTGCAGAACAACACGGGCAAACAATCGGCGGTCATGGATGTGCAGGCGATACCCGGCGTGCTGGTCCAACTGCCATCGGCCTCTGCGATGCGCGATGGGTCAGCCTCAACCACGGCTATCCCGTGGACTTGGCGCAGCCAGGCAGGCTGAATGTGGAATGCGTCGGTAAGACGGCGACGGTTTTCAAGAACAGCCTCAAGGCTGTCCTCGACATGATCACCCAGATTAAGGCTGTCGAACGGCGCCAAGCTGACGCCGCCCGCACGGGTAGTGACGCAGGCTTTAACCTGAGCCGGCGCAGGCCAGTCAGGAATCAGCCAGTCACTCATCCGATAAACGCCTCACGATCCTGCTTGAGCAGCGACAACAACCAGACCAGATCGTCCGGCAGAGGCGATTCCCAGCTCATCCGCTTACCACTCGTCGGATGATCCAGCTCCAGGAAGCGTGCGTGCAAGGCCTGGCGCGGGAAGGATTTCAGCGATTCAACCATGGTCACACTGGCCGCCGGCGGAATACGGAAGCGACCACCGTAGGCCGGATCTCCGACCAACGGGAAATTAATGTGCGCCATGTGCACGCGAATCTGGTGCGTACGACCGGTTTCCAGCTTGACCCGCACGTGAGTGTGGGACCGGAAACGCTCCAGCACACGGTAGTGGCTGACGGCCTGCTTGCCACCTTCCATCACCGCCATACGCTGGCGCTGCTGGCCGTGACGGCCGATGGGGGCGTTGATCTTGCCACCCGCCACCACCACGCCGATCACGATGCACTCGTAGATTCGGCTGACGCTGCGGCTCTGCAATTGTGTGACCAGCTGCGTCTGGGCCTGGATAGTCTTGGCCACCACCATCAAGCCGGTGGTGTCCTTATCCAGGCGGTGCACGATGCCGCAGCGCGGGACATTGATGATGTCCGGCACGTGGTGCAACAAGGCATTGAGCAAGGTGCCATCAGCGTGCCCGGCTGCCGGGTGAACCACCAGGCCTGCAGGTTTGTTGATGACCAGGATGTCGTCATCTTCATAGACGATGTCCAGCTCGATGTCCTGAGCGACCCATTCTCCCTGGGCTTCCTGCTCGGCAGTCAGCTCAAGAATCGCACCGCCATGGACTATGTCTCGCGGGCGGATAACCGCTCCATCCACAGTCAGGCGGCCGTCTTTGATCCAGGCGGAAAGGCGCGAGCGCGAGTGCTCAGCGAATAATTGTGCGGCGACTTGATCGAGGCGTTGGCCGCCCAATTCGGACGGCACCTCTGCGCGAAGTTCAATTTTATCGGACATGCTCAGACTAGGCGTGGCACAGCCTTTGGTTTCGGCTGCGCGCTTGTGGTTAAATACGGCGTCTTTTGCCCCGATGCTTTCAACGGGGCGCTCATCATAACAGGACGGCCCCGCCCAAGACAGCGGCCGTCATAGGGACGCAAGCCGCCATGCAAGTGAAACACCTGCTGCTGATCGCCATCCTCGCCATGACTGCTGCTTGCTCGTCAACAAAGGAAGTCGTCGACGAAAACCTGAGCGAAGTCGAGCTGTATCAATTAGCTCAAAAAGACTTGGACAATAATAGCTACACCAGCGCCACAGCCAAGCTGAAGGCCCTGGAGTCGCGCTATCCGTTCGGGCGCTATGCCGACCAGGCCCAGCTTGAGCTGATCTACGCCAACTACAAGAACGCCGAGCCGGAGGCTGCCAAGTCTGCTGCCGAGCGTTTTATCCGTCTGCACCCGCAGCACCCGAACGTGGACTACGCCTACTACATGAAGGGCCTGACCTCGTTCGACCAGGACGTTGGCCTGCTGGCGCGCTTCCTGCCGCTGGACATGACCAAGCGTGACCCGGGAGCTGCCCGCGACTCCTACAACGAGTTCGCCCAGCTGACCAGCCGCTTCCCCAACAGCCGCTACGCGCCGGACGCCAAGCAGCGCATGATCTACCTGCGCAACCTGCTGGCCTCCTACGAAATTCACGTTGCCCATTACTACCTGACCCGTCAGGCGTATGTAGCTGCCGCCAACCGTGGCCGCTATGTAGTGGAGAACTTCCAGGAAACCCCATCCGTGGGTGACGGCCTGGCCGTGATGACCGAGGCTTACCAGCGCCTGCACCTGGACGCCCTGGCGGCCACCAGCCTGGAAACCCTGAAGCTCAACTACCCGGACCACCCAAGCCTCAAGGACGGTCAGTTCGTGCCTCAGGTTGCCGAAGTGGACAACCGTTCGTGGCTGAGCAAGTACACCTTGGGCCTCATCGAGTCCCGTCCACCGTTGCCGCCGGGCGAAACCCGCGCCAACCAGGACGTGATGAAGCAGTTCCAGGATGCCAAGGAAGCCATTCCTTCGGACCTCAAGCCGCATGACGCAAACGGCGACGTGATCGAAGAAGAAGCGCCACAGGCCCTTGGCAACAACGAAGATCGTTCGTGGTTCAGCTACATGACCTTCGGTATCTTCGACTGACAGGTCGACGCGATACAAAAAGGGAGCCCATTGGGCTCCCTTTTTTGTGGGCAAGCATTATTGCGCTGTGCGCTTGCCATGCGCTTGGCTAAACTGGCGCATTCCCTGTCGAGAAACTGCACATCATGGTTCGTCTACTGTTCTGGATTGCCGTCATTGCTGCCGCGGTATGGTTCTGGCGCAAATTCAAAAGCCCGGCGGCTAAACAGCAACGCTCCGCCGAGCCTGACGCCGCCTTGATGGTGCGCTGTGCCCACTGCGGCGTGCATCTGCCGCAGGATCGCGCGCTCAGTTCACGCCAAGCGTGGTACTGCACCCAAGCGCACCTGGAGCAAGGGCCAAAGTCTATCCAGCGTTGATCCGACCTGCTGGCGCATAAGGCGCCGGATCAATGATCGGTGCGCGCCCCAGCAGCAGGTCCGCGAACAACTGGCAGGAGGCTGGCGCGAGTACCAGCCCATTGCGGTAATGCCCGCAATTGAGCCATAGCCCTTTGAAACCCGGAACCTCGCCGATATAAGGGATACCTTCCGGCGACCCGGGACGCAAACCGGCCCAGTGACCCACGACCTCGGCGTCCGCCAACGCGGGAATCAATTCCACAGCCGAAGCCTTGAGGCTTTCCAGCGCAGACTCGGTCGGGGTTTTATCGAACCCCTCATGCTCCAACGTACTGCCGATCAGAATGTGCCCATCACGCCGCGGTATTGCGTAGCGTCCTTTGGCCAGGACCATGCTCGACAAGAAATCCGACGCACATTTGTACAAAATCATTTGCCCCTTGACCGGCTCCACGGGTAGCGACAACCCCAACTTGCCCAGCAACTCCCCGCTCCAGGCACCGGCGGCCAGCACCACCTGATCGCCAAGAATCTGCCCGGCGGCCGTATTCACACCCACTACGTCGTCACCTTCAAGAACAAACCCGTGCACTTCGCACTGCTCATGAACGGTCACGCCGGGTAGCGCCAATAACGCCGCCTTGAGGGATTTGACCAGGCGCGGGTTGCGCACATTGGCCACATCCGCCATATAGACCGCCTGGGAGTAACCACCACCGAGCACCGGCACAGCATCATGGGCGGCAGACACATCCACTTTGCTCAGCGGCCGGCCTTCTCGGGCAGCCCAGGCCAGTGCTTCGGCTTCATCCTCCAGGTCCAGCCAGTACAAGCCCGTGGTGTGAACCTCTGGATCAACACCCGTAGCGGCGAATAAGCGCTGCGCCAGTTGTGGATAAAAATCCTGGGACCAGTGGGCCAGAGCGGTGACTGCCGGGCTGTAGCGCCATGGATAAAGCGGTGAAACGATGCCGCCGCCCGCCCAGGAAGACTCCTGGCCAAGCCCGGAGCGCTCCAGCAGCACGACTGCCTGCCCTTGGGTGGCCAGGTTGAAGGCCGTCAACAACCCGATTACTCCACCCCCGACAATCACCACTTTCTGTTGCTTAGCCATCATTTGATCCAGCCGATAAAAAGGGAAAAGCGCACCCGGCGCCCAATCATCCAGCACTCTCATTATTGCCCCCAGCACGCCTTGCGCGACATTTCAGGTGCCGCACCCGGATTGCTGCGCACACCGGAGCTGGTCAGGCTGAATGCACCGCAAGGGTCTCCCGCCATCACTGAGCCGACGGCAGGCGTGGCCACCAGACTGAATGCCTGAGGGTTTAATGCAGCGCTGATTCTATAGTGATCATTGCCCGCACTGACGTTGCCTGCATCAAGAAAAGTACCGTTACGCGTGTAAAAGCGTTCCAGGTAGTGGACTTGCTCGGCCAACAACGCAACGACTTCTGCGCGATAGGCTTTTTTTACATGGCCGGTATACCCGGGGTAAGCGATACCGGCCAGAAACGCGATGATCGCTACAGCGATCAGTAACTCGATCAGGGTGAAACCTTGGCAATCCTTGCCCATTGATACGCTCCTTATTGAAGTTGCCGCCATAAAACCCGACGAAATCCTGGGCCTCCTCCTTGGTTTACCCGTGCATATACCGTCTCCAGAACCGTGCGCGATTGCCCGCTGAGCCCAACCGCCGTCACTCGGTACAAAGCGGCGACTGTTTCAGGCGGTAGACCCACCAGCCCTGCGCCGGCCCCCAACGATTGAATGCCATACACCCCGCCCTTCAAGGCTACCCAACTAACCGCTGAAACAGGATTTCCCCCGGCGCCCACTACCGAAAACGACTCCTGCGGCGGTACACAGCGGCTGATCGACCGGCACAACGGCAGCATCGCACCTGCGTGCCGGACGACCGACTCACCCAGCCGCAAGCCGCTTTCAGCGCTTTGAAATGATTGATTTCGATGCCAGACGCCGCTGGCGATCTTTTGCTGGGACATGGCCCCTTGCATCGAGGCCAGGCCGATCAGTGACAAGACCAATAGAAATACCAGGCTGATCATTAGAACCATGCCCGTCTGCCGTCGATAAAAGCCGCGATAACTCAACATAATCGCCCTACCCCACCCGATTACGCAGCGCCGCCACGACGCTGTAAGCCTGATCCTTCACTCGCCCGGTCGGGTCTCGAAGCGTCATTTGAATGCGCACACTGCGTATCAACGTTTCATCAGCGGGGCTGGCGTCATAGCGCACGACTTGAGTCGAGCCGGGTTTGGCCGCTACACCAAAACTGATGTCGAACGCCTGTACGTTATCCACCAACACAATCCTGGCCGGCGCTGCCGGCGTACTGACCTTCAGCTGCCCCGCCTCAAAGGTGTAGGTGAGCTGGCGTATCGCAAATCGAGTCTGCCCGGGCGCAGGCTGTGGTGAGCTGCCCGCATAGGCTTGGGCTGTGCCGGTGCAATCGGACAGTATCGTCCAGTCAGGCTTGCCGCCGTCACCTGCCGCATCGGCAGTGACCAGCGTCAGTGACCTTGAGCTGCTCGCCGAACTCCAGCCAACGGGGCGATCAAACGCTGGCGGTGCGTTATCGATATAGGCCGTGGCCAGGCAGCCCAGCATGCCCGCCTGGCGAATATCCTGGATCATCTTGCCCAGCACAAACCGTGCATCATCCTGCAGCAACATGGCGGCCTGCTGGCTGGCGTGGATGGATCGAGCGCTGATGACGACCTGACTGACCCCGAGTACCAGCACCAACCCGACAGCCAGCGCCAGCAACAGCTCCATCAAGCTGAAACCCCGAGCCAAGCGAATCATTGCGCCACCCCCGGCTCGCTGGCAGCGCGACTGGTGAGGATGAACGTTTCCCGTGCGCCGCTGCTGTTCGCTGCCCTGGCGTCGTCCCAACTGATACTGACGGTCACCTCGCTGCCGCTGACCACGACAGAACCTTTTGCGCTCGCTCCGGCAAACCCGATGATATTGGCTTCAAAATCATGCAGGTCCAGGTCGCGTACGCTGGAGGTCACTGTACTGGAGGGTGCACCTTCGCTCAGACCCCATGAGTAATCGGCGCCCGAGTTGGCGCGGACCCGGTCCAGCATGTCGTAGGCAATGAAACTGGCCTGGCTGATCATCCTGGAGCTGTCGGTGTGCTTGAGTGCATTGAGCTGGATCACGGCGGCGCCGAGCAGGCCAACCGCAAGAATCAGCACCGCCACCAGCACCTCGATCAGCGTCATGCCGGATTGGTGCCTGCGCAAAAAGGGGGCAGCGTTTGTGTTCGGGCGAACAAGCATTACCGTCGTCATCCCTGTCGAAGGCTGAAAAAACAGCAAAACAGCTGCTGTGCGGCCCAAGACTAGCGCCGGTTTTTGGCTGGCGCTGCTATCGGAACAAAGGGAAATACTTTGGACATGAATGCCATCATTCAGCGCGAGGAGCCGGGGGCTATACCTATGCCTATCAATTGAAAGACTGAACACGTCCACGGAGGGACGGCCTATGAGACAACACGGCTTCACGCTGATCGAACTGCTGCTCGGCTTGGTGCTGAGCGGCATCCTGACAAACCTCGCAGTACCCAGCTTCAGGGGGTTTCTTGAATCGCAGCAACGACAAACGGCTGTCAACGCCCTGGCAGCCGGGTTGCGTTATGCACGCACCGAGGCCATTACCCGCAATCGTGCGGTGGTGATTCATGCAAGGGATGAGAACTGGAGCCTGGGATGGCGAGTGATTCTGGACGTCAGCGGACGCGGCGTCCTGGACGACAACAACCCGGTGCTGCTGGAACGTCAGGACGGAGGGAAAATACCGATCGTAGGCAATGGGCCGGTCAAGAGCCAGGTGCGCTTCAGCGGGTTGGGCGAACCGGTGTTTTCAGCAGGAGGCTTTCGCGCTGGTACTGTGCATGTATGCGACGCGGACCAGGCGCAAAGCCTGTTCCAGCTGGTGCTGGCCCCCAGCGGGCGCATCAGCCTGCGCAGTGAACCCACCGAGCAGGCATTGTGCCGAAATCATTCCGGCAACCTGGCATTTAAAGCAACGAGCGGACTCGCAGCTCCTTGGGCATGGAGAACGTGATGTTCTCTTCACGACCGGCCAACTCATCGGCACCGGTGGCACCCCAAGCCTGCAGTTGCTGGATCACGCCACGCACCAGGACTTCAGGGGCCGAGGCACCCGCAGTGATGCCGATACGTTCAACACCGTCGAACCAGCTGCGCTGCATGTCTTCAGCGCCGTCGATCAAGTACGCCGGGGTAGCCATGCGCTCAGCCAGTTCGCGCAAGCGGTTGGAGTTGGAGCTGTTAGGGCTGCCGACCACGAGCACGACATCACATTCATCGGCCAGTTGCTTGACCGCGTCTTGACGGTTTTGCGTGGCGTAGCAGATGTCGTCCTTACGCGGACCACCGATGGCCGGGAACCGTGTGCGCAGGGCATCGATCACTCGGCTGGTGTCGTCCATCGACAAGGTGGTTTGCGTCACAAAGGCCAGCCGCTCGGGGTTTTGTACCTGCAAGTTGGCGACGTCTTTTTCATCTTCTACGAGGTAGATGGCGCCGCCAGTGCTGGCGTCGTACTGGCCCATGGTGCCTTCGACCTCCGGGTGGCCAGCGTGGCCAATCAGGATGCATTCACGACCGTCACGGCTGTAACGCGCGACTTCGATGTGCACCTTGGTCACCAGCGGGCAGGTGGCGTCGAATACTTTCAGGCCACGGCCGGCCGCTTCGGTACGTACGGCCTGGGACACACCGTGGGCGCTGAAGATGACAATAACGTCGTCCGGCACCTGGTCGAGTTCTTCGACAAAGATAGCGCCGCGTGCTCGCAGGTCTTCGACCACGAATTTGTTGTGGACGACTTCATGGCGCACGTAAATCGGCGGCCCGAAGACTTCCAGGGCGCGATTAACGATTTCGATCGCCCGGTCCACACCAGCGCAGAAGCCACGGGGGTTGGCGAGTTTGATTTGCATGCTGTGCCTCGTGTCTTGCAGGGCAAGAAATTGGATCAACTCAACTCTGTAAGAGTAAGCCTCTGTGGAAGCCGGGCCTGCCCGCGGTACAGACGACTCGGTGTATCAGGTACACCGAGGTGATGCTATCGCAGGCAAGCCAGCTCCCACAGGAACCGGTTTAGTCAATCAGAGCGCTTTAACGTCGATGATTTCGACGTCAAACGTCAAGGTTTTACCGGCCAACGGGTGGTTGAAGTCGATGGTCACTTGCGCGTCATCAAAGGTTTTCACCACACCGGGCAGCTCGGTATTCGCCGCGTCGTTGAAGATCACCAACAGACCTTCCGACAGGTCCATGTCCTGGAACTGCGAACGCGGGATGATCTGTACGTTTTGCGGGTTAGGCTGGCCAAAGGCGTTTTCCGGCAAAATCTGCAGGGTGCGCTTGTCGCCGGCCTTGAAACCGAACAGAGCGGCTTCAAAACCCGGAAGCAGGTTGCCATCACCGACCTTGAAGGTCGCCGGGGCTTTGTCGAACGTACTGTCGACCGTGTCGCCATTCTCCAGGCGCAATGCGAAATGCAAAGTGACTTCCGTGTTCTGGCCGATGCGTTGCTCAGCCAATACCTGATCAGTCATTGACGGTCTCTCCGGTTTTCTTACTTTTGAACATGTCCAACGCCAGCATGATTGCACCGACGGTGATGGCGCTGTCGGCAAAGTTGAACGCCGGGAAGTACCAGCGGTTCTGCCAATGCACCAGGATAAAGTCGATCACATGACCCAGGGCAATGCGGTCGTACAGGTTGCCCAGCGCGCCGCCCAGCACCAACGCCAGGGCAATCGCCAGCCAGGTGTCATCACGGCCCAGGCGTTTGAGCCAGACCACCAGCACCGCACTGACCACCACGGCGATCAGGGCGAACAGCCAGCGCTGCCAGCCGCCGCCATCAGCGAGGAAGCTGAAGGCGGCGCCGGTGTTGTAGGCCAGGGTCCAGCTGAAGTAATCAGGAATGACCACAATCTGCTGGTACATCTGTAAGGCGCCTTCGAAGTGAGCCTTGCTGAGCTGGTCAATGACCAGCACCAGCACGCTCAGTACGAGCCAGCCCAGACGTCCGAAACGGCTGGAAGCGTTAGGCATAGTGGCGAACCTCGCCATCACCGGAAATGTTATCGACGCAGCGACCGCAGATTTCCGGATGCTCAGGGTTCACGCCAACGTCTTCACGGCAGTGCCAGCAACGGGCGCACTTAGGGAAGGCCGACTTGACCACTTTGAGCTTGAGGCCCGGCACTTCAGTCGCCACTGCGTCCGCTGGCGCCTGGGCAAACGGTGCCAGGCTGGCGGTGGAGGTGATCAGCACGAAGCGCAGTTCGTTGCTCAGCTTGGACAGGTCGGCGGTCAAGCCTTCCTCGGCAAACAAGGTGACTTCGGCTTGCAGGTTGCCACCGACGGCCTTGGCCGCACGCTGAACTTCCAGCTCCTTGTTCACCGCAACTTTGACGGCCATCACGCCTTCCCAGTACTCGCGGCCCAGTTCGAAGTCGGCCGGCAGTTCGGTCAGGCCTTCGTACCAGGTGTTGAGCATCACGGACTCGTTACGCTCGCCCGGCAGGTATTCCCACAGTTCGTCGGCGGTGAAGGCCAGGATCGGTGCGATCCAGCGCACCAGCGCTTCAGAGATGTGATACAGCGCGGTCTGCGCCGAACGGCGGGCCTT
Source organism: Pseudomonas sp. O39 (assembly GCF_045447295.1). Classification (NCBI taxonomy): domain Bacteria; kingdom Pseudomonadati; phylum Pseudomonadota; class Gammaproteobacteria; order Pseudomonadales; family Pseudomonadaceae; genus Pseudomonas; species Pseudomonas sp. O39. The sequence goes on from NZ_JBJGXV010000006.1 coordinate 234,980, forward strand.
GCTGTTGGCGCCGGTGGTGTACTGGCGGTCCTTGATGATGTCGAGGTAGAAACCACCCAGCTCCTGCACGCAGAAGTTGTGGATCTTCGAGTAGACGTTCCAGAAACGGTACTCACCGTAGTGCTCCTGCAACTCGCGTTGCAGCAACAGGGTACGGTCCACGGCCCAGCGGTCCAGGGCGAGCATTTCCTCGGCCGGCAGGATGTCGGTGGCCGGGTTGAAACCGGTCAGGTTCGACAGCAGGAAGCGTGCGGTATTACGGATACGGCGGTAGGCATCGGCGCTACGGGCCAGGATCTGGTCCGACACGGCGATTTCGCCCGAGTAATCGGTCGAGGCCACCCACAGACGCATGATGTCGGCGCCCAGGGTGTCGTTGATCTTTTTCGGCTCGATCACGTTCTTCAGCGACTTGGACATCTTGCGACCCGTCTCGTCGACGGTGAAGCCATGGGTCAGCAGTTCGCGGTACGGCGCGTGATTGTCGATGGCGCAACCGGTCAGCAACGACGAGTGGAACCAGCCACGGTGTTGGTCCGAGCCTTCCAGGTACAGGTCGGCCCGCGGGCCTGTCTCGTGGCCCATCGGGTGCGAACCACGCAGCACGTGCCAGTGGGTGGTGCCCGAGTCGAACCACACGTCGAGGGTGTCGCTGATCTTGTCGTACAGCGGCGCTTCGTCGCCCAGCAACTCAGCGGCATCCAGCTTGAACCAGGCTTCGATGCCTTCCTGTTCAACGCGCAGGGCCACGGCTTCCATCAGCTCGACGGTGCGTGGGTGCAGTTCACCGCTTTCCTTGTTCAGGAAGAACGGAATCGGCACGCCCCAGTTACGCTGGCGGGAGATGCACCAGTCCGGACGGTTGGCGATCATCGAGTGCAGGCGCGCCTGGCCCCAGGCCGGGACGAACTGGGTGTCTTCGATGGCTTTGAGCGAGCGCACACGCAGGGTGTCGCCGCTGACCGGCTCTTTGTCCATACCGATGAACCACTGCGCGGTGGCGCGGTAGATCAGCGGGCTCTTGTGACGCCAGCAGTGCATGTAGCTGTGCTTGATGGTTTCGGTTTGCATCAGCGCACCGACTTCACGCAGCTTGTCGATGATCGGCTGGTCGGCCTTGAAGATGAACTGGCCGCCGAAGAACTCCAGCGAAGGCGCGTACACGCCATTGCTCTGCACCGGGTTGATGATGTCATCGTTGACCATGCCGTACTTCTTGCAGATCACGAAGTCGTCCACGCCATAGGCCGGCGAGCAGTGAACCACGCCAGTACCCGAGCCCAGCTCAACGTAGTCGGCCAGGTACACCGGCGACAGACGGTCGTAGAACGGGTGACGGAAGTTGATCAGTTCCAGCGCGGTGCCGGTGGTGGTGGCGATCACCGAACCTTGCAGCTCGTAGCGAGCCAGGCAGGCCTCGACCATTTCCTCGGCCAGCACCAGCAGGCGATCACCCACATCCACCAGGGCGTAGGTGAATTCCGGATGCACGTTCAGCGCCTGGTTGGCCGGGATGGTCCACGGGGTGGTGGTCCAGATCACGATGGCAGCCGGTTTGCTCAGGCTCGCCAGGCCAAAGGCCTCGGCCAGCTTGGCGTCGTCGGCGATCGGGAAGGCCACGTCGATGGTCGAGGACTTTTTGTCTTCGTACTCGACTTCAGCTTCGGCCAGGGCCGAACCGCAGTCGAAACACCAGTTCACGGGCTTGAGGCCCTTGAACACGAAACCGCCCTTGACGATTTCGGCCAAGGCGCGGATTTCACCGGCCTCGTTCTTGAAGTTCATGGTTTTGTACGGGTTGTCCCACTCGCCCAACACGCCCAGGCGGATGAATTCGGACTTCTGCCCTTCGATCTGCTCGGTGGCGTAGGCACGGCACAGTTCGCGGGTTTTATCCGCGCCCAGGTTCTTGCCGTAGGTCACTTCGACTTTGTGTTCGATCGGCAGGCCGTGGCAGTCCCAGCCCGGAACATACGGCGCGTCGAAACCCGACAGGGTTTTCGAGCGCAGGATCATGTCCTTGAGAATTTTATTCAGCGCATGACCGATGTGAATCGTGCCGTTGGCATAAGGAGGGCCGTCGTGCAGGACGAACTTCGGACGATCCTTGCCAATTTCGCGCAACTTTCCGTACAGGCCAATACTGTCCCAGCGCTGCAGGATCTGCGGTTCGCGCTGTGGCAGGCCGGCCTTCATTGGGAAGGCGGTGTCCGGAAGGTTTAGCGTGGCTTTATAGTCGGTCATTTAAGGCTCTTCGGTTAGCGATGGGCGCTAGGTGCGGCTAGTGCACGGGCGGCGGCGACATCCGCATTGATCGCCGTTTTCAACGCCTCCAGGGAGGCGAAACGCTGCTCTTCACGCAGCTTCTGGTGGAAAACCACCGTCAAACGCCGGTCATACAAATCACCGGCAAAATCCAAAAGGTGAACTTCCAGGTGGGCCTTGCCATCACCTGCAACCGTGGGCCTGACGCCTATGTTGGCGACTCCCGGCCACGATTGACCATCAATGTCGACACTCACCAGGTAAACCCCGGTGAGTGGCACACGACGGCGCTTGAGTTGCACGTTGGCGGTTGGCGTGCCCAGTTGGCGCGCCAGCTTCTGGCCGTGCAGGACCCGCCCGGCAATGCGGAACGGGCGACCGAGCAAGCGCTCGGCCAAGGCGAAGTCGGCAGCGGCCAGGGCGTTACGCACCTGGGTACTGCTCACGCGCAGGCCATCCAGTTCGACGGTTTGCGCGGCTTCGACGGTAAAACCTTGATTAACGCCGGCGTGCTGCAGGAAGTCGAAATCCCCGACGCGGTCGCAACCGAAACGGAAGTCGTCGCCGACCTCCAGGTGCTGTACGCCCAGGCCATCCACCAGAATACGGTCGACGAACTCGGCGGCGCTGAGGCTTTGCAAGCGCTGGTTGAAGGCCAGGCAAAGGACACGGTCCACACCCTCTTCAGCCAGCAGTTGCAGCTTGTCCCGCAAGCGGGCCAGACGTGCTGGCGCCGTTTCGGGGGTAAAGAATTCCCGCGGCTGCGGTTCAAAAATCACCACGCAGCTGGGCACGCCCAACTCAACCGCACGTTCACGCAGCCGGCCCAGGATAGCCTGGTGGCCACGGTGAACACCGTCAAAGTTGCCAATAGTGGCGACGCAGCCCCGATGCTCGGGGCGCAGGTTGTGGAGACCTCGAACCAGCTGCATAACGCGCTTCTTGCTCATAAAGTGGTCGATTATAACCACACCCGGCCCCGGACGACAGGCAACAGAACAGGCCAAAGGGGTCGAATCGATAAAACAACCGTTTTATCGCGGCAAACTCTCTATCCCAGCGACTTGCGATTGAAATCCCGCAGGCGAAAGCCTTGCAGCAGCAACATCCCGAAGTACACCACCACACCGGCGACCACCAACACGCCAAGGCGCATGAAGCGCTCCAGCATATGGCCTTGATCCCAGGCAGGCATGAAGTGCATCAGGCCCAGCAATACCGCCGACATCGCCGCCACGGCCACCAGCAGCTTGAGGGCGAACATCCCCCAGCCCGGCTGCGGCTGATACATCTGCTGCTTGCGCAGTTGATAAAACAGCAGGCCGGCGTTGATGCAGGCACCGATGCTGATGGCCAGGGCCAGGCCGGCATGGGCCAACGGGCCGATAAACACCAGATTGAGCAACTGGGTAACGATCAGCGTGAAAATCGCGATTTTGACCGGAGTGCGGATGTTTTGCTGTGCGTAGAAGCCTGGGGCCAGCACCTTGATCACAATAATGCCGAGCAAACCGACGGAGTAGGCGACCAACGCGCGCTGGGTCATCGACGCGTCAAACGCACTGAACTGGCCATACTGGAACAACGACACAGTCAGCGGCTCAGCCAGGATTCCCAACGCCAGGGAACATGGCAGCACCAGCATGAAGCACAGGCGCAGGCCCCAGTCGAGGATGCGTGAATACTCCTGGCGGTCCTTGCTGGCATAGGTGCGCGACAAGGTTGGCAGCAAAATCGTGCCCAGAGCCACGCCAAGCACACCGGACGGCAGTTCCATCAGGCGATCGGCGTAGTACATCCACGACACCGAACCGGAGACCAGCAGCGAGGCAAACGCGGTGTTGATGATCAGGGAGATCTGACTGACCGACACACCCAGGATCGCCGGCAGCATATTGCGCATTACGCGCCACACACCGGTGTCCTTGAGGTTAAGACGCGGCAGTACGAGCATGCCGATCTTTTTCAGGTGCGGCAGTTGGTAGAGCAACTGCGCCAGGCCACCCGCCAGCACCGCCCAGCCCAGAGCCATGACCGGCGGGTCGAAATACGGCGTGAGGAACAGCGCGAAAATAATCATGCTGACGTTCAACAGGGTCGGCACAAAGGCCGGCACCGAGAAGCGGTTCCAGGTATTGAGGATCGCCCCAGCCAGGGACGACAGAGAAATCAGCAATATATAGGGGAAGGTCACCCGCAGCAGATCAGTGGTCAGCGCGAATTTTTCCGGTGTGTTGGCAAAACCAGGCGCCGTGGCCCAGATCACCCAGGGTGCAGCCAGCATGCCGGCGATGGTCACCAACATCAGTACCAGGGTCAGCAGGCCCGAGACATAGGCAATAAACGTGCGGGTCGCCTCTTCACCCTGCTGGGTCTTGTACTCGGCCAGGATCGGCACGAAAGCTTGAGAAAAAGCGCCCTCCGCGAAGATCCGCCGCAGCAGATTGGGCAGTTTAAAGGCAATAAAGAATGCATCCGTGGCCATGCTGGCGCCAAAAATGCGCGCCAGCAGGGTGTCACGCACGAACCCCAAAACCCGGGAAATCATGGTGATAGAGCTGACGGCAGCCAACGATTTGAGCAGATTCATTGAAAGAGTTTGCGCCTATAGATAAAGAGCAGGCGAACAAAGCGCCCACTTATGCGATACTGCGCGCCTGCAACAGCACAGAGCCAAAGCTCGCGAGTTTACAGGTCAAGCGCCGGAAATAAATCACCCGCCTCTTCAGATCGACCACTCAGCAGTTCGCATCAGCCGCCCTTGACAACCCATCAAGTCATCGGCATGATTCGCGGCCTATTTTGTTTGCTATTTCCTAAAAAGTCTTTCGAGGAGCTCGACGGTGGCCAACACACCTTCCGCCAAAAAACGTGCAAAACAGGCTGAGAAGCGTCGCAGCCACAACGCCAGCCTGCGTTCCATGGTTCGTACCTACATCAAGAATGTAGTTAAAGCCATCGACACCAAAGACGCTGAAAAAGCCCAAGCTGCTTACGTTCTGGCCGTGCCAGTTATCGACCGTATGGCTGATAAAGGCATCATCCACAAGAACAAGGCCGCTCGTCATAAGAGCCGCCTGAACGGCCACATCAAGGCTCTGAACGTCGCTGCAGCAGCCTAAGTGGTAAAAACTGCAACGTAGCCCAGGTTACGTCACAGTTAAGAAATGCCCCGTACCGAAAGGTCCGGGGCATTTTTGTTTGTGCCTGATATAGGGCGTGCGCAGTTCAAAATGTGGGAGGACTTGCCCGCGAGAGCGGTGGGTCAATGACTTATAAGGTGGCTGACACGCCCCATCGCGGGCAAGCCCGCTCCCACATTTGGACCGCGGGGTGTGAGATAGATATTTTCAAGCAAAAAAAAACGCCCCGAACCAGTCGGGGCGTTTTTGTTACCAGCTGATTAAACCATCAATCAGTGCTGGTGACCGCCTTCACCGTGGACGTGGCCGTGAGCCACTTCTTCCTGGGAAGCGTCGCGGATGGCAACGATCTTCACTTGGAAGTTCAGGCGCTGGCCAGCCAGAGGGTGGTTGCCGTCGACAGTCACGTCGTCGCCGTCCAGATCGCGGATGGTGACGATCTGCATTTGGCCATCCGGCGCGGAAGCGTGGAACTGCATGCCCACTTCCAGCTCGTCGACGCCTTCGAACATGCTGCGGCTCAGGGTGCTGACCAGTTCGGCGGAGTATTCGCCGTAAGCATCTTCAGGTTCTACGGCGACAGTCAGTTCGTCACCGACGCTCTTGCCTTCCAGAGCCTTCTCCAGGCCCGGGATGATGTTACCTGCGCCTTGCAGGTAGACCAGCGGCGCGCCGCCGGCGGAGCTGTCGATGACCTCACCAGCGTCGTTGGTCAGGGTATAGTCGATGGAGACAGCCTTGTTAGCGGCGATCGTCATGGGGCGAGACCTTTTGCATAAGAATGAAGAACGGACAAGTCTAAACAAGGATTTGCCCGAAAGCGAACAGAACCCGGACAGACGGGACCGATCAACGGCATCCTTCATCATTGGTTTCCATCAGGACGACGACCGGCAGTGGGTCGCCGACCTGTCCTGCGGCCACACCCAACACCTGCGCCACCAGCCGCCATGGCAGTCCCGCGCCTGGGTGCTCGACCCTGCGCAGCGCCTTGAAAAAATAGGCCTGCCCTTTGCGTGCGGCTGGTGTGCGCAAAAGCGCGAATAACGATAACCTTGGTACCTGATTCCCGGTAGGCGCTCAACCATAGAGCGCCACCGAAGCCATGCACCTCCAGAGAATTCGCATGCAGACTTTTTTTATCGCGCCCACCGATTTTGGTGTGGGTCTGACCTCCATCAGCCTTGGGCTGGTGCGTACCCTTGAGCGGGCCGGGCTGAAAGTCGGCTTCTTCAAACCCATTGCCCAGCCACACCCGGGCGACACCGGCCCCGAACGCTCCACCGAGCTGGTGGCCCGCACCCACGGCCTGAAGCCACCACAACCCCTGGGCCTGGCCCATGTGGAGCGGATGCTCGGCGACGGCCAGCTCGACGAACTGCTCGAAGAAATCATCACCCTTTATCAGCAAGCCGCGGTGGGCAAGGACGTGCTGATCGTCGAGGGCATGGTGCCGACCCGCAGCGCCAGCTATGCGGCGCGGGTCAACCTGCACCTGGCCAAGAGCCTCGACGCGGAAGTGATCCTGGTCTCGGCGCCGGAAAACGAAGTGCTCACCGAACTCTCCGGCCGCGTGGAACTGCAGGCCCAACTGTTCGGCGGCCCTAAAGACCCGAAAATGCTCGGTGTGATTCTCAATAAAGTGCGCACCGATGAAAGCATGGAAGCGTTCTCGGCGCGCCTCAAAGAGCATTCGCCGCTGTTGCGCAGCGGGGATTTCCGCCTGCTTGGCTGCATTCCCTACCAGCCCGAACTCAATGCGCCGCGCACCCGCGACGTAGCCGACCTGATGGGCGCGCAGATTCTCAACGCCGGCGACTATGAAAGCCGGCGCATGACCAAGATCATCATCTGCGCCCGCACCATGCGTAACACCGTTGAACTGCTCAAGCCCGGCGTATTGGTGGTTACCCCCGGAGACCGCGACGACATCATCCTCGCCGTCAGCCTGGCCGCGATCAACGGTGTGCCCCTGGCCGGCTTGCTGCTGACCAGCGACACCCTGCCCGACCCACGCATCATGGATCTGTGCCGCGGCGCTTTCCAGGCCGGGCTGCCGGTGTTGTCGGTGAGCACCGGCTCCTACGACACCGCCAACCAGCTCAACAGCCTGAACAAGGAAATCCCGATTGATGACCGCGAACGTGCGGAGATCATCACCGATTTCGTCGCCAGCCACCTGGATGCGCGCTGGCTGCACCAACGCTGCGGTACGCCTCGGGAGATGCGCCTGTCGCCAGCGGTGTTCCGCTATCAGTTGATCCAGCGCGCCCAGGCGGCCAACAAACGCATCGTGCTGCCCGAAGGCAGCGAGCCGTTGACCGTACAAGCCGCCGCCATCTGCCAGGCCCGGGGCATTGCCCGTTGCGTGCTGCTGGCCAAGCCGGCCGATGTGGAAGCGGTTGCCCGCGCCCACGGCATTGAGTTGCCCGAAGGCCTGGAGATTCTCGACCCGGACCTGATTCGCCAGCGGTATGTCGAACCGATGGTCGCGCTACGCAAGAGCAAGAGCCTCAATGCGCCGATGGCCGAGCAGCAACTGGAAGACACGGTGGTGATCGCCACGATGATGCTTGCGCTGGATGAAGTGGACGGCCTGGTCTCCGGCGTTATCCACTCCACCGCCAACACCATCCGCCCTGCCCTGCAGCTGATTAAAACGGCGCCGGGCTGCACCTTGGTGTCGTCGGTGTTCTTCATGTTGTTCCCCGAGCAGGTGCTGGTGTATGGCGACTGCGTGATGAACCCGCACCCAAGCGCCGCCGAACTGGCAGAAATCGCCCTGCAAAGCGCTGACTCGGCCGCGGCTTTCGGTATCACCCCGCGCGTGGCAATGATCAGCTATTCCAGCGGCGACTCGGCCAGTGGCGAGGAAGTGGAGAAAGTCCGCGAAGCCACCCTGCTCGCCCATGAGCAGCAAAGCTCACTGCTGATCGACGGGCCCTTGCAATACGACGCCGCCGCCAACGAAACCGTCGCCCGGCAGTTGGCGCCCAACAGCCAGGTCGCCGGCAAAGCCACGGTGTTTGTGTTCCCCGACCTGAACACCGGCAATACCACGCACAAAGCCGTGCAACGCAGTGCCGATTGCGTGAGCCTGGGGCCCATGCTGCAAGGCCTGCGCAAGCCGGTAAACGACCTGCCGCGCGGCGCCCAGGTCGACGACATCGTGTACACCATCGCCCTGACTGCGATTCAAGCCGCCAACCGACCTATGGATATCTAAATGCTGGATTTTCTACCTGCCGCCGTGCGCGGGGTAATTGCTTCGCTGCTGCTGGCGCTGAACACGATCCTGCTGTGCTCGTTCCTGTTTATTGTCGCGCTGTTCAAGGCACTGCCGTTTGCCAAACGCTTTAGCGAATGGCTGATGAACCACACCCATGAAGCCTGGGTGACCAACAACAAGGGCTGGATGAACCTGGTGCGGCGCACCCGCTGGCACCTGACAGGCCTTGAGGGCCTTGATTACCAGCACTCATACCTGGTGACCAGTAACCACCAGAGCTGGGTTGACATCATGGTCCTGCAATACGTGCTCAATCGACGGATTCGCCCACTGAAGTTCTTCCTCAAGCAGGAACTGATCTGGGTGCCGGTGATTGGCCTGGCGTGGTGGGCGTTGGGCTTTCCGTTCATGAAGCGCTATACCAAGGCCTATTTGGAAAAGCATCCGGAGAAGAAAGGCAAAGACCTGGAAACCACCCGCAAGACATGTGCGAAATTTCGCAACAACCCAGTGGGGATTTTCAACTTTGCCGAAGGCACTCGGTTTACGCCGGGCAAGCATGCCCAGCAGAAATCGCCGTTTCGCTACCTGCTCAAGCCCAAGGCTGGCGGTATCGCGTTTGTGCTGGATGCCATGGGCGAGCAGTTGAAGTCACTGGTGAACGTGACGATTCACTACCCTGGCGGGCGCCCGGGTTACTGGGATTTGCTGTGCGGGAATGTGAAGGACGTGGTCGTGCAGTTTGCAGAAGTGCAGATCCCTGCCGAGTTCATTGGCAAGAATTATGAGCAGGATGGGGAGTATCGGTTGGCGTTCCAGGGCTGGATCAACCGGTTGTGGGAAGACAAGGATGCGCTTCTAGACAAGCTTCACACAGATTATCCAGGCAGTCGCTGATCAACGTGTGAATGCAATTTAATGTGGGAGCTGGCTTGCCTGCGATAGCGGTGGGTCAGCCGAGGAAACATAAACGGACAGTCCGCCATCGCAGGCAAGCCAGCTCCCACATTGACCGAGTCCACTTTTGAGACGATGTAAAAAAGCCCGCCACCGAGTGCTCGGTGGCGGGCTTTTGTGTGGCGGCGAGGTTTATATCGCGCCGCGCTGACGCAACAGCTCCAGCACTTGCTTGACGCTGTCTTCCAGCGACAGTGCCTGGGTGTCGATGACCAGGTCGGCATTCAACGGCACGTCATACGGGAAGGACTCGCCAGGGATGTTATCCCCACCGGCAGCGTACAGGCCTTGCGGATCACGCTCGGCGCACACCAACGGCGAGGCCTGCACGTAAACCGTCAGCAGGCGATCGGCACCAATCAGCGCCTTGGCCTGTTCGCGGCCCTCGGCATCCGGGGCAACGAATGCGGCCAGGGTCAGCAGGCCGGCCTCGTTGAACTGGCGCGCCACGTGAGCGGCACGCCGCCAATTTTCGGTGCGCCCGGTACGGTCCTGCGGCAACCCTTTGTTCAGGTCGTGGCGCAGGTTCTGGCCATCCAGTACGAACACTGCACGGCCCATGTCGAACAGCTTGCGCTCAACCGCATAGGCCAAGGTGCTCTTGCCCGCGCCCGACAGGCCGCTGAACAGCACGGTAGCCGGCTGCTGGCCGAAGCGCTGGGCGCGCTCTTCGGTAGCCACATGGGCCAACTTGCCGTGATGCGTGGCCGAGCCATGGTTGACCGGCGGCGCGATGATCATGCCCGCGGCCACCGTGCCGTTGGTCAAGCGGTCGATGACAATAAACGCACCGGTGGTGCGGTTGCTGTCGTAGCCGTCCAGCGCGATGGCGGCGTCGAGGCTGACCTTGACGCGACCAATCTCGTTCAACTGCAGCGAACTCGCCGGGCCTTCGGCCAGGGTGTTCACGTCTACGCGATGCACGATGCTGGTGATAGAACCCGGCACGTAGCTGGTGGCGCGCTTGATGTCGTACTTCTTGCCCGGCAGCATCGGTTCTTCGGCCATCCACACCAGCATGGCGTCGAAGGCGTCGGTCACTTGCGGCACGTTGTCGGCATGCACCAGCAGGTCGCCACGGGAGATGTCGATTTCGTCTTCCATGGTCAGGGTCACGGCCTGGCCTGGGCCGGCGTGTTCCAGTTCACCGTCGAAGGTGACGATGGATTTGACGCGGCTGCTCTTGCCCGACGGCAGCACCACGACTTCGTCGCCCTTGTGCACGATGCCGCTGGCCAGGGTGCCGGCGAAACCACGGAAGTTCAGGTTCGGACGGTTGACGTACTGCACCGGGAAACGCAGGTCGGTGTAGTTGCGGTCGTTGGCAATCTCGACGGTTTCGAGAATTTCCATCAGCGACTGGCCGGTGTACCAGGGCGAACGCTCACTCTTGTTCACCACGTTATCGCCTTTGAGCGCGGACATCGGCACGAATGCCATGGTGCTCGGCTTGAATGCGATGCCGTCGGCGAACTTCAGGTAATCAGCCTTGATCTGCTCGAAGATGCTTTGGTCAAAACCATTGATGTCCATCTTGTTGACGGCCACCACGATGTGCTTGATACCCAGCAACGAGGCGATAAAGCTGTGGCGACGGGTCTGGGTCTGCACGCCGTAGCGGGCATCAATCAGGATGATCGCCAGGTCACAGGTGGAGGCACCGGTGGCCATGTTGCGGGTGTACTGCTCATGGCCGGGGGTGTCGGCGATGATGAATTTGCGCTTTGCGGTGGAGAAGTAGCGGTAGGCAACATCAATGGTGATGCCCTGTTCACGCTCGGCCTGCAGGCCATCGACCAGCAAAGCCAGGTCGATATCGTCACCGGTGGTGCCGGACTTCTTCGAGTCGCGGGTGATGGCTTCCAGGTGATCTTCGTAGATCATCTTGGAGTCGTGCAGCAGGCGCCCGATCAGGGTGCTCTTGCCGTCGTCGACGTTGCCGCAGGTCAGGAAGCGCAACATTTCCTTGCGCTCGTGCTGGCCCAGGTAGGCGAGGATGTCCTCGCTGATCAAATCAGATTGGTGGCTCATTGTATTCAAGCTCCGAGCTGTAAGCTTCAAGCGGCAAGCTTGTCGGCGTACAGCTAGTCAGAAATTTTGTTGATCAGGCCGCAGAGCATTTTTGATAGCTCGCGAGTTTCTGCAATCCAGTTATCAGCCAGCGGTTGGGCGATGTAAGCAATGTCGCTGCCGATGAGAATCTGTGTTCGTAACTCTCCACAAGAAGCCTTCGCGATCCAAAGAAAACGAACCTTTTCTTTAGCGCTGCGACGCTCCATGCCTTCAGCAATATTGGAGGGCACCGAAAGCGCTGAGCGGGTAATTTGGTCTTTGAAACCAAGATCCCTGCATTTGGCAAACTCTCTGTAGATTCCCACCGCTAAACACTTGCTTCTGTGCCAAACAACCAATCTCTCGAAGTCCATTACGAGTCACTCGATAGCGGCTCGCAACAACCGGCTGCAAGCATCAAACTGCAAAGCTACGCATACCGCCTTTAACTTGCAGCTTGCCGCTTGTAACTCGAAGCTTAGAAGTACCCCTGCCGTTTTTTATCTTCCATCGAGCCTGCGCCATCGTGGTCGATGACCCGGCCCTGGCGCTCGGAAGTTCGCGTCAGGAGCATTTCCTGAATGATGTCGGTCAGCGTCTCGGCTTCGGACTCCACCGCGCCCGTCAACGGGTAGCAGCCAAGGGTACGGAAACGTACTTTCTTTTTGACGATTCGGGCTTTGTCTTCGTCGGACAGGTGCTCGAGGATGCGGTCGTCGTCGATCATGATCAACGTGCCGTTTTTCTCGATCACGTCGCGCTCGGCGGCAAAGTACAGCGGCACAATCGGGATGCCTTCCAGGTAGATGTACTGCCAGATGTCCAGCTCGGTCCAGTTGGACAGCGGGAACACACGGATCGACTCACCCTTGTTGACGTTGCCGTTGTAAACGTTCCACAGCTCCGGGCGCTGGTTTTTCGGGTCCCAGCGGTGTTTGCTGTCGCGGAACGAGTACACGCGCTCTTTCGCGCGGGATTTCTCTTCATCACGACGGGCACCGCCGAAAGCTGCGTCGAAACCATGCTTGTCCAACGCCTGCTTGAGGCCTTCGGTTTTCATGATATCGGTGTGCTTGGCGCTGCCGTGGGTGAACGGGTTGATGCCCTGCGCAACCCCATCCGGGTTGATGTGGGTGATCAGGTCCAGGCCCAGCTCTTCGACCATCTTGTCGCGGAACTTGTACATCTCCTGGAATTTCCAGCGGGTGTCGACGTGCATCACCGGGAACGGCAGTTTGCCCGGAAAGAAGGCCTTGCGTGCCAGATGCAGCATCACGGCGGAGTCTTTACCGATCGAGTAAAGCATCACCGGGTTGTCGAACTCGGCGGCGACCTCGCGGATGATGTGGATGCTTTCCGCCTCCAGCTGTTTCAGATGCGTCAGTTTGTCGACCATGGCTACTCACGGAAAAACGATCTTATGGACGGCCAGCGGGCCGTGTTCGAGCGGGGCATGCTAGCACAGCACCTTCTTCTATTCAGGGCGCCAGCTAGATCGAAACGGTATATGAATATGCCACTGAGTTAGGCCTGCCTCGGTCGAATGTGGGAGCGGGCTTGCTCGCGAAGGCGGTGGGTCAGCCAGAGTATGTGTGACTGATACGCCGCCTTCGCGAGCAAGCCCGCTCCCACACAAGCCCGCACCACATTCCTTCTGTGGAGTTCGTTAGATCGGATTGGGGCAATCGATGAACAAATGCTCCAGGGCAAAACGCCGGGCCAGGTAATCACCCAACGCCTGTACTCCGTAGCGCTCAGTGGCGTGGTGCCCGGCTGCAATAAAGCTGATGTCGTTTTCCCGCGCACTGTGGAAAGTTTGCTCGGACGCTTCGCCGCTCAGGTACAGATCGACACCCGCCGCAATCGCCTGGTCGATATAGCCCTGGCCACCCCCCGTGCACCAGCCGACACGGCGGATCATCTCGCTGCCTTCGATCAGCAGCGGCTCGCGGCCCATCACATCCTGCACACGACGGGCGAAGTCGCGCGGCGACAACGGTTCGGCGAGAGAACCGACCAGGCCGACGATTTTCGGATTGCTCGGGTCCAGCGGGCCTTCAACGGTGATGTCCAGATGGCGGGCCAGTTGCACGTTATTACCAACATCCGCGTGCAGATCCAGCGGCAGGTGATAGGCCAACAGGCTGATGTCATGCTTGAGCAGGGTTTTGAGGCGGCGCTGCTTCATGCCGGTAATGCACGGGTTTTCGCCCTTCCAGAAGTAACCGTGGTGCACCAGCACCAAGTCGGCCTTGGCTTCGACGGCGGCGTCCAGCAGGGCTTGGCTTGCGGTTACGCCGCTGACAATGCGCATCACCTGCGGACGACCCTCGACCTGCAGGCCATTGGGGCAATAATCGGCAATTTTTGCGCTGCCGAGATAGCGGTCCGCTTCCTCGACCAGGGTGCTAAGGGGCACGGCCATAAAAGACTCCTAAATATCCCGTTCCGAGGCGCTCGCAGCCTCGTATAATGCGCGACATTATGGGCGCTCTCCCGCCCCCTGCAACCTGTCAGGACTTACTTGATGCTCAAGGCACTGCGTTTTTTTGGATGGCCATTGTTGGCTGGCGTGCTGATCGCGATGCTGATTATTCAGCGTTATCCCCAGTGGGTGGGCTTACCCAGCCTTGACGTGAACCTGCAACAGGCCCCGCAAAGCAATTCGGTGGTGCAAGGCCCGGTGACCTATGCAGACGCTGTCGTCATCGCCGCGCCCGCCGTGGTCAACCTGTACACCACCAAGGTCATCAACAAACCTGCGCACCCGTTGTTTGAAGACCCGCAATTTCGCCGCTACTTCGGGGACAACGGGCCCAAGCAACGCCGTATGGAATCCAGCCTCGGTTCCGGCGTGATCATGAGCCCGGAAGGCTACATCCTCACCAACAACCACGTGACCACCGGCGCCGACCAGATTGTCGTGGCCCTGCGCGACGGCCGCGAAACCCTGGCCCGCGTGGTCGGCAGCGACCCGGAAACCGACCTCGCCGTGCTGAAGATCGACCTCAAAAGCCTGCCTTCGATCACTATCGGCCGCTCTGAAGGGCTGCGCGTCGGTGATGTGGCCCTGGCCATCGGCAACCCGTTTGGTGTCGGCCAGACAGTCACCATGGGCATCATCAGCGCCACCGGGCGTAACCAGTTGGGGCTTAACAGCTACGAAGACTTTATCCAGACCGACGCAGCCATCAACCCGGGCAACTCCGGCGGCGCACTGGTGGATGCCAATGGCAACCTGACCGGCATCAACACCGCGATCTTCTCGAAATCGGGTGGCTCCCAAGGCATCGGTTTTGCGATCCCGGTGAAGCTGGCAATGGAAGTGATGAAGTCGATCATCGAACACGGCCAGGTGATTCGCGGTTGGCTGGGGATCGAAGTGCAGCCGTTGACCAAGGAATTGGCCGAGTCGTTTGGCTTGACCGGGCGCCCTGGCATCGTGGTCGCGGGGATCTTCCGAGACGGCCCGGCGCAGAAAGCCGGCCTGCAATTGGGCGATGTGATCCTGAGCATTGACGGCGAACCAGCCGGTGACGGCCGCAAGTCGATGAACCAGGTGGCGCGGATCAAACCAACCGACAAGGTGGCGATCCAGGTGATGCGCAACGGCAAAGAGATCAAGCTGCTGGCGGAAATCGGCTTGCGCCCACCACCTGCCCCGGTGAAAGAAGAGGAATAAGGGCTTTGGGAGCCCGTTCACGGGCTCCTGTATCCTAATATTTCAAAAGAAATCCATTCTCATTCGGCATGTTATATTGTTTCAATATAGACATTGGAACGCTCTATCATGCCGTCTCAAAGATTTGCTCCCATGGCGGGCCTGGCCTTGGGTTTATTGCTCGACCCCGCTTACGCCGAAGACAACGCCGTTGAACTGGACACCATCAGCGTCACCAGCGACGACTATGAATCCGCCACCAGCCCCGTCAAAGGCTATCGCGCCACCCGCTCCGCCAGCGCGACAAAAACTGACACGGCCCTTCGCGACATCCCACAATCGATCAGCGTGATTCCCGCGACGGTGCTCAAAGACCTGGGCAGCACCAATGTGGAACGCGCCCTGGAATTTGCCGGCGGTGTGTCCAAGCAAAACAACTTTGGCGGCCTGACGCTCTACGAATACAGCGTACGCGGCTTCACCACGTCGGAGTTCTATCAGGACGGTTTCAGCGCCAACCGTGGCTACCCGAGCACACCAGATGCGGCCAATATCGAACGCATTGAAGTGCTCAAAGGCCCCGCTGCCAGCCTGTATGGCCGCGGCGATCCCGGCGGCACCGTGAATATCGTCACCAAGAAACCGCAGCCGCAAGCCTTCACCACCGTGCAAACCAGCGCCGGCAGTTGGGACCGTTATCGCACAGCACTGGATGTGAACACCCCGCTCGACAGCGAAGGTCGCGTGCTGTCGCGCGTGAACCTGGCCGTGGAAGACGGCCACAGCTTCCGCGATCACGTAGACGCCAGGCGCGTGTTCGTCGCGCCCTCTTTCAGCTGGCAGTTGGACCCGGATACCAGCCTGCTGGTGGAAAGCGAATTCGTGCGCCACAGCTCTACCTTCGACCGAGGCATTGTCGCCAACCACGGCATGTCCCGCTCGACCTTCCTCGGCGAACCCAACGACGGCAACATCCGCAACCACAACAACCGCCTGCAAGCCACCCTGGAACATCACCTCAACGACGCCTGGAAACTGCGCCTCGCCAGCCACTACAAACAAGGCAGCCTGTGGGGCGACGCGTCGGAAAGCCGCGCGCTGAACGCCGATGGGCACACCGTCAACCGCCGCTACCGCGAACGCTCCACCGGGTGGCACGACAGCATCACCCAGCTGGAACTGCGCGGCCTTTTCGACACCGGCAGTTGGCAGCACGAACTGCTGATCGGCACCGAATACGAGGACTACCGCAAGAAGGAACGCGTGACGGCTATCGGCGGCGGCCTCTACCCCATCGATATCTATAAGCCGATCTATGGCCAACCCAAACCCGACGGCGCACGCTACGGCACCGACTTATTCGAACAGGTGAAGAGCCAGGCGCTGAACCTGCAAGACCAGATCGTGTTCACCGACCGCCTGCGCGGCATGGTTGGCATGCGCTTTGAGCACTTTGAACAAAGCATCGACGACTTCACCCGCCACCCTGCCAAAAGCCGACAAACCCACAATGCCCTGACCCAACGCGCAGGATTGCTTTACCAACTCACACCGCACATCGGTGTATTCGCCAACGCCTCAACCTCGTTCAAACCGAACAATGGCCTGGATGCCGGCGGCAAATCCTTCAAGCCTGAAGAAGGTCTGGGTTATGAAGTCGGCATCAAGAGCGAGCTGTTCGACGACCGCCTGAGTGCCACCCTCGCCGCGTTCCATATCGAAAAGGAAAACGTCCTCGCACTCGACCCCGCCACCGACCTTAACCGCGCCATGGGCAAGGCCCGCAGCCAGGGTTTCGACCTGCAACTGACCGGGCAAGTGACTGATGCCGTCAGACTCATCGGCGCCTTTGCCTACATCGACGCCGAAGTGACCAAGGGCGACAAAGCCATCCCCACGGGTAGCCGAATTCTCGGCGTGGCCAAACGCAGCGGCAGCCTGTTGGGGGTGTATGAATTCCAGAATGGTGCGTTGCGCGGCTCAGACGTGGGCGCGGCCTTCACCTATGTCGGCGATCGCTCCGGCGAGGCAGGTAGTCGTTTCAAACTGCCCGCCTACCACACCGTCGACCTGCTCGCCCATTACAAGGCCAGTGACAACGTCACCGTGGGCCTGAACCTCAACAACCTATTCGACGAAAAGTACTACGAGCGCTCCTACAGCAATTACTGGGTCAACCCCGGCGAGCCGCGCAACGTCACCGTCAGCCTGACCCTCAACCTGTAAAAGGACGCCTCCATGCAAGCCTTCAAATCCCTGGCCGTACTCGGCTTATTGTTTGCCAGCCAGGTCTCGGCCCACGGCCTGTGGACCGAACAACGACGCGGAAATATCGAAGTCATCTATGGCCACGGCGCGGAAGATAACGCCTTCAAGGCGCAGAAAATCAGCGGCGCCTGGGCCTATGACGCCAGCGGCAAGATGATCCCGGTGACCGTGGAGCGCCTGGCCGACCACGCGCGCCTGCAGCCGCTGAAATCGCCCGCCGTTTTAGCCGTCGCATTGGATAACGGGATGTGGTCGCAGACGGCGGACAAGAAGTGGATCAACCAGGGCCGCAGCAAAGTGCCCGGGGCGATTGAGTCGACCCAGACCTTCAAGTACAGCCTGGCGATTTACCAGCCGGGGGCGAAGTTGCCGAAGCTGGATCAGATCAAGCTGTTGATCCTGCCAGAAGTTGATCCGCTGACGGTAGGACCTGGCAGGTCACTGCCCGTGCGGGTGCTGCTGGATGGCAAGCCAGCGGCGGGGATCAAGCTGGTGGGCGACTATCGCAATGCGCCGAACACCCTGAGCACCGAGACCGACAAAGACGGGCGGGCCCAAGTGCTGGTGCGTAATGAAGGTTTGAATGTGATTGCCGCGCAAGTGGAGCTGCCGCTAAAAGACAATGCTGATGTGGCGACACGGGGGCTGTTCACCTCGCTGACCTTCCTCGGCGAACCCCACCACGAGTAAACACTACAAAACAATGTGGGAGCCGGGCTTGCCCGCGATGGCGATGTGTCAGTCGATACTTCCAGTGGCTGATGCATCGCTATCGCGGGCAAGCCCGACTCCCACATTTGATTTCTATCGTTTCGACAATCTGATTACAGTGCCAACGGCGCTCTTTCACACAGTGTATTGAGCGCCGCTGCCCACTGCGGGTCATCATTGAGGCACGGCACCAACACCAACTCCTCGCCGCCCGCTTCGCGGAACTGCTCCAGGCCGCGGTCACCAATCTCTTCCAGCGTCTCAATGCAGTCCGCCACAAATGCCGGGCACATCACCAGCAACTTTTTCACGCCTTGTTGGGCCAGCGCTTCCAGACGTGCTTCGGTGTAGGGTTCAATCCACTTCGCCCGGCCCAGGCGCGACTGGAAGGCCACCGACCACTTGCCCTCCGGCAGCCCCATGCGCGCGGCAAAGTTACGCGCAACGCTGAAGCATTGCGCGCGATAACAAGTGGCAAGCACCTCGGGCGAGGCGTTCTTGCAGCAATCGGCATCCTTAAAGCAATGCCCCCCGGTAGGGTCGAGCTTTGTGAGATGACGCTCGGGCAGGCCGTGAAAACTCAGCAGTAAATGATCGTAATCCTGTTCCACATAGGGCCGGACGCTCGCGACCAGCGCGTCGAGGTATTCCGGCTGATCGTAGAACGGTTGCAGGATCGAGAACTGCACCTTGAGCTTTTTATCGCGCACGACACGTTTGGCTTCTTCAATCACCGTGGTCACGGTGCTGTCGGCAAACTGCGGGTACAGCGGCGCCAGGGTGATTTTTTCGATGCCCTGGGCAGCCAGGCGCGTCAACGTGGTTTCAAGGGACGGCTCGCCGTAACGCATCGCCAGTTCCACCGGGCCCTGGGTCCACTGCGCCGTCATTTGCTGCTGCAGGCGACGGCTCAAGACAACCAGCGGCGAGCCCTCGTCCCACCAGATCGAGGCATAAGCATGCGCGGACTGCTCCGGACGCTTGATCAGGATCAGCGACACCAGCAAACGCCGCACCGGCCACGGCAGGTCGATCACGTAAGGGTCCATCAGGAACTGATTGAGGTAGCTGCGCACATCGGCCACCGAAGTGGACGCCGGTGAACCCAGGTTGACCAGTAACAACGCGTGATCCGTCATGCAACATCCTATCTCTAGAGGCGGCTGGACAAGTCTTCCAGGGCCGCGTGCAACTCAGTGAACTGAAAAGTGAAACCGGCAGCCAGCAGCCGTTCGGGAACTGCCTTCTGCCCGCCCAGCAATAACCCGGACAGCTCGCCCAGCCCGACCTTCAATGCAAACGCCGGCATCGGCATGAACGCCGGGCGGTGCAACACCTGGCCCAGGGTCTTGGCGAACTCGCGGTTACGCACCGGGTGCGGAGCGCAAGCATTATAAGGACCGCTGGCGTCACCCTTGTGCAGAAGAAAATCAATCAGGGCGATTTGATCTTTGATATGTACCCACGGCATCCACTGCCGACCATCGCCAATCGGCCCGCCCAGCGCCAGTTTGAACGGCAGCAGCAGCCGTGACAAAAAGCCGCCCTGCGCCGCCAATACCAGGCCGGTGCGCACCAGCACCACCCGCACGCCCAGGGATTCGGCGCGCAACGCGGTTTCTTCCCAGGCGATACACAGCTGGCTGGGGAAGTCGTCCAGCACCGGGCCACTGGCTTCGGTCAATTCGCGCTCGCCGCCGTCGCCATACCAGCCCACGGCTGAACCGGAAATCAGCACCGCCGGCTTTTGCGCCAAGCCTTCCATCCACGCCAGCAGCGTTTCGGTGAGACTGATGCGACTGCTCCACAACAAGGCCTTGCGCTTTTTCGTCCACGGACGATCAGCGATGGGCGCGCCGGCCAGATTGACCACCGTATCTACGGAACCTGTCACGTCCTGCAGGCGGCCTACACCCAACACCTCATCACCGCACCATTTGGCCACGGTGTCCGGTTCACGGCTCCAAACAGTCAGGCGATGCCCTTGGGCAAGCCAGTGCTGGCAGAGTTGGCGACCAATCAAGCCAGTACCGCCGGTCAGCAAAATATGCATGGGTTCCTCCTCATGTAACGTTTGCCGCCCATCGCTAGTCTATTTTATAAGCAGGGATTTTATGTAAGGGGGCGTTACGTTGGTTTAAGCCTCAGCTTTAACCATAGGTCACGCCACAAGAACAGGTACGCCAAAACTTATACCAAAAAACAATATTGTACAGCTATTGGTGTCGGCGTAGTCTGTACCCAACGGTAAAACGAGGCCTCCCATGACTGTTCCCATCGCGATCATCGGCACCGGCATCGCCGGTCTCTCCGCCGCCCGAGCGTTAAGAGACGCGGGGCACGCTGTACAACTCTTCGATAAAAGCCGTGGTAGTGGCGGCCGCATGTCCAGCAAACGCAGCGATGCCGGCGCGCTGGACATGGGCGCCCAATATTTCACCGCCCGCGACCGGCGCTTCGTCAACGAGGTGCAACGCTGGCAAAGCAACGGCTGGGCCGAACAGTGGAAACCGCAGCTGTACAACTTCAAGTCCGGCCAACTCACGCCCTCCCCCGATGAACAGATCCGCTGGGTCGGCACGCCGCGCATGAGCGCCATCACCCGCGCGCTGCTCGACGATTTGCCGGTGGAGTTCGGTTGCCGCATCACCGAAGTGTTCCAAGGCAAACAGCATTGGAACCTGCTGGACGCGGACGGTGGCAATCACGGCCCATTCAGCCATGTGGTGATCGCCACCCCCGCACCACAAGCCACCGCGCTGCTGGCCGCTGCGCCCAAGCTGGCGAGTGCTGCCGCCGGGGTGAAGATGGACCCGACCTGGGCGATTGCGCTGGCCTTCGACAAACCTTTGGATACACCGATGGAAGGCTGCTTCGTGCAAGACAGCCCCCTCGACTGGCTGGCGCGCAACCGCAGTAAACCTGGGCGCGACACCACCCTCGACACGTGGGTACTGCACGCCACCAGTGCCTGGAGCAAGGCGCATCTGGACCTGCCCAAGGAAGCGGTGATCGAACATCTGCACGGTGCCTTCGCCGAATTACTGCACAGCGCCATGCCCGCACCGTCCTTCAGCCTGGCCCATCGCTGGCTCTACGCACGCCCTTCAAGCAGCCATGAGTTCGGTGTACTGGCCGATGCTGACCTGGGCTTGTATGTGTGTGGCGACTGGTGCCTGTCCGGCCGGGTCGAGGGCGCGTGGCTCAGCGGCCAGGAAGCCGCGCGACGTTTGATCGAGCACCTGCAATGAATCGCATCAACCCAGCCAAATTGCTGCTGTCGAAATGGACAGCAGCGCATCCACGCAACAAGGAGAAACACTTCTTGGTCACCGAACTGTTTCGTGATGAAGAAGGCACCGTGCTCGACATCGAACTGCAAGCCGTCATGACCCAGCGCACCGAACGCCTGGCCTGGCAAACCCTGCAAAATGCTGAAGTGTGGCGAATCGGCTGGAAATAGCCTGCCCGCAAATACTTGTACAAAATAATTGACTTGTACAGCATCAAACCTATGATGAGATCCAGTTGTACAGGCTTAACTGTGTGTACAGGAATCTCGGAGAGGTTTGAACATGTCCAGCACTGGAAAACCGAAGATCGCCATCAGCGCCTGCCTGTTAGGCGAGAACGTGCGCTTCAACGGCGGACACAAACAATCCCTGCTGTGCAGCCAAACCCTGGCCGACTACTTCGAGTTTGTGCCGCTGTGCCCCGAAGTCGCAATCGGCCTGGGCATCCCCCGCGAACCGATCCGCCTGGTGGGCGACCCTGACCACCCGCAAGCCGTCGGCAGCGTGCGCCGTGAGCTCAATGTGACGCAGCCGTTGGACGATTACGGCCAGCAAATGGCTGCGGAACATACCGACCTGTGCGGCTACATCTTCATGCAAAAATCGCCCTCGTGCGGCCTGGAACGGGTCAAGGTCTACCGCGATAACGGTACGCCAGTAGAGGGCGGCGGGCGTGGCATTTACGCCCAGGCATTTTGTTTACGCCACCCCAACCTGCCGGTGGAAGAAGACGGTCGGCTGAATGACCCGGTATTGCGGGAAAACTTCCTGACCCGCGTATTCGTATATGCCAGCTGGCAACAGCTGCTGGCCGAAGGCCTGACGCGTCACCGCCTGCTGGCTTTTCACTCGCGCTACAAATACCTGCTGATGGCCCACAGCCCCGTGCATTACAAAAGCCTTGGCCACTTGCTGGGCAGCATGGGCAAGGGCATCAACCTTGATGAGTTGGCCGCCGGTTACTTCAGCGAACTGATGATCGGCCTGAAAAAATGCGCCACCCGGGGCACCCACTCCAATGTGCTGCAACACATCAGCGGCTACCTCAAGCAGGCCATCAGCGCCGACGACAAGCAGGAAATGCAAACGGTCATCGGCCAGTACCGCCACGGCATCGTGCCGCTGGTGGTGCCCCTTACTCTGCTCAAACACCACTTTCGCCAACACCCGGACCGCTACATCGCGCAGCAGGCCTACCTGCAACCGCACCCGGAAAACCTCAGCCTACGCAATGCGATCTAACCCATGAAAAGCACCTCATGAACGCTGCCCCGCAAGACGAACCAGGCGAAGACATCACCCAAGCCCTCGAAGACGGCTGGCTGCCGATTCGTGAAGTGGCACGCCAGACCGGCGTCAACGCTGTGACGCTGCGCGCCTGGGAACGCCGCTACGGCTTGATCGTGCCCCAGCGCACGCCCAAAGGTCATCGGCTGTTCAGCGCCGAGCACGTGCAACGCATCCACACCATCCTCACCTGGCTCAACCGCGGCGTACCGGTCAGCCAGGTAAAAAACC
Organism: Pseudomonas sp. O39; assembly: GCF_045447295.1. Classification (NCBI taxonomy): domain Bacteria; kingdom Pseudomonadati; phylum Pseudomonadota; class Gammaproteobacteria; order Pseudomonadales; family Pseudomonadaceae; genus Pseudomonas; species Pseudomonas sp. O39. Next base: position 258,077 of record NZ_JBJGXV010000006.1, read on the forward strand.
TTATCGACACCGCCCAAATCAGCCCCGAAACCGTCGAAAACGAATGGCACGCGTTGCGCCAGAACCTGGTGACCGCGATCAGCGACTTGGCCGAGCGCCGGGTCGACGACGCGTTCAACCAGGCCATGGCGCTCTACCCGCCACGTACCTTGTGCGAGCAATTGATGCTGCCGCTGCTGCAAGAGCTCGAACAACGCTGGCAGGGCCAATTCGGCGCGCAGATGGAACGGGTGTTTTTCCTGTCATGGCTGCGCAGCAAGTTCGGCGCGCGGATCTACCACAACAATCGCCAACTGCAAGGCGCCCCGCTGCTGCTGGTCAACCACTCCGACCTGCCCCTGGAGCCGCACCTGTGGCTCAGCGCGTGGCTCGCCAGCAGCGCCGATTGCCCCGTGGAAGTGTTCGATTGGCCTTTGCCGTCCGGTGAATTGGCATTGGCCGTGGAACACCTGCAACCGCGTGCCGTGCTGCTGTATTCGAGCAAGGCCCTGCACCTGCCCTCGCTCCCGAAACTGCTGGGCGGCGTCAGTTGCCCAACATTGATTGCCGGACCAACGGTATGCATCCACCAGGCCGAGTTAGCCGTATTAACCCGTGACACCCCTGAATTGTTCGTGGCCGAAGACCCGTTGTCGGCCCATCAGATACTGATCCAGCGTGGACTTCTTTAAATGCATTTGATCTGGCTGCGCACCGACCTGCGCCTGAACGACAACACCGCCCTGGCCGCCGCGAGCCAGCGAGGCCCGGTCGTTGCCGTGTACCTGATCAGCCCCGAACAATGGCTGGCCCACGATGACGCGCCCTGCAAAGTCGACTTTTGGCTGCGCAACCTGCAGCACCTGAGCCAGGCGCTCGGCGCATTGAACATTCCCTTGCTGATCCGCACCGCCGCGACCTGGGACCAGGCCCCCGCCGTGCTGAGCACGCTGTGCCGGGAACTGTCGATTGAGTCGGTGCACGTCAACGAGGAATACGGCATCCACGAGAGCCGCCGCGATACCGCCGTCGCCAAAGCCCTGGAAGCCGACGGCGTGACGTTCCACCCTTATCTGGACCAGCTGTTTTTCCAACCCGGCAGTGTGTTGACCAAAACCGGCACCTACTTCCAGGTCTTCAGCCAGTTCCGCAAAGTCTGCTACAGCCGCCTGCACAGCGCCCTCCCGCGCCTGGTAGCAACGCCAAAAGCCCAAGCCAAAACGCACGTGAAAAGCGACCCCGTCCCCACACAGGTTGAAGGGTTCCAGCCGCCCAGCGAAACCTTGCGGGCGCTCTGGCCCGCCGGTGAGGACGAAGCCAGACGCCGTCTCGACGCTTTCGCCGACCAGCAGATCAGCTACTACAAGGACGAACGCGACTTTCCGGCCAAACCCGGCACCAGCCAGCTTTCCGCCTACCTCGCTGCCGGTGTGGTTTCACCGCGACAGTGCCTGCATGCCGCCTTGCAGACCAACCAGGGCGAGTTCGAAAGTGGCGATGTGGGCACGATCACCTGGATCAACGAGCTGCTATGGCGCGAGTTCTACAAACATATCCTGGTCGGCTATCCAAGGGTCTCGCGCCATCGCGCCTTCCGCCCCGAAACCGAAGCAGTGGCCTGGCGCGATGCGCCCAAAGACCTCGCCGCCTGGCAGGAAGCGCGCACCGGCCTGCCGATCATCGACGCGGCCATGCGCCAATTGCTGGAAACCGGCTGGATGCACAACCGCCTGCGCATGGTGGTAGCGATGTTCCTGACCAAGAACCTGCTGATCGACTGGCGCGAGGGCGAGCGTTTTTTCATGCGCCACCTGATCGACGGCGACCTGGCGGCCAACAACGGCGGCTGGCAGTGGAGCTCATCCACCGGTACCGACTCGGCGCCCTATTTCCGAATTTTCAGCCCGCTGAGCCAGTCCGAAAAATTCGACAGTGAAGGCGTGTTCATCAAGCACTGGCTACCCGAACTGGCCGCGCTGAATAAAAAGGAAGTGCACAACCCCGAGGCCGTCGGCGGCCTGTTCGGTGTGGCGCACTACCCGCGCGCGATTGTAGACCTGAAGCAATCCCGTGAACGGGCCTTGGCCGCTTTCCGCAGCCTGCCCTCGCGCGAAGCGGTCGGAGGTTTACATGAGTGACTTCCTGCCCCGGTTCGCCCAGGCCTTTGCGACGCTGGACAAGCACAACCTGCACCTGCTCGACGGCCTGTACAGCAAGGACATCGCCTTTACCGACCCGCTGCATGAAGTGCATGGCTTACCGGCGATGCACCGCTACTTCGCCGAGCTGTACAGCAATGTCAGCCAGCTGCGTTTCGACTTTCACGGCTTCGACCAAGTGGCCGAAGGCGAAGGCTACTTGCGCTGGAAAATGAGTTTTTGCCACCCGCGACTGAACCGCGGAAAAGTGATACGCGTGGAAGGCTGCTCACACCTGATGTGGCGCGACAAGGTGTACCGCCATCGTGACTATTTCGATGCCGGTGCCTTGCTCTATGAACACCTGCCAATACTCGGCCCCGCAGTCCGTTTGCTGAAAAGGAGAATGGGATGAGCCTGACACCGCCCCGCCGATATTGGCTGACCGGCGCCAGCAGTGGCATCGGTGCCTCGCTGGCCGTGGAGTTGCTCAACAGCGGCGCCCACGTAGCCCTCAGCTCGCGCACAAAAGGCCCGCTGGAAGCACTCGCCCAACGTTATCCAGGACAAGTGCTGGTGGTGGCCGGCGACCTGACCAACAGCCAGACCGTGCGCGAGATTGGCGAGCACATCAGCGTGGTTTGGGGCTCACTGGACACGGTGATCCTCAACGCCGGCACCTGTGAATACGTGGACGCCCGGCAGTTTGACGCCTCCATCGTCGAGCACGTGGTGCGCACCAACCTGCTGGCAAGCGCTTATTGCATTGAAGCCGCGCTGCCACTGTTACGCGCCGGGCAATCACCGCACCTGGTGGGCGTGGCCAGCGCCGTGACTTACCTGCCGATGCCACGTGCCGAAGCCTATGGCGCGTCCAAAGCCGGGCTGCGCTACCTGTTCGAATCCCTGCGCATCAGCCTGTCGTCCGAGAACATCGACGTCACGGTCATCAGCCCGGGTTTCGTCGACACGCCGCTGACCGAGCGCAACGATTTCCCGATGCCCTTGAGCTGGTCAGCCGACAAGGCCGCGAAACATATCTTTGCCAAACTGGGCAAACGCCCGCTGGAAATCGCCTTTCCCGCGCTGTTTATCGCCACCCTGTGGCCGCTGTCGAAGCTGCCCAACCGCGTCCAACTGATCATCGGCAAACGCATGCTGCGCAGCCCTCCGCCGCAGAAGGACAGACTGTGAAGATCGCCATTATCGGCAGCGGCATCGCCGGGCTGACCAGCGCGTACCTGCTCAGCCGCCGCCATGACATCAGCCTGTTCGAAGCGGGCGAGCGGATCGGCGGGCATACCCACACGGTCAACGTCACCGTCGAGGGCAAAAGCTATGCGGTGGACACCGGCTTTATCGTGTTCAACGACTGGACCTACCCCAACTTCATCCGCCTGCTTGGGCAGATCGGTGTGAAGTTCAAGCCCACCGAGATGAGCTTTTCGGTGTGTGACCAGAATGCCGGGTTCGAGTACAACGGCAACAACCTCAACAGCCTGTTTGCGCAACGGCGCAATATTCTGTCGCCTGGGTTCTGGGGCATGTTGCGCGACATTTTGCGCTTCAACCGCCAAGCGCCGCTGGACCTGCAAGAGCAGCGGATCAGCGCGCAGATGACCCTCGGCGACTACCTCGAAGCCGGCGGTTACGGCCCGCGGTTTATCCGGCATTACATCGTGCCGATGGGCGCAGCGATCTGGTCGATGTCCCTGACCGACATGCTGGGGTTTCCGCTGCAATTCTTTGTGCGTTTCTTCAAGAACCACGGCTTGCTGTCGATCAGCAACCGGCCACAGTGGTGCGTGATCGAAGGGGGCTCCAGCAGCTACATCGAGCCGCTGACACGCAGTTTTCGCGAGCAGATCCGCCTCAATTGCCCTGTGCATAAAGTAGAACGCACAGACGACGGCGTGGTTATCCACAGCCCTGCCGGCAGCGAAACATTTGATCGCGTGGTGTTCGCCTGTCACAGCGATCAGGCCCTGGCCATGCTGGCCGACCCGAGCCAGGCCGAACAAGAGATCCTCGGCGCATTGCCCTACGCCGACAATGATGTGGTGCTGCACACCGACACGCGCCTGTTGCCGGACCGCAAACTGGCCTGGGCCAGCTGGAATTACCGGCTGACCGGCACTGCGCAAACCCAGGCCGCCGTCACCTACGACATGAACATCCTGCAAGGTATCGACAGCGCCACCACCTTCTGCGTCAGCCTGAACCAGACGCCGATGATCAACCCGCTGAAAATTCTCGCGCGCTACACCTACGCCCACCCGCAATACAGCCTTGCCGCTGTGGACGCCCAAGGGCGTTGGGAAGAATTGCTCGGTGCGCGCAATACGTTTTATTGCGGCGCTTACTGGGCCAACGGTTTCCATGAAGATGGCGTGGTCAGCGCATTGCGCGTGGCTCAAGCCTTTGGAGAAACCCTGTGAACAGCGCCCTGTACAGCGGCTGGATCGCCCATCGCCGGTTTGCGCCCAAGGCCCATGCCTTTCGCTACCGCATCGGCCTGCTGTACCTGGATTTAAGCGAACAAGACGAAGTGCTCGGCTTGTCGCCGCTGGCCGGCACGAGCTGGCTGGCGCCCTTCGGCTTTCGCCAGCAGGATTACCTGCGTGAATTTACCCGCCACGGCATGAGCTTGAGCGATGCCGTGCGCCAGGAAGTCGGCAAGGCCTTGGGGCGTACACCCCAGGGCGTTATCTGCCTGCTGACCCAGGCCCGCAGTTGGGGCCTGGCTTTTAACCCGGTGAGTTTCTTCTACTGTTTCGAGGCCGATGGCCAACTGGCCGCGATCCTGTGTGAAGTGACCAACACCCCATGGCGCGAGCGCTATCACTACGTGCTGCCGGCCCAGGCCCTCGGCGCGGATGAGCATCAGCACTTCGCCGTGGCCAAGGCCTTCCATGTCTCGCCGTTTTTGGCGCGCGACCTGGAATACCGCATGAGCTTCAGCCCGCCCGCCGCCAAGCTCGGCGTGCACATGGCCGATTGGCAAGGCGAGTTGAAAGTCTTCGACGCCACCTTGAGCCTGCACAAAGAAGCGCTCAACCGCGCCAGCCTGCATCGCTACCTGTGGCGCTTTCCGTGGATGACCGCCAAAACCTGCCTCGCCATTTACTGGCAGGCCATGCGCCTATTGCTCAAACGAACACCGATTTTTCCTCATCAGGCCGCCGATGGCGCCTCTCGCACCGCAGTCGGGTATACCAAGGATCGCCGCCATGAAATCCCCTAGCTTATCGGTCAAAACCAACCGCCTGAACGTCAACGGCATGACCAGCGCGCTGCTGCGCAAGGCGGTGCTGCGTCAACTCAGCCAGCTGCGCCACGGCCAGTTGGTGGTGATCGAGGACGGCGAACGCCAAGTGTTCGGCGCACGCGAAGCGCACCTGCTGGGGGAAATCCAGATCCTCGACTCAGCGGTATGGGGCCTGGTGGCGGCCAACGGTTCGATAGGCGCCGGCGAGGCGTTTATCCACGGTTACTGGACCACGCCGGACCTGACTTCGGTGGTGCGCGTGATGGTGAGTAACCTGGAGGTGCTCGACGCCATGGAAGGCGGGCTGGCGCGCCTGGCACGGCCGTTCACCCAAGGCCTGCACTGGCTCAACCGCAATACACGCAAAGGCTCACAGAAAAACATCGCCGCCCACTACGACCTGGGCAACGACCTGTTCGAAGAATTCCTCGACCCGACCATGATGTATTCGGCCGCGCAATTTCTGACGCCCGACGACACCCTGGAACAGGCGCAACTGAACAAGCTGGAACGCATCTGCCAGAAGCTCGCGCTCAAACCCACTGACCATTTGCTGGAAATCGGCACCGGCTGGGGCAGCATGGCGTTGTACGCGGCGCAGCATTATGGCTGCAAAGTCACCACCACAACCTTGTCCAAAGAACAGTTTGCCTACACTGAAAAACGCATCGAGGCCTTGGGGCTCAAGGACCAGGTGACCCTGTTGTTGCAGGACTACCGCGACCTGACCGGCCAGTACGACAAGCTGGTGTCCATCGAGATGATCGAAGCGGTGGGCCATCGCTTCCTGCCGACCTACTTCAAGCAGTGCGCGCACTTGCTCAAGAGCGACGGGTTGATGTTGCTGCAAGCCATCACTATTCGTGAACAGCGCTTCGAGCAGGCCAAGAACAGCGTCGACTTCATCCAGCGCTATATTTTCCCCGGTGGCGCCCTGCCCTGTGTGCAGAACATGCTGCACATCGTCAGCCGCGACACCGACATGAACCTGCTGCACATGGAGGACTTCGGCCTGCACTACGCGAAAACCTTGCGCCTGTGGCATGAGAACTTTCGTCGCGCCCATGGCCGCCTCGCAGAGCTGGGCTACGATGAGTATTTCCTGCGCTTGTGGGAATTCTATTTGTGCTATTGCGAAGGCGGATTCATGGAACGAACAATTGGTACCGCGCAACTGCTGCTGGCCAAGCCGGCGGCCATCAACCCGCCATTGCTCGGGCGTTTCAGTGCTTAAACCGCTGGCGAATGCCGTGCTGTTCCAGTGCGGCTGGTTTGCCTGCGTACTGGGCGGTGACAGCCGATGGCTGCTGGTAGCGGGCGCAGTGCTGGCCATCCACCTGCTGTGGATAAGTGCATGGTCTGCGGAGGGGCAAGTGATCCTCGCCGTGACCCTGCTGGGCACCGTCATCGACACCTCGCTGCGCACCTTTGGCGTCTTTCACTTCAGCTTTCCGGGGCCACTGATACCTTTCTGGCTGGTGCTGCTGTGGGCTTTGCTGGCGACCACGCTGCGCCATTGCCTGGCCTGGAGCGCGCAGCCCTGGTGGCGCGCCAGCTTATTAGGTGCGATGGGCGGGCCGTTGTCTTATTACGCTGGCAGCCAATTGGCCGGTGTGAGTTTCGGGTACGGCACTGTGCCGACCATGATCGGCCTGGGCCTGCTTTGGGCGATCCTGTTCCCGGTGATGCACTGGATCGCACGGCAACTCGGGCACTGACGTCCGTCAGTGCAATCACACGCTGTTGATGCGCTTGCCTTACACTGCGCGCCTATGACTAACATCCCGCACACTCAAATCACCGAACCCGCCGTCACCTGCTCGACGTGCGCGGCCTGTTGCTGCCAGCTGGAAGTCATGCTGATCACCGACACGGGCGTGCCGGAGCGTTATATCGATACCGACGATTGGGGCGGCGAAGTGATGCTGCGCCTGGATGACGGCTGGTGCGCGGCGCTGGATCGGGACACGATGATGTGCACGATTTACGAGCGACGCCCGCTGATCTGTCGGGAATTCGAGATGGGCGCACCGGAGTGCTTGACCGAGCGCGAAGGGATTGCGACGGCTTACCGCTGAACCTGAGACCGATGAAAATCAAAATGTGGGAGCGGGCTTGCTCGCGAAGGCAGAGTGTCAGTCACCGAAGAGTTGACTGATACACCGCTTTCGCGAGCAAGCCCGCTCCCACATTTAATTTTGCGCCGGTCTGAAAAGTCGTCTCTAACGCATTACAACGCCAACGTGTAGTGCAACGAATAGCTCTCTACCCCGTCGTTATTGCTGCTGATACCCGCGTTGGAATAGTGCGTGGCGCGGATGCCCACTTCATGCCCACCGGCAAAGCGCAAACCAAAGCCCAGGCGGTCTTCGAACTGGAAGGCCTGGCCGATGTTGTTGTCTTCGACCCGCGTACGTGAGAACACGGCCACGCCGACCCCCGCCTCGATATAGGGTTTGACCGACTGACCGGCAAACTCGTACACAAATACCGGCGAGAATGACAGGCTGCTCACACTGGCGCGCTTGTCGCCATCCCAATACGTGTAGGCGCCGCTCCAATAGCCCGTCAGTCGGCCGGTATCGCTCTGCCACCAGCTCTTATCCCAATCCGACGTCAGCCCAAGTCGATAGGTCATGGTCGACTCACTGGTGCTCCCCACACCCAATTCCAGGCCGGCAGCCTGCGCCGAAACCGAGTGCCCTACCACCACGGCCGCAATCGCAGCCAAACAGAACAAGCGCTTCATAAGAAACAGTCCTTTGAGAACGAAGTTGTATGGTTTTGTACAAGCTAACTCGTTATAGAAGCTGGCGTGGTGTCAGAAGTTCAGCTTCTAACGCCGACGTTTCACGAATTTTTCACGAACCAAAACTACGCACAACTCCAGGAGATTTCCATAGTGTTGGTAGGATATTTCTTAGGTGATCGACGTCACCGCTGGTCCAGAACTGTGCAGGCTCAGGGTTTGCGCCAGCCAGGAGGTTGCGCTCACCCAGCAGCCGCTTGAGCTGACGCGCCACGGCGGCGCCGGTGTCGATCAGGATGATGCTTGGGGGAAGCATCTGCGCCAGGAGCGACTTGAGGAAGGGGTAATGGGTGCAGCCGAGAATGATGGTGTCGCAACCGGCGCTGAGCAGCGGCTCGACATAACCCTGCAACATCTGGCGCAGGGCGGCACTCTTGAGGTCACCGGTTTCAATCAACTCCACCAGCCCTGGGCACGGTTGGGTAATGACCCGCACATCGGTGGCAAAGCGGTCGAGCAAGGCGGCAAATTTGGCGCTTTGCAGGGTGCCGGTGGTGGCGAGTACACCGACCACGCCACTGCGGGTGGCGGCAGCCGCCGGCTTGACCGCCGGCTCCATGCCCACCAGGGGCCAGTCGGGATAGTCCTGGCGCAAATCGGCCACGGCGGCGACGGTCGCAGTGTTGCAGGCAATCACAAAGGCTTTGGCACCCTGCTCGCGGAAAAACTTCGCGACGGTACGGGAGCGCTCGAGAATGAACGCCGGAGACTTCTCGCCATACGGGATATTCCCGCCGTCAGCCACGTACAGCAGCGACTCATGGGGCAGCAACTGCTGGATTTCATCCAGCACCGACAGGCCGCCGACGCCGGAATCGAACACACCAATTGGCGCATCCTTAACCATGTTGGGTCCCACACACGCTGCAACCCGGGTCGCGTTTGACGCGCAATTCGCGAAAACGCGTGGTCAGGGCATCAATCAGCAACAGCCGCCCCACCAACGGCTCACCGAAACCGGCCAGCAGTTTCAAGGCTTCCAGTGCTTGCAGGCTGCCGACCACGCCCACCAACGGGCCGACGACGCCGGCCTCGCTGCACGTCAGTTCAGTGTCGCTGCCGTGCCCATACAAACAGTGGTAGCAAGGGCTTTCGGCGCGGCGCGGATCAAACACCGACAGTTGCCCCTCCAGGCGAATCGCCGCGCCGCTGATCAATGGCTTGCCGGCAGCGACGCAGGCGGCGTTGACGGCTTCGCGGGTCGAGAAGTTGTCGCTGCAGTCGAGCACCACATCGACGCCCCCCACCGCCGCCGCCAGTGAATCGGCATCCAGCGCTGTGCGATGGGCGAGCAGTTTGACGTCCGGGTTGATCGCCGTGAGACGACGCATGGCCGAATCGACCTTGGTCTGCCCGACGCTGTCCGTGTCGTGGATGATCTGGCGTTGCAGGTTGGTCAGGTCGACGCTGTCGAAGTCGGCCAGGTGCAACTCGCCCACACCGGCGGCGGCCAGATACAACGCAACTGGCGCGCCCAACCCACCAAGGCCGACGATCAGCGCGCGGCCATTTTTCAGGCGCAACTGGCCTTCGATGTCGACATGCTGCAACAGAATCTGTCGGCTATAGCGCAACAGCTCCTGATCGCTCAGCACAGGCGGCGCCCCAGGGTGATGCGTTCGTGGCCGCCGAGGTCGATACGGCTGTGTACGTCTTCAAAGCCTTCGCCCAGTAACAAGTCACGCACGGCAGCGGCTTGATCATAGCCATGCTCAAGCAACAGCCAACCACCGGCGTTCAGGTGGGCCGGGGATTGGGCGATGATCAACCGCAAATCGTCCAGGCCGTCATGGCCGGCCACCAGGGCACTGGCGGGCTCAAAACGCACGTCACCGGCCACCAGATGGGGATCGTTATCGGCAATGTACGGCGGGTTGCTGATGATCAGATCGAAGGTTTGGCCTTGCAGGGCGCTGAACCAATGGCTGTTCAACACCGTGGCGTTCTTCAGGTGCAGGCGCTGGCGATTGCGCTCGGCCAGGGCCACGGCTTCCAGCACGCGGTCTACCGCCATGACCTGCCAGGCCGGGCGTTCACTGGCCAGGGCCAGGGCGATGGCGCCGCTGCCGGTGCCCAGGTCGAGAACCCTGGCAGGGTTGGCAGGCAACAGTTCCAGCGCGGCTTCCACCAGCAGCTCGGTTTCCGGACGCGGGATCAGCGTATGAGGCGCAACCTCCAGGTCCAGTTTCCAGAAGCCTTGTTGGCCGAGGATATACGCCACTGGCTCACCGCCACGACGACGTTGCAGGTAGTCGGCAAAGGTCAGCGCATCTTCGCTGCTGACGATCTTTTCCGGCCAGGTGTGCAGGTAGCTGCGCGACTTGCCCAGGGCAGCGGCCAGCAACAACTCCACATCCAGGCGCGCGGTGGGCGAGTCAGGCAGGTCGGCGGCGCGCAGAAGGCTGGCAATGATGGTCATTTATTCACCTATCGCCGCCAATTGATCGGCCTGGTATTCGGCGAGCAAGGGCTCGATCACCGCATCTACGCCACCGGCGAGAATCTCGTCGAGGGAGTAAAGGGTGAGGTTGACCCGGTGGTCGGTGACCCGGCCCTGGGCAAAGTTGTAGGTGCGGATGCGCTCGGAGCGGTCGCCCGAACCCACCAGCAACTTACGCTCGCTGGCAATCGCGTTGGCGGCGGCGCTGGTCTGCTGGTCGTTGAGCTTGGCCGACAGCCAGGACATGGCCCGCGCACGGTTCTTGTGCTGGGAACGTTCTTCCTGGCACTCCACCACGATGCCCGACGGCAAGTGAGTGATACGGATCGCCGAGTCGGTCTTGTTGACGTGCTGACCACCGGCGCCCGAAGAGCGGTACGTGTCGACGCGCAAGTCCGCCGGGTTGATCTCGATGGCTTCCTGCTCGTCCGGCTCGGGCAACACGGCCACGGTGCACGCCGAGGTGTGGATACGGCCCTGGGATTCGGTCGCCGGAACCCGCTGCACGCGGTGCGCGCCGGATTCGAATTTCAGCTTGCCGTAGACATTGTCGCCTTCAACCCGGGCGATCACTTCTTTATAGCCGCCGTGTTCGCCTTCGTTCTCGGACAGAATCTCGACGCGCCAGCCACGGCGCTCGGCATAGCGCGAGTACATACGGAACAGGTCGCCGGAGAAAATCGCCGCCTCGTCGCCACCGGTGCCGGCGCGGATTTCGAGGAACACGTTGCGCCCGTCGTTGGGGTCTTTGGGCAGCAACATGCGCTGCAGGTCGCCTTCCAGCTCGGCCAGTTTGTCCTTGGCTTCACGGACTTCTTCCACGGCCATTTCGCGCATGTCCGGGTCGCTGTCCTTGAGCAGCGCCTGGGCGCCTTCGAGGTCGGCCTGCACCTTCGTCAGATTTTTGTAGGTAGCCACAATCGGCTCAACTTCGGCGTATTCCTTGGAATAGGCGCGGAACTTGGTCTGATCGGAGATGACCTCGCCATCGCCGAGCAAGGCGGTCAGTTCTTCGAAACGGTCCTGGAGCACGTCCAGTTTATTGAGCAGTGACGCTTTCATTGCGGTTTTTTATCCGAAGAGCTATCTGACGCGCCCTCACCGAGGGCAAAGAGTTCCTGGGCCATGGCCAGCGCATCGAGGCGGCCTTCGGCAGTAAGCTTTTTCAACTGAACGCTGGGGGCGTGGAGCAACTTGTTGGTCAAGCCACGGGCCAGTTGCATCAACACCTCTTCGGCGCTGCTGCCGTTGGCCAGCAAACGCTGGGCCTTGACCAACTCCTCATCGCGCAGGCGTTCACCTTGCTGACGATAAGCCTTGAGCACGTCCACTGCCGCCAGTTCACGCAGGCGCACCATGAAGTCTTCGGCGCCGGTACTGACCATTTCCTCCGCAGCCTGGGCAGCACCCTGGCGACTCTTGAGGTTTTCGGCGACCACTTCGTGCAAATCGTCGACGCTATAGAGGTAAACGTCGTCCAACTCGCCGACTTCTGGCTCGATATCCCGGGGAACGGCAATATCCACCATGAAAATCGGCTTGTGCTTGCGCAGCTTCAATGCGCTCTCGACCGCACCTTTGCCAAGGATCGGCAACTGGCTGGCGGTGGAGCTGATGACGATATCGCTGCGCACCAGTTCGGCCGGGATCTCCGAGAGCAGCACGGCATGCGCACCGAACTGTTCGGCGAGAATGCTCGCGCGCTCCAGGGTGCGGTTGGCGACCACAATACGCTTCACGCCCAGGTCGTGCAGGTGGCGGGCGACCAAAGTGATGGTTTCACCGGCGCCGATCAGCAGGGCCTGGCTGCGCTGCAAGTCGCTGAAAATCTGTTTGGCCAGGCTGACGGCAGCAAACGCCACGGACACCGGGTTTTCACCGATGGCGGTGTCGGTGCGCACTTGCTTGGCCGAATTGAACGTGGCCTGGAACAGGCGGCCCAGCAGCGGGCCCACGGTTCCGGCCTCGCGGGCCACGGCGTAGGCGGATTTCATCTGGCCGAGGATCTGCGGCTCGCCCAACACCAGCGAGTCGAGCCCTGAGGCAACGCGCATCATGTGACGAACTGCCGCATCCTCTTCGTGCACATACGCGCTGGCGCGCAGGTCCTCGAGATCCAAATGGTGATAATCGGCCAGCCAGCGCAGCACCACATCCGCTGAAAGATGTTCCTGCTCTATATAAAGCTCACTGCGATTGCAGGTCGAAAGGATCGCAGCTTCGCGGCTGTCGGTGAGCCGGCAGAGCTGCTGCAAGGCCTCAACCAACTGCTCGGGCGTAAACGCCACGCGCTCGCGCACGTCTACGGAAGCAGTCTTGTGGTTAATACCGAGTGCAAGGAAGGCCATTCAATATCGCTGATGATGTCGGGAAGCCGACAATTGTCCTACTTCGAATGATTCAGAACAACCACCGTAGGCTATTGTCCTAATGCCTTGTGTCTATAAAGGCACCCACTGAGACTCGGTTATGTTTGGCCGAAGGCTTGTGTCATGATGATCCGACCGCAGGTTAGTCGTCCTCTTCCTATATGAATAGATCTTCCGCGTTGCTCCTTGCTTTTGTCTTCCTCAGCGGCTGCCAGGCCTTGGCCCCCGTGTCGCCGGACGGTACGCCGCCGGTGGAAGACAGCACCCCCGCCCCTGAAAAGCCCAAGGTTTATTCCTCGTTCAATGAAGAAACGATCTACAGCCTGCTGACGGCGGAACTCGCCGGCCAGCGCAATCGTTTCGATATTGCCCTGGATAACTACGTGACCCAGGCCATCAATACCCAGGACCCAGGCATTTCGGAGCGTGCATTTCGCATCGCCGAATACCTGGGCGCTGACCAGGCCGCGCTGGACACATCGCTGATCTGGGCGAAAAACGCACCGGACGATCTGGAAGCGCAGCGCGCGGCCGCCGTTCAACTGGCGCGCGCCGGGCGTTATGACGACTCCATGGTCTATATGGAGAAAGTCCTGCAGGGCAAGGGCGACACGCATTTCGACTTCCTCGCGCTGTCGGCTGCCGACACCGACCAGGACACTCGCAATGGCCTGATGAAGAGTTTCGACCGCCTGCTGCAAAAACATCCGAAGAACAGCCAGTTGATTTTCGGCAAGGCGCTGCTGTTGCAACAGGATGACGAAGCCGACGCCGCGCTGAAGCTGCTGGAGCAGAACCCGCCCGAAGACGGCGAGATCGCCCCGATTTTGCTGCGCGCACGCCTGCTGCAGAACCTCAATCGCGGCAAGGAAGCGATTCCACTGCTGGAAAAAAGCATCAAAAAGTACCCGGACGACAAGCGCCTGCGCCTGACATATGCGCGCACGCTGGTTGAGCAGGACCGCATGGAGGACGCCAAAGTGCAGTTCGCCAACCTGGTCCAGCAATACCCGGACGACGATGAATTGCGCTACTCGCTGGCACTGGTATGCCTGGAAGCCAAGGCCTGGGACGAGGCCAAGGGCTACCTTGAGGAGTTGATCCAGCGCGAAAGCCATGTGGACTCCGCGCATCTTAACCTCGGCCGTATCGCTGAAGAGCGCAACGACCCACAAGCGGCCCTGCTCGAATACGCCCAGGTCGGCCCTGGCAATGACTACCTGCCGGCCCAACTGCGCCAGGCCGACATTCTGATGAGCAACGGTCGCACCGACGAGGCGGAAAAACGCCTGGCGGCAGCACGCGACGCCGAACCTGACTACGCCATCCAGTTGTACCTGATTCAGGCCGAAACCCTGTCAGCCAACAAACAGGGCGAACGCGCCTGGAAGTTGCTGCAACAAGCGTTGCTGCAATACCCGGACGACTTGAACCTGCTGTACACCCGTGCCATGCAGGCGGAAAAACGCAATGACCTGGCGCAAATGGAGAAAGACCTGCGCCTGATCATCAAGCGCGATCCGGACAACGCCATGGCGCTGAACGCTTTGGGTTACACCCTGTCTGACCGTACTACGCGATACGCCGAAGCCAAGGCGCTGATCGAGCACGCCCACAAGCTCAACCCGGAAGACCCGGCCGTGCTCGACAGCCTGGGCTGGGTCAATTACCGACTGGGCAACCTGGACGAGGCCGAGCGTTTGTTACGCCAGGCACTCGAGCGCTTCCCCGATCAGGAAGTCGCCGCTCACCTGGGCGAAGTGCTCTGGGCCAATGGCAAACAACGCGAAGCGCGACAAATCTGGGAAAAATTCCTCAAGGAACAACCCGAAAGCCCCATCCTGCGCGGCACCATCAAGCGCCTGACCGGATCTGAGACCCTTTAAATTTATGTTTTTGCGCCACGTCATTGTTTTCAGTTTGATCGCCTTGCTCGCCGGTTGCGCGGGCATTGGCAGCCGTGAATCCGTTGAAGGCCAGGGCAACCAGGCGCAATGGAAACAGCACAAAGAGCAGCTCAGCAGCATCGACGGCTGGCAGATCGACGGCAAGGTCGGCGTTCGCGCGCCGAAAGATTCCGGCAGCGGCACGTTGTTCTGGCTGCAGCGCCAGGACTATTACGACATTCGCCTGTCAGGGCCACTTGGCCGTGGCGCGGCGCGCCTGACCGGTCGACCTGGGCAAGTGAGCCTTGAAGTGGCGAACCAGGGTCGCTATGAAGCAACGACGCCGGAAGCCTTGCTGGAAGAACAGATGGGCTGGAAATTGCCGGTGTCCCACCTGGTCTGGTGGGTGCGCGGCTTGCCCGCGCCGGACAGCAAGAGCCGCCTTAGCCTCAACGGCGACAGTCGCCTGGCCACTCTGGAGCAGGATGGCTGGCAGGTTGAGTACCTCAGCTACGTGCAACAGGGCGCTTACTGGCTGCCCGAACGCATCAAACTGCATGGCACCGACCTTGACGTCACGTTGGTGATCAAGGAATGGCAACCGCGCAAGCTGGGGCAATAACGTGACCGTCGCCACATTGACCCTGCCCTCCCCAGCCAAACTCAATTTGATGCTGCACATTCTGGGGCGCCGTGAAGACGGCTACCACGAGTTGCAGACGCTGTTTCAATTTCTCGACTACGGCGATGAGCTGACCTTCGCCGTACGCGACGATGGCGTGATCCAGCTGCATACCGAATTTGAAGGCGTGCCCCACGACAGCAATCTGATCGTGAGAGCCGCGAAAAAAATCCAAGAGCAATCCGGCTGCCCGCTCGGCATCGACATTTGGATCGATAAAATTTTGCCTATGGGCGGTGGCATCGGTGGCGGCAGCTCAAATGCCGCGACCACGCTGCTCGGCCTGAATCACTTGTGGCAACTGGGTTGGGGCCTCGATCGCCTGGCCACGCTGGGCCTGACACTGGGCGCCGACGTCCCGGTTTTCGTGCATGGGCACGCGGCTTTTGCCGAGGGCGTGGGCGAGAAACTCACCCCGGAATACCCCGAAGAGCCGTGGTATGTCGTGCTTGTTCCGCAAGTATCTGTAAGTACAGCAGAAATTTTTTCAGATCCACTGTTGACACGTAACTCTCCTCCCATTAAAGTGCGCCCCGTTCCCAAGGGAAACAGTCGAAATGACTGCTTACCGGTTGTAGCAAGGCGTTATCCAGATGTACGTAACGCTTTGAATTTGTTAGGTAAATTTACCGAAGCAAAATTAACCGGAACTGGAAGTTGTGTGTTTGGGGGCTTCCCAAACAAAGCTGAAGCTGATAAAGTCTCGGCCCTTCTTACAGAGACCCTTACAGGGTTTGTAGCAAAGGGAAGCAACGTTTCGATGTTGCATCGCAAGCTGCAAAGTCTGCTCTAAAGGAACCGAGTACTGGGTACTCGTTGCAACAAATACAGGGGCGTCGCCAAGCGGTAAGGCAGCAGGTTTTGATCCTGCCATGCGTTGGTTCGAATCCAGCCGCCCCTGCCATTTTCTAATACTCATCCAGGTTACCCTCAGCCTCTAGGTACTGCGCGTGTCCAAGATGATGGTCTTTACGGGGAACGCTAACCCCGATCTGGCTCGACGTGTCGTACGTCAGCTGCATATCCCTCTCGGTGACATCTCTGTCGGTAAGTTCTCCGACGGCGAAATTACAGCCGAGATCAATGAAAATGTCCGCGGTAAAGACGTCTTCATTATTCAGCCGACTTGCGCTCCGACCAACGATAACCTGATGGAACTCGTCGTGATGGCTGATGCCTTCCGCCGCTCCTCAGCGACTCGAATCACAGCTGTAATCCCTTACTTTGGTTATGCCCGTCAGGATCGCCGTCCGCGTTCCGCACGTGTGGCTATCAGCGCGAAAGTCGTCGCTGACATGCTGACCGTGGTAGGCATCGACCGTGTTCTCACGGTTGACCTGCACGCTGACCAAATCCAGGGGTTCTTCGATATTCCGGTAGATAACATCTACGGCTCCCCAGTATTGGTGGATGACATCGAAGATCAGCGCTTTGAAAACCTGATGATCGTGTCCCCGGACATTGGTGGCGTCGTGCGTGCACGGGCTGTTGCCAAATCCTTGGGCGTGGATCTCGGGATCATCGACAAACGCCGTGAAAAAGCTAATCACTCCGAAGTGATGCATATCATCGGTGATGTCGAAGGGCGTACCTGTATTCTGGTTGATGACATGGTCGACACCGCCGGCACTCTGTGCCACGCGGCCAAAGCCTTGAAAGAGCACGGTGCTGCAAAAGTCTTCGCCTACTGCACACACCCTGTGCTGTCGGGCCGAGCGATCGAGAACATCGAGAACTCCATGCTGGACGAACTGGTGGTGACTAACACCATCCCGTTGTCCGCAGCAGCTCAAGCCTGTTCGCGTATCCGTCAATTGGATATCGCACCGGTAGTTGCCGAAGCGGTTCGCCGCATCAGCAACGAAGAATCGATCAGCGCGATGTTCCGTTAAGGGTCAGCCCTTACGAAACATCCACTGACGAAAAGCGCCCCGCCCCAGCATTCTGTTGGGGCGGGGCTTTTTTGCCCATATCGCCTTTAGCGCTGGTCGCAAACGCTGGGGCGAATGTGGTTATTTTGGAGATACAACATGAACGATTTTACTTTGAATGCTGAACTGCGTTCCGACCTGGGGAAAGGTGCGAGCCGCCGCCTGCGTCGTCTCGCAAGCCTGGTTCCAGCTGTAGTTTACGGTGGCGAAAAAGCCCCTGAATCCATCAGCATGCTGGCTAAAGAAGTTGCCAAACTGCTCGAAAACGATGCGGCCTACAGCCACATCATCGAGCTGAACGTTGGTGGCAAGAAGCAGAACGTCATCATCAAGGCACTGCAACGTCACCCAGCTAAAGGCCACGTGCTGCACGCTGACTTCGTACGCGTAGTAGCCGGTCAGAAACTGACCGCTATCGTGCCTGTACACTTCGTTGGTGAAGAAGCCCCGGTCAAGAAAGGCGGCGAAGTTTCGCACGTTGTTGCCGAGATCGAAGTGACCTGCCTGCCGAAAGACCTGCCTGAGTTCATCGAAGTCGACCTGTCGGCTCTGGAAATCGGCGACATCGTTCACCTGTCCGACCTCAAAGCCCCTAAAGGCGTTGAGTTTGTTGCACTGGCTCACGGTGATGACAAAGCTGTTGCAAACGTTCACGCTCCACGCGTTGCACCAGAAGCTGAAGAAGGCGCTGCAGAGTAATTCACTCTGTATTGCCGGAGCTTGAGGAAACATCGCGGACCGGAACGTAGCGAGAAAGCGGGCGACAACGCGAAGTTTATCTCTGGATAAGTTAGCTCCTGCCGTCCACTTTCGCCGCACTTAGGTCTGGCGATGTTATCCACAACTCCAAAGGAAGGGCCCCTGTCGTGACTGCCATTAAACTGATCGTTGGCCTGGGAAATCCAGGCGCCGAATACGAACAGACCCGGCATAACGCGGGGGCCCTTTTTGTTGAGCGTATCGCCCACGCCCAAGGTGTGAGCCTTACGGCTGATCGCAAATATTTTGGCCTGACCGGGCGCTTCTCGCACCAGGGTCAGGATGTTCGTCTGCTGATTCCCACCACCTACATGAACCGCAGCGGCCAGGCTGTCGCGGCGCTTGCGGGCTTCTTCCGGATAAAACCCGAAGAAATCCTGGTGGCCCATGACGAACTGGACTTGCCACCCGGCGTTGCCAAACTCAAGTTGGGCGGCGGGCATGGCGGCCACAATGGCCTGCGCGACATCATTGCGCAGTTGGGCAATCAGAATAATTTTTACCGTCTGCGGCTCGGCATTGGCCACCCAGGCGTTGCCAGTATGGTTTCAAATTTCGTCCTGGGTCGTGCGCCACGCGCCGAACAGGAAAAACTCGATGCCAGCATCGACTTTGCCCTCGGCG
This sequence comes from Pseudomonas sp. O39, assembly GCF_045447295.1. Taxonomy (NCBI): domain Bacteria; kingdom Pseudomonadati; phylum Pseudomonadota; class Gammaproteobacteria; order Pseudomonadales; family Pseudomonadaceae; genus Pseudomonas; species Pseudomonas sp. O39. The sequence goes on from NZ_JBJGXV010000006.1 coordinate 276,962, forward strand.
TGCTGCCGGATATCTTCGCCGGTGAATGGAACCGTGCGATGAAAAACCTGCACAGCCAGAAGGCCTGACTCTTACCGAGGGGAAACACCATGGGATTCAATTGCGGCATCGTCGGCCTGCCCAACGTCGGCAAATCCACCCTGTTCAACGCCTTGACCAAGTCCGGTATTGCGGCGGAGAACTTCCCCTTCTGCACCATCGAACCCAACAGCGGCATCGTGGCCATGCCGGACCCGCGCCTGCAAGCGCTGGCGGCCATCGTCAATCCCAAGCGCATCCTGCCGACCACCATGGAATTCGTCGACATCGCGGGCCTGGTGGCCGGCGCGTCGAAAGGTGAGGGTCTGGGCAACAAGTTCCTGGCCAACATCCGGGAAACCGATGCCATCGCCCACGTGGTCCGCTGCTTTGAAGACGAGAACGTGATTCACGTCTCCAACAGTGTCGACCCGAAACGCGACATCGAGATCATCGACCTGGAACTGATCTTCGCCGACCTCGACAGCTGCGAAAAGCAACTGCAGAAAGTCGCGCGTAACGCCAAGGGCGGCGACAAGGACGCAGTGGTCCAGAAAGGCCTGCTGGAGCAACTGATCGCTCACTTCACCTTGGGCAAACCAGCGCGCAGCCTGATGAAGAGCATGAATGCCGACGAAAAAGCGGTGATCAAAGGCTTCCATCTGCTGACCACCAAGCCGGTGATGTACATCGCCAACGTTGCTGAAGACGGCTTCGAGAACAACCCGCTGCTCGACGTGGTCAAGGCTATTGCCGACGAAGAAGGCGCCATCGTTGTTCCGGTGTGCAACAAGATCGAAGCAGAAATTGCCGAGCTGGATGACGGCGAAGAGAAAGACATGTTCCTCGAGGCCCTCGGCCTGGAAGAACCTGGCTTGAACCGTGTAATCCGTGCGGGCTACGAAATGCTGCACCTGCAGACTTACTTCACTGCCGGTGTCGAAGAAGTCCGCGCGTGGACCGTCAAAGTCGGTGCCACTGCACCACAGGCCGCTGGCGTGATCCACACCGACTTCGAAAAAGGCTTTATCCGCGCCGAAGTCATCGCCTACAACGACTTCATCCAGTACAAGGGTGAAGCCGGTACCAAGGAAGCCGGTAAATGGCGCCTGGAAGGCAAGGAATACATCGTCAAGGATGGCGACGTGATGCACTTCCGTTTCAACGTGTAAGCGTTACCTGCGGCGTTCGTCGCAAACAAAAAGCCGATGCACTGCATCGGCTTTTTTGTGGCTGCTGTTTGGCACCGCCGTAACGTGATATAGGCCTTCACGTCTTTAACCCAACAAAACAAACCTCATCTAATCTACCGAACTTTAAGTTTAATCCTACGAATAAACCTGGCACTTTCCGACTCCGACACTTGAACTAACCTTTTTGCAGTGTCCGCCTCAAAACCTCAATACAACCCGAGACGTTTTCCTACTTAAAGAACAGTGACACTCCGGATAAATTACGGTTTACTGCGCCCCCCGTTGAATACCGCTCTACTCATAGTGAAGTGATAGCAAAATGTCGGCCGCCTACCAAAAGGAAAGTGAACTAGACGCCCCATTCATTGAGGACGTAGATATTGAAAGCACACTCAATACGACTGCCGCACTCAATGTTGACATCTTGTTACTGGGGGAAACCGGTACCGGTAAAGATACCTTGGCGCAACGGATACATCGCCTGTCCGGCCGACGCGGCAACTTCGTTGCCGTCAACTGCGCCGCCATCCCGGAAAGCCTCGCGGAGAGCCAGCTCTTCGGTGTCAACAGCGGCGCCTATACCGGTGCAGTGCAGTCACGGGCCGGTTTTATCGAGACCGCACACCTGGGCACGCTGTACCTGGATGAAATCGACAGCATGCCGCTCTCGCTGCAAGCCAAACTGCTGCGTGTGCTGGAAGCCCGCGGTGTGGAGCGCCTGGGGTCAACCCGCTTCATCCCTGTGAACATGCGAGTCATCGCCTCCGCCCAGCAGTCACTGCATGAGATGGTCGAACAAGGCACATTCAGGCGTGACCTGTACTTCCGCCTGAATGTCGTCAACATCAAGCTCTCCCCCCTGCGAGAACGGCACGAGCGGATTGTGCCCTTGTTCCTCGACATGGTTCGACAGGAGGCCGATAACTTCAACTACGCCGCCCCTCTCGCCTCCAATGAATTGCTTCAACAACTGCTATGTCACACCTGGCTGGGCAACGTGCGCGAACTGCGCTCTACGGCCAAACGCTTTGTACTGGGGCTGCCACCGCTCACAGTGCCGGCGGTGGAAGCCCAGGACACACCACTGAACTTGAAAGACCGCTTACAACAAATAGAGAAAATACTGATTGAAGAGTCGCTGCGCCGTCATGCGCATAACGTAGAGGAGGTGGCGGTTGAACTGCGCATCGCCAAACGCACGCTCTACTACAGGATGAAACAATTGGATATATCACTGAATTGATGTCAGTCGCTGCCACAGCAAAGAAATACAATTTTAAATATCCACAGATGAAATATTTGAAACGCTTTTGTTGGTAGGGGCTACACAGTTAAAGTGCCAAGAGTTCTCAGTGTCTGCATTCTGCGCAGAGAAAAGCTTGGCTGAACATTAATCTCTCATACACCAACAACGGAGTCATCAACATGGATATCAGCAGTATTTCCTCACTTCTCCAGTCTCTCAGCGGCTCGCTTATCGGCGGTAACGGGAAGAACGAGGACTTGGAAGAGCAGCGCGACCAAATGCAACGTAAATCCTTCGAGCGAAGCAACAAGGTTTACGAAACGAACGAGGCCAAAAAGAACGCTGAAGCAGTGCGATAACTCGCTAACCTCTCCTGCCTGTCGGCAGGAGAGGCTTCTTCCATCACTCGTGAAGGCCCTTTATGCGTGTAGAACGTAACCTCATGTCGGGTAACAACGGCGCCCTGAACCCCTCCCACACTCAAGAGTCGACACTCCCCCGGGAAGACGTGAGTTTTTTCAGCTCACAGCTGGAAGGTTCGGCACGCCCCGTCACCGCTTCATCAGCCTCCCCGTCCTCGAACCTACTGATCGACGCATCCAATCAACTGATCAAGTCGACCACCGGCTTGAGCAAGGGTCTGCGTGCCTACAGTACCGGTAACAAGGAAAAGGACAGCGCCAACTATGCCGGCAACCTTTCAGACACTATGCTGCTTACCCAGGTGCTGACCAAGAGCGTCGGTAAAACCGCCCAATTCCTCGAAAAAATCAGCAACCTGCAGTAGGTAAAAATGATCCGTCTCCTGACCCCGGGCCTCATGTTATCGCTGGTACTCATGCTGAGCGGCTGCGGTGAAAGTGTTGAATTGCACCGTCAACTGTCCGAACAGGAAGCCAATGAGGTCATTGCGGAACTGGCGGACAAACACATACGCGCACAAAAAATCCCGGCCAAAGAGGGGGTGACTGTTCGTGTCAGCGCCTCGGACATCAGCCGAGCGGTTCGTACGCTGGAAGCCGCCGGGCTGCCCAAGGTTGCACGTGTCACGATGGGGCAAACCTTTCGCAAGGAGGGCGTCATTTCCACCCCTCTGGAGGAACGCGCTCGTTACATCTATGCCTTGTCCCAGGAGCTCGAAGCCACCCTGTCGAACATCGACGGCGTTATCGTCGCACGCGTTCACGTCGTGCTGCCCGAACGTGTCGCGCCAGGGGAACCGGTACAGCCCGCCTCCGCATCGGTGTTTATCAAGCATGATCCAAGGCTTGAGCCCGACAATATTCGCGCCCGTGTACGCCGTATGGTCGCCAGCAGCATCCCCGGCATGTCGACTGCGGTGGATAACTCACAAAAACTGACAGTGGTTTTTGTGCCGTCCACAGCCTATACGGAGCAACAACGACTGGGCTATTTCGGGCCTTTCCTTCTCCCGGAAAGCGACGTCGCGTTCTGGCGCGCCTGCGTAGCGTTTTTAGTGGTCGGTAGCGTGCTGGCGGTGGCCGGCGGACTGTTCTGGCGTAACCGAAAGCGCGCGCAAGCGACACCCAATGGGGCAACGTTGCCCGATGAGTGAACAACGGGCCTGGGCCCAATGGTGGGCCCTTCCCTGGGAGGCCTCGCACGCAGATTGGCGTGTACTTGACCAGAAAAGCGTGGACGCACTTTGTCGTGCCCAGCACACGCGGATCAGCAAGCTCCTGGGCATCGAGCCCTGCCTGCCGCCGCCGCCTCACACCACCGTACTTCGGCTGGCCCTCGCCTCAACCGAACAACTCAACCAGATGCTGGCTCTGCTGGGCAACACCTGTCATCGCCCTCTCGACGGAACGGTAAGCGACATCCATCACCTGTGGTGCCTGCGTCTCTCCAAAGCGTTAAGCCCTGAAGCGTTGTTGCAGCCTGACGACGATCCACTGCAGCTCCTGCGTGCCTGGGTCCCGCCTGCCATCTGGCAACGGCTTCGCTTACGTTTTTCACGCCCACGGGTGCAGCAAATGGAAGCAACATCTCACTCACTCGAAGACGCACACAGCCGGCTCGACACGCTCTGGCAAGCCATCGTCTGGCGGGTGACGACCACGCGCGACGAAGACTTCCTAAACTGAAAGAGCTGCCCCACGATGCTATGCCGACGCAAAATTGACTTATACGACAGCTCTGCCGGCCAGGCACCTGTCTTGATTACCCAGGAAATGCTCAGGGAAAGCGCTCAAGCCAGCCAAATGCTGGAGCGTGCCAAAGCCCAGGCAGATGAGGTGTTGAGCCAGGCAGCAGAACAGCGCGACGCCCTGCTTGAGCAAGCGCACCAGGCGTTCTGGCAACGGGCCAACGCCCAGCTCGAAGAGTGGGAACACCAACGCCAGACCCTGTGCGACAACCTGGAGCGATACGCCACGTCGATCGCCGACCAGGCGCTGTGTTGCCTGCTGGACGACATTCCTCCCGCGCAACGCCTCAGCGCCCTGATCAAACGATTGATGGCCACACAGCTTCCTAACGTCACCGCAACCCTCCTGTGTCACCCGCAGGAAGTGGAGAGTCTGAAGCAATCGCTCGCCATGCTGGACATCACCCACTGGGTACTTCGCGCGGATGACCGGGTTAGGCCGCAGACACTGGTACTGGAAACAGACGAAGGCGACTTTCGTATCGATTGGGCCTCGATGCGCAAGATATTGCTGGTCACCGAAGCCGCATTTTCAAGTGAGCGTCCTGGGTGAAACGTGGCAATCCTTAGGGTTAAAAAACGTTAATCCGCATGGAACTGGTGGCGATCTGCACGCCACATAGTTCATACACATCACGAGTAAATGTTTATGGAATTCTACGCAAACCTGAAGAGCCAACTGTCGCGACGAAGCGACCTTGAAAAAAATCGGGCGGAAACGGCGATGGTGGATCCGGACATAGACGAAGCCGATGTCGACCTTTTCGAACTGGGCCTGCAGCAACGTAACGCCAAGTGGGCTTTTCACGAACAGATCCGTGCCAAACACATGCTGCTCAAAACTGCGCTCGACGGCGTGCAGTAAGTTGAACGCCCTGATCATCCACTGGGCGCGGGGTCGTGAAGACTCACTCACCCTGTTTGAAGACGGCCACGCAATTACCCTGCAACGCCTGTCGGGCACACTGCGATTAGGTGTCCAACTGACGCTGCACAGGCCCGATAACGCGCAACTGGAAACCTGGATGCGGCCAGGTGAACCCAGCCTGAACCACTTCCAGGGCGCCCTGGCGCAAGCGCCGGACAGTGGCGCGCTGTGGCTGGTCCAGTGCCTGCCCCTACCGGATGATCTGGATGACAAGCACGTCTTGAGCGGCGTCGAAAACCTGCTCAACCAACGTGACGCCTGGCGCGCGATGATCGCGCGCCAACTTCGGCCGGCACTCCCGCGCCCCTCTTTGTCGCTACGCTCGCTGGCGCATTAATCAGAGAACCCTCCATGTACAACAAGCCCCACAAACGCATTGGTTTGTGCGCCGACTCGTCTGCGTGCGCGACCAAAAGTAGTCACTGGCGCAGCCTGATGCTGCTGCCCTGGTTGCTGGCGCCGTTGGAAAGCACCCTGGCCGCCATTCCGCCCGAATGGAAAAACACGGCCTACGCCTATGAGGCGCAGCACAAGCCCCTACGGGAAGTGCTGGAAGATTTCGCGCAAACCTTTGGCATTCAGCTACAGGTCGAAGGCCTGCTGGAAGACCTCGTCAATGGCAAGATACGCGCCAACACTCCCCAGTCATTGCTCGACAGGCTGGGCGTTGAGCACCGCTTCCAGTGGTACATGTACAACAACACCCTGTACATCAGCACACTGGACCAGCAAGAGTCGGCGCGACTGGAAGTCTCCTCCGAGACCCTCTCCGATCTCAAGCAAGCACTGACCGATATCGGCCTGCTCGATAGCCGCTTCGGCTGGGGCGAGCTGCCAGAAGACGGCGTGGTGCTGGTCTCGGGCCCCAAGCGCTATATCGAGCAGATCAAACAATTCAGCAGCCAGCGCCGCACACCGGATGAAAAACAGAGCGTACTGAGTTATCCGCTGAAGTTCGCCAACGCGACCGACCGCGTGGTGGATTATCGCGGTGAAAAACTGACCATCCCGGGCATCGCCACCATGCTGCGCGGGTTGCTGGAACCGCGCACGCCCTCCGCACTCTCAAGCGCGAGCCAGCCCCCCGGCGCCCAGTCGCAAAACGCCATGGTGACGCCGAACGTCCCCCGGCTGAGTAACCCGCTATTGGAGCAAATGCTCGGCACGTCAGCGAACAGCGGGGAGTTGGCGACCGGCGCATCGCTCACCCCGCGCGCCTCACGGGCAACCAGTCGCATCCGTGTCGAGGCCGACGTGCGTAACAACGCGGTACTGATTTACGACCTGCCGGAGCGCCAGGCGATGTACCGCGAGTTGATCACCCAACTCGACGTCGCGCGCAAACTGGTGGAGATCGACGCAATCATCCTTGATATCGAGCGCACGCAACTGAACGAATTCGGGGTCACCTGGGGCTTTCAAAACAGCCGTTTCCGTGGCGGCGCCAGCGTAGCGCCCGGCACCACCTCACAGTTGGCCATTGCCAACCGTGACAGTTTCATCGCCGCCGTACGCGCCTTGGAGGTCCGAGGCCTGGCAACCCTGGTCTCCAACCCCTCGGTACTCACCCTGGAAAACCAGCCGGCGGTCATCGACTTCAACCGCACGCGATTCCTGGAGGCGGGTACAGAGAACGCAACCATTTTGCCGGTCACCGTCGGTACCAGTTTTCAGGTAGTACCCCGGGTCATCACCAGCCGCGGCAGCCATCAGATTCACTTGGTGGTGGATATTGAAGACGGCAATTTCGATGAGTCCAACCCCTCGATCAAAGACCTCGATGTACGCCGAGGCAAGGTCAGCACCCAAGCGGTGATGGCGGAAAAACGCTCGTTGGTGGTCGGTGGGTTCCACGTCACGAACAACACAGACAAGCGCAGCAAGGTGCCACTGCTGGGAGATATCCCATTGCTGGGCAAGGCGTTGTTCTCCTCGACTGAGCGCCTGAATAATCGTCGCGAACGCCTGTTCATCCTGACCCCACGGGTCATCGGCGATCAGGCCGACCCTTCACGCTACTTGCCCCAAGAGGACCAGGCTGAATTGCAAGCCGCCCTCAAACCCTTGGCCCGCCGCCTTTCTCCCCACCAGCCAGAGATCAAGCGCAGCGAGATCACCGGTACCCTGGCGCGTCTCGTCAGCGGGCAAGTGCCTGATGGCTTCAAGGCAGGGCCGATGCCCCTGGGTTTGAACACCTTGTGCACCACTCGCGATGTGTTGGCACTCAACACTGAACGCAGCCAATGGTACGCCGGCCCACAATTCAACGTGGCGGTGGTGGTGCTGCGCAACCAGATCAAACGCAATGTGCGTATCGATGAAAATGAATGCAGCAACTCGCAGACCCTGGCGGTCAGTGTCTGGCCGCGCGCCTGGCTCAAACCGGGTGAGGAAGCCGAAGTATTCATCGCCATGCGTCCCGTCGTGAAGGATGAACACATTGGCGTGACCCGCCCTTCCCTCCTCACCCCAACCCAGAAGACTACGCCATGAAACACGGACTCTTGTACGCCACCCTGATCGGTGTGGCACTGCTCGTCGCCGGCTGTACGCCCACCTGCAAAGGCGATTCCTGCACACGCCCGCAATCGAGTGCTGACACGCTGGTGGTCTGGTGGCCGCCGCAGATGCGTGTGGCCCCTGGCCCGTCAGGCGAACGCGCGGATTATCAGACAGTGTCACTGGAACGATGAGTGCAATGGGGCTACCTGGCAATGACTTGAACCGCCAAGCGTTCCTGGACAGCCTGGAGAGCGGCGATGCCGCTCTCCTGCAGCTCTGCCCGGGAATCAAGCTGTGCACCCTGCAGGTCGGCGCACGCAAGGGGCTGAGCCTGCAAATAGCCGGCGAGGCGTTACAGGCCGGGCAGTTGCAACGCGTCCTGGAACGCCGCTTCGAACAGGCCATCGCGTTCGAGGGCTGCTTCGCTTATCTCGATGGCAAACGTGCCCTGGTGATCTGGCATGCCCTGCCTGCGCAACGCACGGCACTTGAGCCAACGCTCAGCCGGATGCTCTCGCTGGCCAACCTTGAAGCCTTGGACGGCGGCATGGCTCGCTGATCAGCGCTGTTCAAGCTCCGGCAACTCCAGGGTTTCACGCTTGGCGTCATCATCCAGCTCGCGCAGGGTCCGGTAGATAAGTGCCACGGCCTGTAACGTATCGCGAGGAATGCTCGCCCCCAGCTTTTTCTCATACAGCGTACGCGCCAACCACACACATTGGATGACCGGCACATCGGCGGCCTTGGCGCGGGCGATCAATTGTCGCGCCTCGGCATCGGTGCCCTTGTCCACCAACAGCGGCAGTGGGGTTTTACCGGGCCGGTAGTACAAGGCAACGGCAAAGTGCGTGGGGTTGATCACCAGCATGTCAGCCTCTTCGAGCTTGGGCAGCTTGACCTTCGGCTCCTCCTGAGCCAGTTGCTGTGCGAGCTGGCGCCGTTGGCCCTTGACGTGGGGGTCGCCCTCCATGTCCTTGTACTCCTTGACCACCTCAACCTGAGTCATGCGCATGCGCTGAGCAAAGAAATACTTCTGCAATGTCAGGTCAATCAGCGCCAGCACCAACAACAGGCCCAGGCACGCATGCAGCAAATGGCGAAACAGGGTGATAAGCGCCAGGATGTAACTTTGCAGGTCGCTGTTGGCGAGGTTGATCAATGCGTTCAATGACGGGCCGATCACCACGTACAGAATCAGGCCCAGCAGCACCGCCTTGACGATGCCCATCAACACATTCATCAGCGACTGCTTGGAGACCATTTGCTTGGCTTGTTTGAGCGGGTTGAGGCGATTGAAATCCAGCTTCAAGGTTTCCGGTGCAAACAGCAGCCCGAACTGCATCCAACTGCTGATCAACTTCACTGCAATCGCCACCCCGACCATCAACAGGGCGAACGAGAAGAACACCACCAGGGCGTCCAACAGCACTTCCTCCAGGGCGTGAACAAAAGGCTGGCCGATTCGTGACAGGGGCAACACCATCAGTTGCTGAAAGCGCTGCAGACTGGTTTCGGCCGTGAATAACGCGATTTCACTGATGGCGGTCAACACCAGCAATTTGCCGACATCCTGGCTTTGGGCGACCTGGCCTTTCTTGCGTTGGTCGCGCAGCTTTTTGGCACTGGCCGGGTGCTTTTTCTCGCCCGAATCGCTCATGGCGTCGGTACCTTGAACATCAAGCCCAGAGAGTGTTTGAGGTCGCCCAGCAGCACCATGCGCCCGACGATCAAGTCCTGCAGCAACGCAAAGTACAGGATCAAAATACCAATGCCCGCCAGGCATTTGACCGGTGGGGCCAGCGTACTCACTTGCAGCTGGGGGCTGTAAAGCCCAAGCAAAGCGATGCCGAATTCAAGCAACAGCAACACCGCGATAAAAGGCGCCGCGTAGAGCATCATGTGCGTGAAGGTATCGCCCAGCAGCGCGATAAAAGTACCGAACCCATTAGGCCCCACCACCGGAAACCAGGCGGTCGGCGGCCAGATCTGGTAGCTGTCCCAAATCACCTGGGTCAGCGCCCCCAGGCCCAGGGTGGCCATCAAAAGAAAAATCGCCAGCTCCTTGAACAGGTGGCCGATGGGCGTGGCGTCCGGGCCGAGCGAGGGATTCAACTGGCCACCGGCCAAGGCACCCCGCTGGTTATCCAACAGCGCCCCTACTGCCTCAAACATCCAGAACGGCATCGACAGCAACACGCCCAGCAAAAAACCCAGCATGGCCTCCTTGAGCACTAACCCGGTGAGCATCAGCGCCGAGTAGTCGCTACCCGCCAACGCTGCGTGGATGCCGGGTGCGGGGAGCAGCGCCATGACCATCACGATCGTGTGCCTGGGCATACCGCGTATGTGCTGAAAACAAAACGCCGCCACCAGGAACGCGCAGGGGTAAATACGCGCCATGCCAATCAGCAGGCTGGGCAGGAACTCAAGGTATAGCAACACAGGCAATGCCTCAGTTCAGCGCCGAGCGGGCGATCATGTCGAAAGTCAGGTTGATCAACTGGATCAATTCCACGCCAATCCAACGGCCCGTCACAGCCAGCGTGATACCCACCGCCACCAGTTTGATACCAAACGGCAACGTCTGGTCCTGAATCTGCATCAGGGCCTGCACCAGCGAGGTCAGTACACCAACGACCACCGCCACGATCAGCGGCGGAGCCGACAACACGACCACCAGCAGCATGCCCTGCTTGAACAGCACGATCGGTTCCATAGAGGGCTCAGAGGTAAGAAAGGAAAAGGCTGTCGAGCAACCGCGACCATCCGGAGACGAGCACAAACAACAGCAACTTGAGCGGCAGGGAAATGGTCATGGGCGAGACCATTTGCATGCCCAATGCCAGGAGCAGGTTGGAGACAATCAGGTCGATCACGATGAAGGGGATATAGATTAAAAACCCGAACTCGAACCCCGCCTGCAACTGCGACAGCACAAATGCCGGCACCAGCAGGATCAGGTCCTCGCGCAGGACTTCCTGCGCCATCTGCGCCGGCCACATGCGCGCGGTGTTTTCCAGCAAGTGCGTCAGCACATCCGGGTCAACGTTGCGCAGCATGAATGCCCGCAACGGCTTAATTGCTTCAAGCCCGGTCTGCTGGAGCGTCTGCACGTTGGTCAGGTTCAACGGCGTGACCTTGACGGCCTCGGCGATCTCGTACCCCACCGGTGCCATGATAAAAAGCGTCGCGGCCAACGCGATGCCGTTGATAGCCATGCTCGGCGGCACTTGCTGCACACCGATGGCATTGCGCGTAATCATCAGCACAATCACGATCTTCAAGAACGCCGTGCACACGATCAACAACATCGGCATCAACGACAATGCCGCAAGAAACAGCGCGAGAACGAGAGGGTCTACCCCCTGAAAGCTCATCGGGAAACCATCACTCGCGTTAATTGCAGACCGAGCCGCCCGTCCACTTCGACCAACTGCCCCTGGCCGATAGGCCGGTCGCCGTAATAGAGCCCGGCCATGCCCGGCGCATACCCGCCGAGCCCCAACACCGCGCCGGGAGCAAGATTGCGCAACTCGCCGAGGGTCAGGTTCAGCGTCCCGCAGCGCACGTTGAGGGCCATGCTCAATTCATCGAACGGCTCGTTGCCGAATACATCCGCTACCGGCGTATCGTCCTCCTGCCCAAGGTAGTGCTGCTGCGCTGCAAAATCCTCATCCACAAACATGTCCTCAATAGAAGTTAGGGTCAGGCACAGCGGCCCGGACTCATCATCAATACGCCCATGCAGGCGTTGCCTGCCGACCTGCACATAGCCGTCGCCCTGCGCTTGAAAAAAACTCTGCTCAAGCAACAACACGTCGCCCGCGCGCAGGCTGCTCACTTGCGTAATGGGCAACTGCAGGCGACCCAGTGGCACGGCAACCGTCACTTGAAACAACGCGGGTAGCGGCCGGGCGACAGGCTGCCAGGGCCCCGCTTCGCACAAGGCGAGAAAACTCTCGGGGGCCAGCCACAGATAACCCACGACCCTGGACGTGCCCAAGGTCACAGTGAGGCTGCAACCGAAGTCCGAAGGGTGCTCAGTCACCCGCAAGCGCAGGTAACCCAACAACCCGCGCACCTGAGTGCTGAGGTGGTGCTGGAACAGCTCCCAAAACCAGGAGTCCGGATCGTTGCCCGACTGCGCCAGCGTCACCGGGCACTCGCCCATCAGGCTGAACAACGGCCCGGGCTCTCCGAACGCCAGCACCCCGCAGGCTGTCTCGAAGCACAACGGCTGGATGCCCACCGGGGCAGGCCCGGGCTCAAGCAGCAGCTCACCGCTCTGCTCGGCAACCTGAAACGGCATACGCAAGCCATGCCCTATCCGACGCCGTGCAGCCACCGCGTCAGCCCTGACCGTAGGCAGGTTCAGCAACGACGCCATCATGCCGGGCCCACACTGGCCAGGCTCAAGCTCACCGGCACGCCCACGCTCTGTTCAAGACCTTCCTGAAAGCGTTGCCGTACGCCGCCAAGCCAGTGCGCGGTGGACGCTTCCTCCGCCGCCAGTTCAATGCTCCACGCGCCCGTCTCACGGCGCACAGTCGCGTTGATCCGCCCCAGGCGCGGCAAGTACAGGACCGCCACCAGCGGCCACTGCGAGGCGCCCAGCACACGCGGCGCCAATTGCTCGGTCAACGCTTCGATCATGGCCACCTGGGTGGAGGCCTTGTGCCCGGCCAGAGAAGCGCCGCCACCGCGCCTGTCACCACCATCGTCAAACAGCTGGGTAAACAGGCGAACGTGTTCCCACGGCACCGCGAGCGCATTGCCCTGTGCGAGGTCGTTGCGGGGTGCTCGCGGGCGCGGGCGTTTTGGCGGGCTGGTAGACACCTTGGTCATGTCGGCTCCTGAGCCAGCAAAATGGACAATTCCTGAAGTTTTTCGACTTGGCGCAGGCTTAAGGTGACCTGCTTCTGGGCACTGCCGATTTCAATTTCCTGCTGCTCCCGCTGGCCTTGCAGCTCATGCAATTGGCCTTCCTCGCGCCGGGTGCTGGCGGACAATGTCTGCTCCTGGGCACTCCAGGCTTTGAGCGCCTGAAAGGTCAACACTTGCCCTTGGTGTTCGCTGAGCATTTGCGCACTTTGCTCGGCCTCATCCAGCCGGGTTTGTTCAAGGGTGTCCTTTGCCTCGCGGATGTTCGCCAACAAGGCCTGCTGGGTTCTTTTGGCCTCACGCAGCGCGCGTTCGGCACGGTCTGCACGGTGCCTGCGCAAGCGTCGCAGGGTCTCTATTTCGCCAAGTATCGGGTCCGCAGGAGGCGACTCAGAATGGGACATACGCGGTCAGCTCCGTCAGTTGCTCAAGGGTCATCGCGACCGGCGTGGGCTCACGCAAGTCCTGACGCAAAAAACCATCGACTGCCTGGCGGCTGTCCACCGCCATATCGGTCAGTGCATCGCTGCCTGGCTGGTATTCACCCAACTTGAGCATCAGTTCGATCTGTTGATAAGCCGACAGCAGGCGCCGCAACGCCGTACCGGCCTGAATATGCCCAGGCTCTGCGACGTTGCTGAGTATTCGTGAAAGGCTGGCCAGCACATCGACCGCCGGATAATGGCCGCGCTCAGCCAGCTTGCGTGACAGCACGATATGCCCGTCCAGCAGCGAACGAACTTCGTCCGCCACCGGATCGCTCATCGAATCCTGCTCGATCAGCACCGTGTAGATCGCCGTGATCACGCCGTCACGGGTCAGCCCGGCGCGCTCGACCAGACGCGGCAGCAGGCTGTAGACCGACGGGGGCAAACCGCCACGGCCCAACGGCTCGCCCGCGGCCAAACCGATTTCGCGCTGGGCCCTGGCAAAACGCGTCAAGGAGTCAATCAACAGCAGCACCCGCTTGCCCTTGCGCCGAAAACTTTCGGCCAGCGCCGTCGCCGTAAAGGCGGCCCGGGCGCGCTCCATGCTGGAACGGTCGGACGTGGCGCAGACCAGCACCGCCTTGGCCCGTAGCGCGTCGTCCAACTCATGATCGAGAAACTCGCGCAGCTCGCGGCCCCGTTCGCCGATCAAACCGAACACAATCACATCGCAATCAACGTTGCGCGCGATTTCGGCCAACAAGGTCGTCTTGCCGCACCCCGCGCCCGCAAACAAACCGACGCGCTGGCCCTCGCCCAAGGTCAACAGCCCATCGATCGAGCGCACGCCGGTGGCCAACGCCCGGTTGATGCGTGGGCGCTCCGTGGGTAAAGGGGCCTCGCACAACACCGGGCTTGCGTCACCGCTGGCGATTTCGACAAACGCACTGGGCCCGTCGCCCGCAATCGGTCGGCCAAAACCATCCAGCACCTGGCCCAGCAAGTCATCACCGACGCGTACTCGGTGCGGCACGCCCAGACGCTCCACGCCGGCACCCACCCGCACGCCTTCGAGATTGCCCAGGGCACTGAGCACCGCATCCTGCTGATCAAAACCGATGATTTCGGCGAGCATGTCGTCACCCGGTGACTTCTCCACCCGGCACAAATCCCCGATGCGCGCCTCGGGCAACCGGCATTGCAACAGCATGCCGTTGACGCGTTGGATGCGGCCACGCTGGATGACGGGCGCAAAGCGCGTCAATGCCTGGGACTGACGCTGCTGCCAGGCTTCCAGACGCTCTTGCAGGTTATCGTTCACCAGCGCACCTCATAACGTTGTGGCCCATCGAAAACCACCTTGTTGTTATCGATAAGTACCAAGCGCAAACCGTCCACTTCGTCGCCCACAAAGAGGCGATCGCCTTGCTCCAGGACCACGTGGCCGTTCGGCCCGCCGACGATTTGAAGAATTTTGAAAGGCAGCGTCCCGTCGCTGACCCGCACACGACTCAACACCGGCACGGCGGTATCAAACTGCTCGCCAAACCGGCCGAGCATGCGTGCCACCAATTCCACGTCGTCCTGGGGGACTTCGCCGTCCAACACAATCTGGCCATTGATCACCAGCAAGCTGACCTTCGGGCCCAATTCGCGCTCGCCGAGCATTTTCAGCAGTTGCTGACGCACCTCGAAAGGCGAGGCCAGCTCACGCTTGTGCTCCAGCGCCGGCATCAATGACGCCTGCGCGTCGCGGTCTCCGGTGGAGGCGATACCGACCGCCACGAAGATGACGGCAAACACCAGCACCAGGCTGATCAAGTGCTTCTGCCGCGACGGTGAGAGGGAAGACAACGTCAGGGTCAACGGTGCCTCTGGATCGGGCGCCAAGGGCGCGGGCTGGGCGGCAGGCGCCTGGGGCCAGGGATGGTCGGCCGGGGTGACGCACAGACGAATGGCGCCAACCGAAAAAGGGGTACCGAGCGCCAGATTGGCGATCTGCGCCAGGATCAGGCCATCGGGCCCCTGAAGCAGCCCCGCCTCTGCCTGGACCGACCAGCACGAACCGATGTACCGCAACCGTGCGTGATGCTCGGCAATCCCGGCGTCGTTGAGCAACAGGTCGGCGTCGGCATGCGCACCGATACTCCATTGTTCACCGAACAAGGGCAGCGCGGCGCCCTGATGCAAACCATCCAATACACGCAGCTCGAACATCATCGTGCCCTTCCCGGCACCGGCAGCAATAACGTATTCATGCCAACGCCCCGCGCATCAACGCGTCCTGGGCAAGGTCGAAACGCCCCAGCACTTTTACCTTGGAGGTGCTGCCCAATTCGGCGAAGGACAGCACCGGCACATGGTTGAATTCTTCAAGCAACAGAGTGCGCAAGGGGCTGCGCAGATCCTGCGCCACCAGCATCACGCTTTTAGTCTTGGGTCGCAGGGTAAAGGCCTGGTTGAGCAAGCTGACCAGCGCCGCGCTGCTGTCATTGTCGAGCGCAAAAAACACTCCGGTCTGCGTCTGGCGCAACGCCTCACGCAGGATGTTCTCGGTCTGCGGCGCCAGCAGCCAGGCGTGCAAGCCGTCTGTCTCGCTGTACTGGTGAAAGATCTGCGACTTGAGCGCAATGCGCGCGTAATCGGCCAAGGCCTCCGGCTCACGCTCGTGCTGGCCATACTCGATCAACGATTCGACAATCAGCCGCACGGCGCGCAGCGGCACACCTTCGCTGGCCAGGCGCTGCAACACCGCCGAAAAGCGCGACAACGGCATGATGCGCTGCAGCTCCTGAACCAGCTCGGGTTGATTGCTTTCAAGCCAGCCGAGGATCGACTTGCTCTCCTGGATCCCGAGAAACTGCGGCCCGCTGAGCATCATCGATTGGGTCATGCGCTCAACGATCAAGCTCAAGGCGCTGAAGCGCTCAAGCTGCGGATCGTCGAGCAGCGGATGATCGGCGGCCAGCCACACCCAATCCTGTTCCTCACGCTCGGGCAGCCCCGGCACGCCGCTGTCCGGTTCGTCTTTCAAGGTCGAGCGCGCGACCGCCACTCGATGGCCTTGGGTGGCCTTGACCATCGGCACTTCATGCACGCAAAAACGCATTTCATCGTCGGCCAGGGAGGCGTCGAACTCGACCTCAAACGGCGGAAGGGTCAAGCCAATCCTGGCGACGATGCCGTTACGCGCTTTGCGAATCTCGTGCATGAGCTCTACCACCACGTCTGTGCCACGCAGCACGGGCGGAAACTGCAAGAGGTAGGGCCGCGAGGGATCAAACCCTCGCAAGTCCACAAACCCGTTCTCTTCCGGCGCCATCTCGACGGTGGCGCCGGCCTCTTCCTGTTCCTGGCGTTGACGCTGGCGCACCAGGTAAAAACCCAGGCAGCCGGTGATCAGCGCAATCAGGATGAACACCAGCGTGGGCATGCCGGGCAACGCCGCAAACGCGAGCATCCCGACCGAAGCGATCATCCAGCTCTTGGGTTCGCTGGTCATCTGGCGGGCAATTTCGGTGCCCATGTTGGTGATGCCCTTGCGTCCATCGGGTGCCACGCGGGTGATGATCATGCCGGCCGTCAACGAGATCAGCAGCGCGGGAATCTGCGCAATCAGACCGTCGCCGATGGTCAGCACCGAATACAAGGCGATGGAGTCGGCGGCGCTCATTCCGTGCTGGAACATGCCGGTGGAGAAGCCGCCCAGCAGGTTGATCAACACGATCACCAAGCCGGCGATGGCATCGCCCTTGACGAACTTCATGGCCCCGTCCATGGCCCCGAACAGCTGGCTCTCACGGGACAACTGGTCACGCTTGTCGCGCGCCTGCACGCCGTCGATCAAGCCTGCACGCAAGTCGCTGTCGATGGACATCTGTTTGCCGGGCATCGCGTCCAGGCTGAAGCGCGCCGCCACTTCGGCAACCCGCTCCGAACCCTTGGTAATCACCAGGAAGTTGACCAGGGTGAGGATCATGAAGATCACCAACCCTACCGCCAGGTTGCCGCCCACCACGAAATTGCCGAATGCCTCGACGATATCGCCAGCGTCCTGTTCCAGCAGGATCAGGCGCGTGGTCGCAATCGACAGCGCCAGGCGAAACATCGTGGTCAACAGCAGGATCGACGGAAACGAAGAAAACGCCAACGGCCCCGGCAGGTAGAGCGCCAGCACAATCAACAGGCAGGAAATGCAGATGTTGAGTGCGATGAGGATATCCACCAGCCAGGTGGGCAACGGCACGATAAAAATGAACACGATGGCCAACACCACCACCGCACCAAGGACTTCGGCACGTTGTGCAGCCTTGAGCATCCAGCGGTTGAGGGTCGCCAGGACGATCACGCCAATGTCCTCGGATCACTGCCAAGGCGCGCCTGGCCGTTCTCCAGGCGGGTGAACTCATCCATCACCAGCAAAAAGTTGTGCAGGCCCTCCTGGCGCCCCCGCGTGTCACGCCACAACGCCATGGGCAATGTTTTGAGCACCGGGTAGACCGCATTGAGCGAGGCCAATTGGCTGGCCGATTCGACGCCCGCCAACTCATCCGCCAGCCGCTGGACCTCGGATGGGGCGATGCCATTACCGGCGTACCCCAACAGACGCTGCAACAGGATAACGGCGTCGTGTTCAACCTTCAGACGCTGGATCAGCGTGCGACAACTGGACAACACGCCACCCAATTGACCGCAGCTTTGCAGGCCCAACAGCAGCGTGCGCAACTTGGCTGTCGGAAGGGACGAGGCACAGGCCGCAATATCATCTGCCAAGGCCCGGCGCATGATGTTGAGCCCGCCCGAAAACTGCTCACCGCCGTACAGGCCCAACAGCGCCTGCATCATGCTGGCCAGCGACTGGCGCACGACCACATTGGCGTAGTACAGCGCACGCACCGCCTGGCGCTCCTGCGGATCATCACTATTGGCCTGCAACGCCATCGCGATATTGAGGCCCGCCTGGATTTCCCGCTTGTAGCGAATTTCCAGCTTGGCCAGTGCATCACGTGCCAGCGCGGCTTCCGTCTTGCGCACCTCCGCTTCTGCCTGGGCCGTAATCTGCCGCAGCACCACATACGTACGCGCCGGGTCGCCCCCCGTGAGGTCCAACAACTTTTCCACACTCGGCTGCTGCTGCAAGTGCTGCCTGACTTGGCGAGTGATGGCTGCCAGGCTCGCCTGAGCGGGGTGCCCCAACTGATCATAGAGTTGCGCAAGCTGTTCGGTTGGGGTCACACGCACGCCCATCGCACGCTGGTTCAGTGCCTTGCTGGTGAGCGCCACTTCCTGGCTGAAAATGCTCGCGAGCTCGTCGATACCCGGTGCGGCGACTTGCGCTCGGACGTGGGCGGCCTTCTCAGGTGCAGGCTGTTCCAGGCTCTGGACTTTGTGCAGATCATGGTTGAATTCGACTTTCATGGGCGTGCCGGGACAGGAAGTTTGTGTCCCTATGTGGCAAGCCGGTGCCATACGGTTCCATCGAAATCCCTCCATCGCGGTTTTCTGAAAAAACCGGCACGAAGCGAGCAAGCCTTTTGCAAAAAACTGCGCAAAAACGCCTTATTTCAAAATATTTATATAATTAAATCAGCAAGTTGCATGATTTTTTCGCTTGGCACAGCCAGTGCTAAAGGGGTTCCCGTCGAAATTATTTCGATAGCGTCTACCCTGAGGAAAAAATCGTGAATATCCCTATTGAAGCTTTAGCGCAGCTCGTTGGCGGCTCGCCTCAATTCATGCTCGAACTGACGGACGACCAGCAGAAGAAACTCCGACGTTTTATCCATAAACGCGTACTCAACCCCGAAGATGCAGACGACATCCTGCAACTGACGTACCTGGAAGCCTGGCGTAACCGGGAGCGGTTCAGTGGCCAGGCCACCCTCAGCACCTGGATGTGCGGCATTGCGCAAAACCTGATCCGCAACCATTTTCGGCGCATGTATGCCAAACCGGTGCATTGCGAATTCGATGAGTCGCTGTGGCACGGCCAAGAGGAAAACAACAACCTGGATTGGGAATTCGAGGTCAACCGCCGGCTGGAGAAAACCCTGAGCGCCATCGACCACCTGCCGACAGAAATGCGCAGGACGTTGTACGCCTCGCTGGAAACCGACGGCAGCTATCAGGACACTGCCGACGTGTTGGACATCCCCATCGGCACCGTTCGCTCACGCCTGTCACGGGCGCGTGAACACCTCAAACGCGTCACGCACAACCCGCTGCACCCGTAAACAGCCCTGAGGGCAAGCGTTGGGCGGCAGGGATATCTGCCCAACCGACTTCAGACCTTTTGCGTACGTGACAACCAGACCACCAGCGGCCCGCGCCGCGCCGCAATGATCCCGCCAACATCAAGCCTCTGCCCGAAGCACACCCTGGTAATCATCCCCCTATTGCCCGGTGCCTGCTCCTGAGCATCTACCCTACGAGGGCGTTAACGACATCGCTTGTAAAGGGCCAGCAGGGTAAGTCTCTTTAAATTGCAGGACGTTTCCTGAAGAGCGTTTTTGGGTTGTTCCGGCGTAACCAGCTGACTAACCTACGATCCGCCACGTAAGAGCGGCGAGGGTTTAGCAGCCCAAAATCAATAGGTGACAACTTCGTTAAATTAGACTGGAGTTACACCATGACCAAAGCACTCCCCGACCCACCCGCAGACTGCCTCGTCGTCAACGAAAACCTCAGCTTCGAAGACGCCCAGCTCTACCTTTCCCACCTGATCCACAGCGCCAGCGCCACCGTCCTCGACTGCGGTGACCACCTGCCACCCCACGACCGCGCCAGGATCCACGCCGTATGGCACTTGCTGGAAATGGCCAAGACCGTGATCGACCGCTCGATTGAAAGCCTGCACCCGCGCACGGCCCAGCCGACGCACGAATGACAAGCCACTCGTCGCCAGAACCGGCAATTCTGGTTAAACAGTTGAAAGCGTAGAAAAATTTTCAACAAAAGTGCTTGACGCATTCCCGTTCTACGCGAATAATGCGCGCCACTTGGCTACATAGCTCAGTTGGTTAGAGCATAGCATTCATAATGCTGGGGTCCGGGGTTCAAGTCCCTGTGTAGCCACCAAGTACTAAAAACGGCTTACCGAAAGGTAGGCCGTTTTTTTATGCCTCCAGAAAAGCCCTGAGGCATACTCGCCCCAACCCCAAGGAGGCGATACGTGAACCCTCAATTCCCCACCCGCGGCATCAGCACCGAACGGCTGTTGCTGCAAGCGGCCCACCCCTCCCACGCGGGCACCCTGCGCGCGCACCTTGTGGCCAACCGCGCGTTCCTCCAACCCTGGGAACCCTCGCGCGACGACGAGTATTTCGAACTGGCTGCGATCAGCCAACGCCTGGCAACCATGGCCGAGAAAACCGCCAGCGGCGAAGCCTTGCACCTGCTGATACTGCGCGAGGGGCACATCATCGGCAGCTGTAACTTCACCACCATCGTGCGTGGCGCATTCGAAGCGTGCCATCTGGGTTATGCACTCGACGAGTCGGCTCAGGGCCAGGGGTTGATGCACGAAGCACTGAACGCCGCGATTGCCTATGTGTTCGACGAGATGAAGCTTCATCGCATCATGGCCAACTACCGGCCGGAGAATGAGCGCAGTGCGCGCTTGCTCAAACGGCTGGGGTTCGAGCGCGAGGGTGCAGCGCGGGCCTATCTCAAGATTAACGGCGAGTGGGCGGACCACGTGTTGACGTCGCTGATCAACAGCGCAAACCGCGACGCATGAGCCTCACCGTCTTCGCGATCATCCTGCTGGGTGCCGCACTTCATGCCACCTGGAACGCCGTGGTCAAAGGCGGCGTCGACACGCTGTTGACCACCTGCATGATCGCCGCCGTCGCCTCGTTGATCGCGTTGGCGGCCGTCCCTTTTCTGGTGCTGCCGGCGAAAGAGAGCTGGCCGTACCTCGGCGTATCGGTGCTGTTCCAGGTGCTGTATTTCGTGCTGGTCGCCTCAACGTACCGCATTGCCGATATGAGCCAGACCTATCCGATCATGCGCGGCACCGCGCCGCTGCTGGTGGCGACGGTGAGTGTGTTTGCGCTGTCTGAACCGCTGTCGACGTTCGCCTGGTTTGGGATCGCAGTGATCTCACTCGGCATCTTGAGCATGGCCGCCGCGCCTTCGGCAGGGCACAGAAAAGGCTTGGTCCTGGCACTGATCAACGCCGGTGTGATTGCCGGTTACACCCTGATTGATGGTTTGGGCGTGCGCACGTCCGGCGCGCCGGCGGCTTACACCCTGTGGATTTTCCTGCTGACCGGCATCCCGCTTGCCACGTGGGCGTTAGTGACGCGGCGTGCGGTGTTTTGTGATTACGTCGCGCGTCATTGGCGGCTTGGCATCGTTGGGGGCGCAGGCACCGTGGCGTCATACGGCCTGGCCCTGTGGGCAATGACGCAGGCACCGATCGCCAGTGTTTCGGCACTTAGGGAAACGTCGATCCTGTTCGGCGTGGTGATTTCAGCGTGGGTGCTCAAAGAGCCTCTCACGCGAGTTCGCATCGTTGCCGCGTGCATCATTGCCGCCGGGGCGATGGTGTTGCGCCTGGGTTGAGCGCGGCTCGTCGCTGCGCAGCTCAGACTCATGCGCTCAAAAAAAGGCGCCATCTGTACTTTGACGCTCCCGCGACCCCACTGCTAGTGTCCAGCCTCCCCTCACATGGAGCGCCTGCGATGAAATTGGACATCTACCAAGTCGATGCTTTCAGCCAACAGGCCTTTGGCGGTAACCCGGCGGCCGTCTGCCCGCTCACCGAGTGGCTGCCCACCGAGCAATTGCACAACATCGCCGCGGAGAACAACCTCTCGGAAACCGCGTTTTTCGTGCCGCGTGGCGAGGTCTATGAGTTGCGCTGGTTTACACCGGAAGTTGAAGTCGACCTGTGCGGCCATGCCACGCTGGCAGCAGCGTGGGTGTTGATTCACCAGTTGCCGGGCGCACCTGAAGTGTTGCGCTTTGCCACCCGCAGCGGCGAGCTTCGCGTGACGCGCAATGGCGATGAGTTGGCAATGGACTTCCCGGCCAAACAACCCCAGCGCTGCGAACCACCAGCCGGCATGTTGAGCGCATTGGGGGTCGAGCACGCCGAGGTATTTGCCACCGATGACTACATCGTTCTGGTCGACGACGAAGCCCAGGTCGCCGCCCTGACGCCGGACTTCGCACGCCTCAAGGGCCTGCCCAAACGGGGGATTGCGGTAACGGCCAAAAGCACGCGCTTTGATTTCATTTCCCGCTGGTTTGGCCCCAACGTGGGTGTCAACGAAGACCCGGTGACCGGGTCTGCCCACACCTCGTTGGCACCGTTCTGGAGCGAGCGTTTGGGCCAGTCGCGATTGACCGCCGAACAGGGTGGCAACCGCCGTGGGCAACTGCGTTGTGAGCTCAAAGGCGACCGGGTGATTATCTCCGGCCACGCAGCGCTCTACCTGCAAGGCACGATTTACCTGTAAAAAGCACTTTCCCAAGGACAACAGATCATTCTCAAAATGAACGGAGTTCAACGCGTGTTTTCGATTTCCCGCCGTCAACTGTCGATGATTGCCGCAGCCCTCGCCCTGGCTGGCTGTCACACCCCTGTCAATGAACAGCCGCCGGCACCGGAGTTGGGTTCGGGTTATCGCACCGACCTCACCACCCGCCACGCCGAGCGCCATATGGCCGCCGCCGCCAACCCACTGGCGGCCGAAGCCGGGCGCGAGATGTTGCGCCAGGGCGGGTCGGCGATTGACGCGGCGATTGCGATGCAGGCTGTGTTGACCCTGGTGGAACCGCAGTCATCCGGCATCGGCGGCGGCGCGTTCATCATGCTCTGGGACGGGAAAACCGTGCACGCGTATGACGGCCGCGAAACGGCACCGGCCGGTGCAACTGAGCGCTTGTTCCTGAAGGCCGACGGCACGCCGATGGCGTTTACCGATGCGCAAATTGGCGGTCGCTCGGTCGGTACACCCGGGGTCTTGCGTGCCCTGGAGATGGCACACAAGAAGACCGGGCACTTGCAATGGGCCAAGCTGTTTGAACCCGCGATTCGTCTGTCGGAGCAAGGCTTCGCGATTTCTCCACGCTTGCACGCGTTGATCGCCGCCGACCGTTTCATCCCGCAATCACCCGACATGGCGGCCTATTTTCTGAATGCCGATGGCACGCCTAAAGCCACCGGCACGCTGCTGAAGAACCCGGCGCTGGCCGCCGTGTTCAAACGCATTGCCAAGGAAGGACCGGACGCGCTGTACCACGGGCCAATCGCCGACGAGATTGCGCGCAAGGTTCAGGGCAACCGCAATGCGGGCAGCCTGTCGCAAGCGGACCTCAAGGCTTACACCGCCAAGGAACGCACGCCGCTGTGCACCGACTACAAGCAATACCAGGTGTGCGGCATGCCACCGCCGTCGTCAGGCGGAATTGCGGTGGCGCAGATCCTCGGCACGTTACAGGCCGTAGAAGCCCGCGACCCACGCTTGGCCATCGCACCGATGAAACCGGTCAAGAGTGCCTCGCCTGCCGGCCTTGAGCCCACACCCGAAGCCGTGCACCTGATGGCCGAAGCCGGCCGCCTGGCCTTCGCTGACCGTGGGCTGTACGTGGCCGACGCCGACTTCGTGCCGGTGCCGGTCGCCGGCCTCGTCGCTCCCGACTACCTGGCCAAACGCGCCGCGCTGATCGGCGCACGCAGCATGGGCATCGCCACACCGGGCCAGCCTGCGGGCATCCAGGTGGCGTACGCGCCGGACCGCTCGCCGCTGCGCATCTCCACTTCGCAAGTGGTCGCGGTGGATGACCAGGGCGGCGCCGTGTCGATGACCACCACGGTGGAAGCGGCGTTCGGCTCCCATGTGATGGTCCAGGGCTTTTTGCTGAACAACCAGATGACCGACTTCTCGTTCATCCCCGAAGAAAACGGCCAACCGGTGGCCAACCGCGTCGAGCCCGGCAAGCGCCCACGCTCGGCCATGGCGCCAACGTTGGTGTTCGACCGCAAGAGCGGCGAGTTGCTGGCCACGGTGGGCTCACCGGGTGGTTCGCAGATCATCGAGTACGTGAGCAAATCCCTGGTGGCGATGCTCGACTGGAACCTCGACCCGCAAGCCGCCATCAGCCTGCCCAACTTCGGCAGCCGCAACGGCGCGACAGAACTGGAGCAAGGTCTGTTCAGCCCGGCGTTGAAACAGGCACTCAAGGACAAGGGCCATGCGCTGAGCGAGATCGATATGACCAGCGGCATCCAGGCCATCGTTCGCACGCGGGATGCCCAAGGCAAGGTGTCGCTGAGCGGCGGGGCAGACCCTCGGCGTGAAGGCGAAGCGATCGGCGACTGAGTATTTATCCAAGGGAGCGCGCGCGGTGCAGCAGGCAGATAATCTTGACGCCATCCCCGGCGTCGAACACGGCTTTTGTTCGATCAATGATCCACTGCGCCCGGATGACGTGTTCATCTGCAAGCAGGTACACAGTGCGTCGGTGATTGAATGGCAGGCGGATCAGGTGGCCAATACGATCGAGGCGGATGGCGTGTTCACACGCGAGCATCAGCCGATCGCAGTGATTACCGCTGATTGCCTGCCCATTCTGATCACTGCAAAAAGCGCTGCCATGGTGGCGGCGATGCATGGCGGCTGGAAGGGGTTGCAGGGCGGGATCATCGCCAACGCCGTGCAGCAATTTGCCGCTCAAGGGATTGCGGTGGACCAGTTGCAGGTGGCTATCGGGCCATCGATCAAACCGTGCTGCTATGAAGTGAGCGAGGGATTTATTGCGCAGTTTCAGGCGGAGCAGGGTCACTTGTGGCATGCCGGTCAGGCACCGTGGCGCTTCGAGCAACCGGCGCCGTTGCTGGCACCGGAGATTGCACCGCCCTACGCGAGGCAAGCGGGAAGTGCCTGGTTTGACTTGAGCGGCTATGGGGTGATGCTGTTGCACGCGGCGGGGGTGCAGCGTGAACAGATCGACGTCAGTGAGGTGTGCACTTATTGCACATCCCCCACCTTCGCCAGCTACCGCCGAAGAACTCATCACCCGCAAGAGGCGAAGACCTTGATCTATTCGTGGATCGTTCGTAGCCCCTGAAGAACACGCGACTCTTGTGGCGAGGCAAGCCCGCTCGCCACACGGGACCGCGTCAGGCCTTGAACACTCAGCGGCTGATCTTCAAGCCCTTACGCCCCGCGTGCCGCTCCAGCGCCAGCTCAATCAACCGGCTCACCAAGTCGCTGTAACTCATCCCCGCCGCCTGCCACAGCTTGGGGTACATGCTGATGCGGGTGAAGCCGGGCAGCGAGTTGATTTCGTTGATCAGCACTTCACCGTCGCCAGTGAGAAACACATCGACCCGCGCCAACCCGGCGCAGCCCAATACCTCAAACGCTTCGATGGCCAGGTGGCGAATGCGCTCGCTGGCTTCAGGGCTGATATCGGCCGGCACCACCACTTGGGCGGCCTGGCCGTCGATGTATTTGCTGTCGTAGGAATAAAACCCGTTGCTCACCACGATCTCGCCGCAGCCACTGGCGACAGGGCTGTCATTGCCCAGCACGGCGCATTCGATTTCGCGGCCCTGGACGGCGGACTCCACCAGCACTTTTTCATCAAAGCCCAGGGCCAGTTCGACGGCGGCGTGGTACTCAGCTTCGTTGCCAACTTTACTCACACCCACCGAGGAACCCTGGTTGGCGGGTTTGACGAACATCGGCAAGCCGAGCGTGCTCACGGCCGTATCAAAGGATGTACGCGCCGCGTTGCGACGGGTCAGGGTGATGAACGGGGTGACGGCAATCCCGGCATCGCGCAGCAGGCGCTTGCTGATGTCCTTGTCCATGCACACCGCCGAACCGAGCACGTCGGAGCCCACAAACGGCAGGTCGGCCATGCGCAGCAGGCCTTGCAGGCAGCCGTCTTCGCCAAGGGTGCCGTGGACGATGGGGAAGATCACGTCGATGTGTTCCAGCAAACCCTGACCGGACGTTTCCACCACTTGCTGACTGGCCTTGCCTGGCACCACCGCCAGTTCACGATTGGATTGGTTCAGGGCGATCAAGGCCGGGTTTTCCTGGTTGATCAGGAAGTTTGAGGTGTCGTTGAGGTGCCAGTGGCCGGCCTTGTCGATGCCGATCAGGATGGGTTCGAAACGCGAGCGGTCCAGTGCATCGACGATATTGCGCGCCGATTGCAGCGAGACCTCGTGCTCGGCCGAACGGCCACCAAAAATAATACCTACCCGCACCTTGCTCATGACTCGGCCTCACTGTTGAAAGTAAGGCTTCTTACCATGAGCCGTCAGCGATTCGCTACCAGATGTGCGCCGAACAGCACATAGCAACCACCGGCGAACCGGTCGAGCCACTTGCGCGAACGGCCATAGACGTTGGCCATCCGTTCACTGGAAAACACCAGGGCCACGCTTGTGTACCAGCTGAATGACAACGTGGCCATGGTGATTACCGCCAGGGCCAACAATGTGGGGGACGGTGAAGGCGGCATAGTCGAGGCGAAGGCCGTGGTGACGAACAACGCGGCCTTGGGGTTGGACAAGTTGCCCAGCAAGCCGAAGCGCCAGGCGGAAAACAGCGAGCGCCGGGGTTCGGCAGGCAATAGCGTCTGGCTCATCGAGGGCGCCGAACGCTTGAACAGTTTCAGCCCCAGGTAAATCAGGTAGCAGCCGCCGATGAGCTTGAACGCCAGATAGAGCATGGGCGCGGCGGTGAACAGCGACTTGATGCCCAAGCCGCCCGCCAGCCCCCATATCACCGTCCCCGTCGCCACCCCGGCCGACGCCACCACGCCATGCCGACGCGAGCAACTTGCCGCCAGTTGGGCGGTGTTGAAAAAGTTGGGCCCCGGCGTCACCACCGCGACCGTCCAAAGCAGCCCCAGCGCCAATAACGGCGCGGCATACGGCAAGTCGAAGAACTGCATTGGACGATCCCTCTTGGCAAGTGGTTAAGCCTGTTCGGCCGCCGGCTCCGGTGTGTGCACCAACAGGTCGCCGGGCTGACAGTCCAGATAGGCGCAGATCGCATCCAGCGTACCCAGCCGTATGCCCTTGACCTTGCCTTGTTTGAGCAACGACAGGTTCTGTTCGGTAATCCCGATAGCGGCTGCCAGGTCTTTGGATTTGACCTTGCGCCGGGCAAGCATAACGTCCAGTTCAATCACAATGGGCATGTCAATCTCAAACAAAAGTGCGGTTTTCAGAATCCACTTCACTGGCCTGCCACAGGATACGCGCGATTACCGCGATACAGGCAGCGAGAAACAAGGCGACGAAGCTTGGCGCGGTGACACTTAACGTGATAAACCGCTGGCCGACCGGCTCATTCATCGTGACCCAGACACTGAGCAACGGCTCGCATAAAAAGTCCAGCAGCACCCACACCGCAACCGCCCGCCCCACCTTGCCCAAATGCTGCGCCGCCGCACGGGAGAAATACTCGCCACGGGCGTAGTTCTGGAACAATAGACGAAGATGGTTCAAGCCCCCGCCAAGGGCCAGCAACGGAATGCTGGAAAGCACAATAGCGCCCAGGATTTGCCACCAGGGCAGCAGCGCTACTTGCGCGCTGCGTGCCTGGATCAGGCGGTCACTCAAGGCAAAGCCAAACCCCAGGCCATCGGCAGAAGAACTCAGTACAGGGAACAGCCATACGCAGGTATTGAGCACCAGCATGACGACAATCAGCAAAAGGGTAAGCAGCGACATGCGCTGACTGAGCTGGGCCAGACGTTGGGTATTCATAAGCAACCTCAATGGGTGAAGGAGGACGCAAAAATAATAGATAAATTATCGTAAAACAATCATTTTTTAACGCATGGCAGTGTATTAACTGAAAAACACACTGTGCCGGCGCTACCGCCAGCACGCACAATCGTTCAAGACCCCGCCAGACAACCCACGCCAGACTGGGTTAACGTGTTTCCACCTCAATTTGTGACAAACCACCATGGGCCAACCCACCTCCGCACTCGACTGGCTGCACCGCGCCCCGCACGCCAGCGGCCTGGATCGTATCGAGGCGTACTTTGCCGGCTTCGCGTTCGACCCGCATCGCCATGACACCTACGCCATCGGGCGCACGTTGTTTGGCGTGCAAAGCTTTCATTACCGCGGCTGCATGACCCACAGCCTGCCCGGTACGACCATGGTGATTCACCCCGACGAAACCCATGACGGCCGCGCCAGCAGTGTGGAAGGCTTCAAGTACCGCATGATTTATGTGGAGCCGGCGCTGATCCAGCAGATCCTGGGCGGCCGGCCGCTACCGTTTATCCACAACGGCCTGTCGACTGACCCGAGGCTGTTCCGCGCCAGCGAGGTATTGCTGCAAAGCCTGGACTGCCCGATTGACCCGATGCAGGAACAGGACGCGCTGTACGACCTGGCCCAGGCGCTGAGCGCTGCGTCGGGCGTGATCGTCAGCCGTAAATCCTTCGATTACGTGGCCGCCGAGCGTGCCCGGGAATTTATCCACAGCGCCTTGGGCCGCAGCATCACCCTGGATGAGATGGCCGACCATTGCGGCCGTGACCGCTGGGCATTGTCGCGCGATTTTCGGTTGCTGTTCGGCACCAGCCCCTACCGCTACCTGACCATGCGGCGTTTGGACCTGGTGCGTAGCCTGCTGGCCCAAGGCCAAGCGCTGGTCGATGCAGCACTGACCGCCGGGTTCACCGACCAGAGCCATATGACGCGGCAATTTCGCAGCACCTACGGCATGCCACCGTCGCGATGGGTGAAGATGCTCGGGCGCTGACTGGCTGAGGGGAAATGCAATAAAACGGTGGGAGGGCGCAAGCTCCCTCCCACACTTGATCCAGGTTGTTTCCAATATCGGCCCCACCGGGCGCAATGTGCGCAGCCGCCGCAGGGAGGCAAGGCTTACAGCTGGCGCCCGACAACCGGCTCGCCGATGCTCAGGAAATTCCCGCCCGCGATATGGTGCAAGGTGCGCAACGCGTCATGCCCTTCGAAGTGCCAGTGCCCTTCGCTGAATACGCGTTCGTCGGCATACGCCGCGAGCACTTCGCCGAGGAATAAATCGTAGGTCTGCTGGTTGTGAGGCTCGGGCAACAGGCGACATTCCAACCACGCCACGCAGCCCTCCAGCAACGGCGCGTCGGTGTGTTCACCGTGGAAGGTTTGCAGACCGTAAGCGGCGAATTTGTCCGTGTCGGCGCCCGTGGTGTTGCCGACCGTCTGCACCAGATCGGCCTGCGCCACGCAGGGCACCTGGAGCACGAAGGTGCCGGCGCCTTCCAGCAATTGCCGGGTCCAGGTGGCCTTGTCCAGCACCACCGCGACTTTCGGCGGTTCAAAGTCCAGGGGCATGGCCCAGGCAGCGGCCATGATATTGCGTCGGCCGTCGTGGGCTGCGCTCACCAATACGGTCGGCCCGTGATTGAGCAAGCGATAGGCCTTGGACAGCGGAACGGGGCGACAGTGAGTAGGGCTCATGGAGGGTCGGCTCTTCAAGCAAGAAAAAACCTACGATACCTCAAGCACAAGCCCGACGGGTCAGCTCGACAGCTGATTGGCGAACTGCCCGACTGCGCTCACCACTTTTTGCGCACCGTCCTGGATTTCCACAATCACCGTGCCGGCCTCAGCCGCCAGCGCCAAGCCTTGCTCGGCCTGCAGACGCCCCTCGGTCATCAGGGACACCGCATCGCGAGCCATGTCCTGGTTCTGACGCACCACACCGACGATTTCCTCGGTGGCCTTGCTGGTGCGCGACGCCAATTGGCGCACCTCATCGGCAACCACTGCAAAACCACGGCCCTGCTCACCCGCGCGCGCCGCTTCGATGGCCGCATTGAGCGCCAGCAGGTTGGTCTGTTCGGCAATGCCGCTGATGGTCTTGACGATGCTGCCGATCACTTGCGACTGGGCATTGAGCGCCTCAATGCCATCACCGGCCTGCTGCATGTGCTTGGCCAAATCACGCATCACGTCCACCGCCTGCGTCACCACAGTGGTGCCTCGTTGGGCACTGTTGTCGGTTTGCAACGAGGTGCTGTAGGCAATGTTGGCGGCCTCGGCCACCGCCTGTTCCTGGCTGACCTGGTCGGTAATTACCGTGGCGAATTTGACCACCTTGTACAGGCGATCATTGGCATCCAGCACCGGGTTATAAGTGGCTTCCAGCCAGACCACGCGGCCATGGCTGTCGACCCGCTTGAAACGCGCGGCGACAAACTCACCGGCATTCAAACGCTTCCAGAAGTTCTGGTACTCGGCGCTGTTGTATTCCTGCGGCTCACAGAACATCCGGTGATGTTTGCCCTGAATCTGCGCCAGGCTGTACCCCATGCCGCTGAGGAACCGGTCATTCGCCGTCAGCACATGCCCGCCGAGGTCGAACTCGATGACCGCCGTAGAACGCACCAGCGCGGTGATCAGGTTTTCATGCTCGCGCGAGGCCTCGATGGTGCGGGTGAGGTCGCTTGAGTAAATCGAAAAATGCTTGATGCGCCCATCCGAGCTGCGCACGGGTTGCAGGATCGAGCGCAACCACGCTTCCTTGCCATTGCCGCGCATCAGCCGCACGGTACCCGCGAAGTGTTCGCCGCGCACCAGGGCATTCTTGAAACGCAGCTGGAATTCGTCCTGACGCACGTGTGCCGGCACCAGATCATCAATGTGGCGCCCCAGGATATTGGTGGCCTGGTACGCCAGTTCCTGCAGGAAGTTGGCATTTGCCCACTCCACCCGGCCTTCAGCGTCCAGCGTCAGGCACAGCATTTCACTTTCCAGGCTCTCCTTGACCTGTTGCAAGCTCGACAACTCTTCACGAAGAGCCGACAGCTCCTGCTTCAAACGGGTGTTGAACATGAGGCACCGATGATATTTGAGGAGATGGATCTGACCTGCATCGGCGCTGCCGGGATTTTCTGAAGCGCTTTTTAGCCCCTCGCCCAACTGTTTTTCTGGCTCTGTTAACCACCATTATTTCGGCAGACGCCCATCACTTGATATTCAAGGGTATTGAGCTTGCCGCTGGAGTCTTCATAGGTCATGCGCGACGGCACCGGGTTGCACGAACGGATCGGCGGCGTGACGTTGACCACCTTGGCAATGTCCAGCGCCATGCCATAGCGGTAGGCCTGTACCTCGGGTGCCGGCTGCCCCTTTTTTTCGGCGTAAGCCGCCATGGCTTTCTCATTGCGTTCCATCATCAGGGCAAAGGTGCGATCACCGCCGCCTTCGGCCAATGCACCCAATGACAGGATTGCAGTAAATACACCCAGGCCAATTTTATAAAAGTTCATGACAGGTTCCTCGTCTAAGAAGTTCAGTGACGAGCGTAATGAAGTAACCCTGACGGAATGTTCACCAAACCATTACTTATTTGTTAGGTGGCCGTGAGTTTCCAGAATTGTAATGTTCACGCCATGAAGTCGTTATCCGCTGTTTGCAACTATCAGCCCGGGCCAGATCAATAAAAACGCCCACTTCTATAAGAAGCTGAACACTGCCAACACCGAGGAGCGAACCATGAGCATTGCTTACTACACCCTTCCCTTTTCATTGCTGGCCGCACTGCCCCTGGCAGCCGTGGCCGTGGAGGACAAGCCCGAAGGTTTTATCGAAGGCAGCAGCGTGAACGTGCTGGCGCGCAATTTTTACTTCAACCGCGACGACCGCAAGGGCCAGTCCAGCCCCACGGGCAACGGCTATTCCGAAGCCTGGGCGCAGGGCTTGATCGGCAAGTTCGAATCCGGCTTTACCCAAGGCACCGTGGGGTTTGGCCTGGATGCGTTTGCCATGTACGGCCTGAAACTCGACTCCGGCACCGGCCGCAGCGGCGGCAAGGGTTCGTTCGGCATGCTGCCGGTGGACAGCAATAACCACCCCGAAAGCGGCTACAGCAAATTCGGCGGCGCCGCGAAATTGCGCGTGCTGGACACGGTCTTCAAGGCCGGCGACGTATTCCCCGCCACGCCGGTGGTGGCCGCCGGCGACTCACGCCTGTTGCCGCAAAGCTTTCGCGGTGTCACCGCGCAGAACACCAGCCTTGAAGGCCTGAGCCTGCAAGGTGGGCGCCTGAGCGGCATGAGCCAGCCAAGCGAAAGCGGCATGAACAAAGGCTTTGCGACGTTCTATGCGGGCAAGGTCGACTCACCCTGGATCGGTTATTTCGGCGGCGACTACACCGTCAATAAACACCTGAGTGTCAGCCTGTACAGCAGCCGCTTGAAGGACGCCTGGGATCAGTATTACGTCGGCAGTGCCGCCACGTACCCGCTGACCGACGACGTCTCCTTGTTCGGCGACGTCAACTATTACAAGGCCGTGGACGAAGGCAAAAAACTGCTGGGTGAATTCGATAACAACATCTGGAGCGCCAGGCTCGGGGTCAAGGTCGGCGCCCACAGCCTGGCCGTGTCGCACCAGCGCAATAATGGCGACGACGACTTCGATTACCTGCGCCAATCGGACTCGATCTTCCTCAACAACTCTATCCAGTACAACGACTTCAACTCGCCCAAGGAGCGCTCGTGGATGGTGCGTTACGACCTCGACATGCAGACGTTCGGCATTCCCGGCCTGTCGTTCATGACCCGCTACGGCAAAGGCACCGGCGCCGATTACAGCAACGCCAACGCGGTGTACATGCGCCGCGATGCGGCAGGCGATCCGCTGACGGATCAACGTCGCTGGGAGCGGGACGTCGAGGCCAAGTACGTGGTGCAGAGTGGCAGCCTGAAGGATTTGTCATTGCGTTTGCGCCAGGCCACCGTGCGCTCCAGCGCTTTCGAATCAGACCTGGAGGAAATTCGCTTGATTGCCGAATACCCACTAGTGGCACTTTGACCATTGCTTACATTCGTTCGCCATTAACTAACATCTGCTCACAAATTGATAACTATCAAAACTGTAACATTGGGTTCAGCTTCCCGTTAAGTTGAACTTCCTATACTCGCTTCAACTTAGTTGCACCGAGCACATTCATCTCTGAAGCTTTTGTGTAGCTCCTTTGGAAAGAGATGAATTTTTAACGCCCCTCTGGGGCGTTTTTTTTGCCCGCAAGCTAAGTCGCGACCAATGGTCGCAGTTGACCCTGAAGCTACTTCAGACTTCAGAATTTCCCTACTCTCAAAACACCTGATTCCATAGGGAAATGGACCTCTTCTCTTTCAGTAAAAGGTAAATTTCTATGCGTATCCTTGTGGTTGAGGACGAGCAAAAAACCGCTGACTATTTGCAGCAAGGCCTGAGTGAAAGTGGCTATGTGGTCGACTGCGCGTCCAATGGCATCGACGGCCTGCACCTGGCCGGGCAGCACGCGTATGAGTTGGTCATTCTTGACGTCAACCTGCCGGGCAAGGATGGCTGGGAAGTGCTGGAGCAATTGCGCCGCAATGGCACGCAACGGGTAATGATGCTGACCGCGCGTGGCCGGCTGGCCGACAAGATCAAGGGCCTGGACATGGGCGCCGATGATTACCTGGTCAAACCCTTCGAGTTTCCCGAATTGCTCGCACGGGTCCGCACCCTGCTGCGACGCAGCGAGCATATCCCTCAACCGGAAGTATTCAGCGTGCAGGACCTGGAGCTGGACCCACGCCGCCATCGCGCGTATCGCGGCTCCCGACGGATCGACCTGACCACCAAAGAGTTCGCCCTGCTGCAGGTATTGATGCGCCAAACCGGCGAAGTGCTGACCCGCACGCAAATCATTTCCCTGGTGTGGGACATGAATTTCGACTGCGACACCAACGTCGTGGAAGTCTCCATCAGCCGCCTGCGGGCCAAGGTGGATGACCAGAGCGAGGTCAAGCTGATCCACACCATTCGCGGCGTGGGTTATGTGCTGGAGGCGCGCGGATGAAAACCGGCAGTTTGTCGATGCGCCTGGGCCTGACGGTCAGTGTGATGGGCGCAGGCCTGGTGCTGTTGCTGGCAACCCTGGCGTACCTGGCCCTGACCCACGAACTGGAAAAGCTGGCGCGCAAGGGCCTGGAAAGCAAGATGGAACAGATCCAGCACAGCGTGGCCCAGGGCATGGACGTGAACACCATCCGCGCCCGCCCGCATTCACTGATGGACCTGGTGATTGGCCATGACAACTTCTACCTGACCATCGTCGGCACCGCACCCGACGAAAGCGTGCTGCTGAGCACCGGGGCCAAGCCTCAGACACCTTTGCTCACAGACTTCACCCCACGGGAAACCCTCGGTTACCTCAACTGGACCGACAGTGTCGGCAACCAAGTGCTCAGCGCCTCCAGCCTGATGCGCCTGGCCAGCGGCGAACGTGTGCGCGTGCTGCTGTCCCTGGACCGTACCGACGATCAAGCGCTGCTCAGTGCTTACCTGCGCGCCACGGTGATCGCCTTGCCCATGCTGCTGCTCTTGATCGGCATGGGCGCCTGGTGGCTGGTGCAGCGCGGGCTGGCGCCGTTGAAACAGTTCAGCCATGTGGCGGCCAAAGTCACCACTCAGGACCTCACGCATCGTCTTTCCGTCGACAACCTGCCCCAGGAGCTGGGCGAGTTGGCGCAAGGCTTTAATGTGATGCTCAATCGCCTGGACGCTGGGGTACAGCAACTGTCGCAATTCTCCGATGACCTCGCCCACGAATTGCGCGCGCCCCTGACCAACCTGATGGGCAAAGCCCAGTTGACGCTGTCGCGCCAGCGGCCGCCTGACGAATACAAAGCCGTGCTGGAATCCAACACCGAAGAGCTGGAGCGCCTGGCGCGTATCGTCTCCGACATGCTGTTTCTGGCCCAGGTCAGCCACCCGGCGGCGCGGGCTTCGTTCGCGGCGGTGTCGCTGGCGGCTGAAACGGATCGGGTGATGGACTTGTTCGCCCTCAGTGCCGAAGACAAACAACTGACCCTGACCCTCAGCGGCGATGCTCACGTGCACGGCGATCGCCTGATGATCCAGCGCGCCCTGTCGAACCTGCTGTCCAATGCCATCCGCCACAGCCCTGCGGGCTCGCATATTTCGCTGCTGGTGGAGGCCTACGGGAACACGGCGTCGGTGTCGGTCAGCAACCCCGGCCCCGGCATCGAAGCGCACCACCTGCCGCACCTGTTCGAACGCTTCTACCGTGTCGACAGCAGCCGCGCTCGCACCGAGGGTGGCACCGGCCTGGGCCTGGCCATCGTGCGGTCGATCATGACCCTGCACCAGGGGCAGGCTGACGTGCGCAGCCTGCCCGGTGGTTTCACACTGTTTCGCCTGGTGTTTCCTCTTCCTTGCGGTGCGCCCACTGATAAAGCGCGGGCAGCACCAGCAAGGTCAGCAGCGTAGAAGAAATAATCCCGCCAATCACCACCGTCGCCAACGGGCGCTGCACTTCGGCGCCGGTGCCGGTGCCGGTGGCCAGGGCCATCGGGATAAACCCCAGGGACGCCACCAGCGCGGTCATTAATACCGGGCGCAAACGGGTCAGCGCCCCTTCGTTGACCGCCACCGATAACGCGCGCCCTTCCTCACGCAGGTTGCGGATGAAGGCAATCATCACCAGCCCGTTAAGCACCGCAACGCCGGACAAGGCGATAAAGCCCACGCCCGCCGAAATCGACAGCGGAATATCGCGCAACCACAGCGCCATGATCCCACCCGTCAACGCGAAAGGAATCCCGGTGAACACCAACAGGCCGTCCTTGAGGTTGTTGAACATCATGAACAACAGCCCGAACACCAGCAGCAATGCCACCGGCACCACGATGCGCAAACGCTCGGACGCTTCCTTCAACTGTTCGAACTGGCCGCCCCAGGTGGTCCAATAACCGGCGGGGACTTTCACCTGAGTGCTGATGGCCGCCTCGGCCTCTTCGACAAACGAGCCGATATCCCGCCCGCGCACGTTGGCGCTGACGATCACCAGGCGCTTGCCGTTCTCGCGGCTGATCTGGTTGGGGCCGAGCACCAGGTCCAGGCTCGCGACCTGGGACAAGGCAATAAAGCCCAACTGCCCAGCCGCACTGCCGGCCAGCGCCGGCACCGGAATCAGCAGCCGTGACAGCCCGTCGATATCGGTGCGTAGGGCGTCGGACAAACGCACGACCATGTCAAAGCGGCGATCACCTTCGTACAACGTACCGGCCTGACGCCCGCCCACGGCAACCGCAATGGTGTCCTGCACATCGCCCACATTCAGGCCGAAACGTGCGGCCTTGTCGCGGTCGATATTGATGGTCAGCACAGGCAAGCCGGAAGTCTGTTCGACCTTGACTTCCGAGGCGCCCTCCAGCTTTTGCAGGGTCTCGGCGATTTCCCCGGCGGTTTTGTTGAGCACCGACATGTCGTCACCAAACACCTTCACTGCCACATCACTGCGCACCCCGGAAATCAGCTCGTTGAAGCGCAGCTGGATCGGTTGCGACAGTTCATACGCACTGCCCGGCACAATCGCACTGGCGCGCTGGATGTCGGCAATCAGTGTCTCGCGGGACTTGTTTGGATCGGGCCACTGCGCCTTCGGTTTAAGCATCACGTAGCTGTCGGAAATATTCGGCGGCATCGGGTCAGAGGCGATTTCCGCAGTGCCGGTGCGCGCAAAGACCCGCTCGATTTCCGGTACCTGGGCCTTCAATGTTTTCTCAAGCTGCTGCTGCATCTGCACCGATTGCGTCAGGCTGGTGCCCGGCACGCGCAGGGCCTGTTGGGCGAAGTCGCCTTCACTGAGGCTGGGGATGAATTCACTGCCCATGCGGCTGGCCACCGCCCCAGAGGCGACAATGGTCAACACCGCCAAGCCAAATACCCACGGGCGGCGCGCCATCACCCAATCCAGCACCGGCGCATAGACCCGACGCGCCGTGCGCATCACCAGGTTTTCTTCTTCCTTGACCTTGCCGGTGACGAACAGCGCAATCGCGGCCGGCACGAACGTCACCGACAGAATCATCGCGCCCAGCAGCGCGATTACCACAGTGAAGGCCATAGGGTGGAACATCTTCCCGGCCACGCCAGTGAGGGCGAAGATCGGCAGGTAAACCACCATGATGATCAGCTGCCCGAAGATCAGCGCCCGCCGCGCCTCTTTGGCCGCCGCGAATACTTCGTGCAGCCGCTCGCTGCGGGTCAACAAACGGCCGTGGCGCTGTTGCGCATGCGCCAGGCGGCGGATGGCGTTCTCGACAATCACCACCGCGCCGTCGACAATAATGCCGAAGTCCAGTGCGCCAAGACTCATCAGGTTGGCGCTGACTTTGTTGGTAAACATCCCGGTAAAGGTGAACAACATCGCCAGGGGAATCACCATCGCGGTGATCAACGCCGCGCGGATGTTGCCCAGGAACAGGAACAGCACCGCAACCACCAGCAGCGCACCTTCGAAGAGGTTTTTCTTCACGGTGGCGATGGCTTTTTCCACCAGGTTGGTGCGATCGTAAACGGTGACGGCGACCACGCCGGCGGGCAGCGAACGGTTGATCTCTTCGAGTTTTTTCGCCACCGCCTGGGACACAGTGCGGCTGTTTTCGCCGATCAACATGAATACCGTGCCCAGCACCACTTCACGGCCGTTTTCGGTGGCGGCGCCGGTACGCAGCTCACGGCCGATTTCGACCTGCGCCACATTGCGCACGCGGATCGGCGTGCCATCGGAAGTGGTGATCACGATATTGGCGATGTCATCAATCGACGCCACTTGCCCCGGCGCGCGGATCAGCAGCTGTTCGCCGCTGCGCTCGATGTAACCGGCGCCGACGTTGGCGTTGTTGCGCTCAAGCGCCGTAACCAAATCGGTCAACGTCAGGTTGTAGGCCGCGAGGCGCTTGGGGTCCGGGGCAATCTGGTATTCCTTGGCAAAGCCGCCGATGGTGTTGATCTCGGCCACACCGGGCACGTTGCGCAGTTGCGGCTTGATGATCCAGTCCTGGATCACGCGCAGGTCGGTCGGCGTGTAGGGCGTGCCATCCTCTTTGAGTGCGCCGTCCTCGGCCTCGACGGTCCACAGGAAAATTTCCCCGAGGCCGGTGGAAATCGGCCCCATGGCGGTTTCGATGCCGGTGGGCAATTGTCCACGGGCGACCTGCAGGCGCTCATTGACCAATTGGCGGGCGAAGAACAGGTCGGTACCGTCTTTGAAAATCACCGTCACCTGGGACAAACCGGAGCGCGACAGCGACCGCGTCTGCTGCAGACCCGGCAACCCGGCCATGGCGGTTTCGATGGGAAAGGTAATGCGCTGTTCGGTTTCCAGCGGCGAAAACCCGGCCGCCGCCGAGTTGATCTGCACCTGCACATTGGTGATGTCGGGTACGGCGTCGATGGGCAATTTCTGATAGCTGGCGATGCCGACACCGGCCATCAACAACACGGCCAGCAGCACGATGATGCGCTGCTCGATGGCAAATTGGATAAGGCGCTCAAACATGGGGAATCACTCGCAGGATCAATGGGCGTGCTCGGCCGAGCCTTTACCCAGTTCGGACTTGAGGATGAAGCTGCCGACAGTCGCCACCTGCGCCCCGGCGTCGAGACCCTGGCGCACTTCGACGTAGCCGTTTTCACTCACGCCCAGCTCAAGGTGGCGGGTGATAAAACCGTCCGGCGTGCGCACGAACACCGAGGGTTTGTCCTCGATGGTCTGGATCGCGGCTTGAGGCACGGTGACCTTGGCCAGGTAGGTGTCAGTGGCCAATTGCACGGTGACAAACAGCCCGGGGCGCCAGGCGTCGTCGGGGTTGGGCACGTTCACGCGCACGGTGGCGGTACGCGTCTGCTCACCGAGCAAGTTGCCGACGTAGGCCACGGTGCCGAGCACGTCGGTGCCCATTTCCGTAGAACTGACTTTCACCGGTTTACCGACGCGCACCTTGTTCAAGTCCTTGGGAAATACACCGAAGGTGACCCATACCTGGGACAGGTCCGAAAGGGTGAACGCGTTGCTGGTTTCGCTCACGACCTCGCCGACTCCCAGGTGCTTTTCCACCACCATGCCGGCGAAGGGCGCACGCAGTTCATAGCGATTACCGCCGACCAGGACTGCGCTGCCGCTGAGGGCGGTCATTTTCTGGCGGGCGTTGTTCAGGGCGATTTCCGCTTCCTGCAAGGCCTGGCGCGCCAGCAGGTAATCCTGCTCGGCGGAGATTTGGTCCTGCCACAATTGGCGCTCGCGCTGGAAGGTGGTGCGCGCCAGTTCGACCCGCCGCTCACTGGCTGCCAGCTCACTGCGCTGGTCGGAAATCTGCTGGCTGGCGATCACCGCCAACAGCTCGCCCTTCTTAACCGATTGGCCGAGGTTGACCTTCACAGCCTCCACCACACCGGCCGCGCGCGGGACGATGTGCGAGGTGCGATCCTCATCAAAACGCACTTCTCCTGGCAGTGTCAGCAGGGTGCTGATGGCGCGTGACTGGGCCTGGGCGAGTTGAATACCGGCGGCCTGGATCTGCTGCTCAGTGAGTTCGAGTGCGCCCTCCTCTTCTTCGGCGTTTGCAAAACCAGACAGCATCAGGCCCAGGGCGACGGCCAGCGCCACACCGTGTTTATGCTTCATAAAAGACTCCAGAAAAAATCAAAACTGGGCGAGGTCGCCGTAAATCCGTTCGATGCGTACCCAGGCGTCGGTGGCCTGGGCGGTCGCCGTGAGGTACTGGGTGCGCGCGGCGATCAAGGTGCGCTGGGCGTCGAGCACGTCGAGGAAGTTGAACTTGCCCATCTCGAAACCCCGGGTGGCGCTGTCCACCGCGCTTTGGGCGGCGGGCAGGATCTGTTGGTTGAAGGCGCGCACTTCGGTATTCGCGGTTTGCCACAGGTCCAGGGCCTGGCGGGTTTCGGTGCGCAGGCGCAACTCGGTGGCATTGCGCAAGTCACGGGCCTGGTCGGCGCGGCGGCTGGCGGCGAGCACGTTGCCCTGGTTGCGGTTGAACAGCGGGATCGGCATCGACACGCCCACCAGGTTCACCCGCTCGCGCACGCTGGCGTCGTACTGGCTGCCGATCGACACGTCGAGGTCGGGAATCCGCTGGGCTTTTTCCAGGCCGACGCTGGCTTCGCTTTGCTGGATTTGCAGTTCAGCCAGGCGCAGCTCCGTGGTTTGCTCAAGACGCGCGAGCAACGGTGTGGAGGCCGGTAATGGCGGAGCGGATTGGCGTTGTGTGGCGACCGCCTGGAAATCAGGCGCGGCGCTGCCGGTAATGGCCGCAAGGCGGCGATAGGCGTCGCTCAGGCCGATCTGCGCGCGGTTCAGTTCCAGGCGGATCTCCGAGACCTGCACCTGCGCGCGAGTGGCTTCGACCGGCGACGACTTGCCGGCCGTGACGCGGCCGTTGGCGACCACCAGGCCGCGCTCGGCCAGGGCCATAGAGCGTTGCGCCAGGTCGAGGCGCTCCTGGGCACGCAGGGCGCCGTAATAGCTGTCGATCACATCGGCGCGCAGACCGTTGCGACGCTGCTCCAGGGTCAGTGCGGCAGCGTCCTGGGCCCGAGTGGCCAGGTCAATCCGCGCACCGCGTTTGCCGCCCAGTTCCAGGGTCTGGCTGAGTTTGACGGTGGTGGTGCGCGTACTGCGGCGGGTGTCTTCAGCATCCCAGGAGGCCACCGGGTTGGGGATCAAGCCCGCCTGCTGGCGACCGCCCTGGGCGATGTCGATTTCCCACTGCGCGGCAGCCAGGTCAGGGTTGTTGGCAAACGCGGTTTGCAGGGCTCTATCAAGCGTGAGGGTTTGCGCCTGGACAGCACTGGCCACCACCCACAACGCAGTCGCCCCCAACAGTGTTTTAACGGAAATTGCCATAACGAAAGTTCCACGCCCATGAAGTCGCTGAGGTTTCCCAGCGGGGGCAATGTAGCTTTCGGTACTTATCAGGGCGGTGGGCAGAACATTACAAATCCGTTAGCGAGGATCAGGCGTGCACGTCGTCATGTTCGTCGTGATGAAACCCTTCGCCTTCAACCTGCAACGTGACGTGGGAAATATCGAATTGTTCGTGCAGCAATTCCGTCACAAGCGCGAGGATCTGCTGCTCCGTGCCGAGCGACGAGTCCGCCACCAAGTGAGTGCTCAGCACATTCTTGCCGCTGGTCAGGGCCCAGATATGCAGATCGTGCACGTCCTTGACCCCGGGCACCTTGCGAATGGCCTGCTCGACCTGATCGATATCAACCCCGTCCGGCACACCTTGCAGCAGCACGTTCATGCTTTCCTTGAGCAGCGTCCAGGTACGCGGCAACACCCAGAAACCAATCGCCGCCGCCACCACGGAGTCGATCCAACCCCAGCCGGTGAACATGATCACCACCGCCGCGATGATCACGCCGATAGAGCCGAGCATGTCGCTCCAGACTTCCAGGTAAGCGCCCTTCACATTAAGGCTTTCGCCGCTGGCGGCACTGAGCAGGCGCATGGAAATCAGGTTGACGATCAGCCCCAGCACCGCAATGACCAGCATACCGGTGGACTGGATTTCAGCCGGTGCCTGGAGCCGTTGATAGGCCTCATACAGGATGTAAAACGCCACGGCGAACAGCAGCAGCGCATTGAAGGCGGCCGCCAGAATCTCGAAACGCGCATAACCAAAGGTGCGCTTGCGGTCGGCTGCGCGTTTGGCAACCTGGATGGCCACCAGGGAAATCGCCAGAGCCAGGGCGTCGGTCATCATGTGCGCGGCGTCGGACAACAGCGCCAGGCTGCCGGTGATAAACGCGCCGATCACCTCGGCAATCATGAAGCTGCTGGTCAGCACGAGGGCGATCCATAGAAGACGCTCGTGGCCGGCGCGTGCTTGGCCGTGGTTATGTCCTGCGCTCATGAAATATCCTCAAAAGGTGTGGTCCGTTGATCATAGAGCTATAGGCCAAATACTCGGGCACGGGTTGCAAATTTGTCATCCGCGCGACAGCCCGCCGTTACATGACGCGCACCAAAATCGCACATGGACGCTCTGGCACAGTTCTATCAGGTATGCTTTTCGAGCAGGAAACAAAAAGAAACATATTAGCCAACCTGTTCGATAAGGAGTCCCGCTTTGGAGTTATCGACTGCCGCGTGGATGGTTCACGACACCCGCCTCATGTTCTGCGTTCTGCTGGCGATCGCCAGCATCATTGTGTTGATCAGCGCGACCAAGCTGCCGCCGTTCCTGTCAATTTTGATCGGTACGTTTATCGCGGGTGTCGGTGCCGGGTTGCCCCCGGAGGAAGTCGCCAAAGCCTTCAGCAAAGGCGCCGGGGCGATTCTCGGTGAAGCAGGAATTATCATCGCGCTGGGCTCGATGCTCGGTGCGCTGATGGCGGAATCCGGCGCAGCCGACCGTATCGCCACCACCCTGCTCGGGCTGGGCAAAGGCAAATCACTGCCCTGGGTAATGGCGCTGGTGGCCATGGTGATCGGCTTGCCGCTGTTCTTCGAAGTCGGCCTGGTGATGATGGTGCCGATCATCTTTGTGATGGCCAAACGTTCGAACCAGCCCTTGTTGAAAATCGCCATCCCCGCACTGGCGGGCATGACCACCCTGCACGCCCTGATGCCGCCGCATCCGGGACCGCTGATTGCGGTGAGCGCGTTGCACGCCGACCTCGGCCTGACCATGTTGCTGGGCTTCTGCCTGGCGGTGCCGGCAGTGATTCTGGCCGGCCCGCTCTATGGCAACTGGCTGTCCAAGCGCATGCACGTGGATGAACCGGCCGACATCGGCGCGCTGTTCAGCGCACCGCCCAAGGCGCCGCGCCAGCCGAGTTTCGGCGTGTCGTTGCTGATCATTTTGCTGCCGGTGATTTTGATGCTCGGGAGCACCTTGGCCAAGGTCGCCATGTCACCGGAAAACCCACTGGCGCTGACCTTGAAATTCCTCGGTGAGCCGCTGATCGCCCTCGGCCTGGCGGTAATCGCCGCGGTGGTTTGCCTGGGCTGGGCCGCCGGCATGCCGCGTGCCGAAGTCGGCAACACCCTGCGCAAAGCCCTCGCGCCCATCGCCGTGTTGTTGCTGACCATCGGCGCCGGCGGCGGCCTCAAGCAAACCCTGCTGGACGCCGGCGTCAGCCAGACCATCAGCAAGGTCGCCGAAGGCGCGCACATGCCGTATCTGCTGCTGGCCTGGCTGATTGCCGTGGCCCTGCGCCAGGCCACCGGCTCGGCGACGGTCGCCACCACCACGACGGCGGGCATCCTCGCGCCAATGATGGCCGGGCTGGCGGCTACGCAGAGTTCATTGGTGGCATTGGCAATTGGCGCCGGCTCGGTGTTCTTCTGCCACGTCAACGACGCCGGGTTCTGGATGGTGCGTGAGTACTTCGGCTTGCAGCTCAAACAGACGATCTGGGTGTGGTCGGTGTTGCAGACGATTGTTTCGGTGGTCGGGCTGGTCGGTACGCTGTTGCTCTGGCACTTTCTGACCTGACCCTCAGGTCGCCAAGGTGTGGCGCTTGCCAAACAGCGCCACACTCGCCACCCCCACCGCCCCCATCACCACGCAATAGCCCACGCAAATCCACGGGCTCGTCGGCATCAACGCAATCAACAACAGCGGTGTGGTACTCGCCCACAGCGCGTAGGCAATGTTGTAGGTGAAGGAAATCCCCGACACCCGCACCGGCGCCGGAAACAGGCCGACCATCACCGACGGCACTGCGCCCACTACCCCGCAACTCAAGCCCGCTACCGCATACGCCGCCCCTAGCCACACGCCGCCGCTGATCAGGCTGGCATACAGAACCGCA
The DNA here is from genome assembly GCF_045447295.1 of Pseudomonas sp. O39. Classification (NCBI taxonomy): domain Bacteria; kingdom Pseudomonadati; phylum Pseudomonadota; class Gammaproteobacteria; order Pseudomonadales; family Pseudomonadaceae; genus Pseudomonas; species Pseudomonas sp. O39. The sequence goes on from NZ_JBJGXV010000006.1 coordinate 320,962, forward strand.
ATGCCCACCGGCAGCAGCAGGCTATAGACCAGCACCGTGCGCCAGGCGCCGATGCGGTCCACCAGCAGGCCGGCCAGTACACAACCGATATTCAGAAAAACAATGCCCAGCGCGCTCAAGGCGAAGGTGTGGCTGGGGCTCATGCCGAAGGTTTTTTGCATCATGGTCGGGGTGATGACCACCAGCACTACCACGGCCGAGGTGAGCACGCAGGTGAGGATCATTGCCGGCAGCAACACGGCGCGATGGTCGCGCAGCACGGTGCGCAGAGGCAATTCGGCGGCGGCCTGGCGGCGGGCCTGCATTTCGAGGAACACCGGGGTTTCGTTGAGCCAGCGGCGCAACCACACGCCGATCACACCGAAGACGCCGCCGAGCAGGAACGGGAAGCGCCAGGCGTAATCGAGGATTTCGGCGGGGGTGAACAGTTGCGCCAGCAATGTCGCGGTGAGTGCGCCGAGCAGGTAGCCGAAGGTCAGGCCGGCTTGCAGGAAGCCCAAGGCATACCCACGGTGATGACGCGGCGCGTGTTCGGCGACGAAGGTCCAGGCGCTCGGCACTTCCCCGCCCACCGCAGCGCCTTGCAGCACGCGCAGCACCAGCAGGATCAGCGGCGCGAAATAACCGATTTGTGCGTAGGTGGGCATGATCCCGATCAGCAGGCAGGGCAGCGCCATCATCAGGATGCTCAGGCTGAATACGCGCTTGCGCCCCAGGTGGTCGGCGAAGTGCGCCATCAGGATGCCGCCCAGCGGGCGCGCCAGGTAACCGGTGACGAAGATGCCGAAGCTTTGCAGCAGGCGCAGCCACTCGGGCATTTCCGGTGGGAAAAACAACTGGCTGAGGGTTAGCGCAAAGAATACGAAAATAATGAAGTCGTAGATTTCCAGGGCGCCACCGAGGGCGGCCAGGCCCAGTGTTTTGTAGTCGGTGCGGGAAAAACGCTGCGCCTGTGGGGAAAAGGTGGCAGTCATGTGGAGGCTCGGCAGACAAACAAAATGGCGTGCAGGTTATGAGCTGAGCCCAATGATGGCAATCGCGACAGATATATTTGTTTTACTCATGGATCAATGAAGATAACTACATTCCCAAAACAATGGGCGTAGAGGAACATGCCGTAAAACTGCCAAAACCCATAATAAATACAAAAGGAAAGACTCGTGGCCGATGCTATCGAAGAAAGCCGCTATGCCCGATTTGCCCTGCGTTGCTCCAACTTCGCCGAACGCTGGTTTCCTGACTCTTGGGTATTTGCCGCCCTCGCCGTGATTATCGTCGCCGTGGCGACTCTGGGCATGGGCGCCGCGCCGACCGAGGCCGCCAAAGCCTTCGGTGATGGGTTCTGGAGCCTGATCCCGTTCACCATGCAGATGGCCTTTGTGGTGATCGGCGGTTATGTGGTGGCCAGTTCGCCACCTGCGGTAAAACTGATCGATCGCCTGGCGCGCATCCCGAAAAACGGCCGCTCGGCCGTGGCGTGGGTGGCGTTGATTTCCATGGTCGCCTCCCTGCTCAATTGGGGCTTGTCCCTGGTGTTTGGCGGTTTGCTGGTGCGCGCACTCGCCCGCCGTACGGATTTACGCATGGACTACCGCGCGGCCGGTGCCGCCGCCTACCTGGGCCTGGGCGCGGTGTGGGCATTGGGACTGTCGTCGTCGGCTGCGCAACTACAGGCCAACCCGGCCAGCTTGCCGCCGTCGATTCTGTCGATTACGGGGGTGATTCCGTTCACTGACACGATCTTTCTGTGGCAATCCGGGGTGATGTTGCTGGCGTTGATCGTGGTCTCGCTGATCATCGCTTACGCCACCGCACCAGGGCCGAACAGCGCCCGTGATGCCAAGGCCTGCGGCGTCGACCCGGCCTTCAACCTGCCCAAGATTCAAGCGCCAACCCGCCCGGGTGAATGGTTGGAACACAGCCCGCTGCTAACCATTCTGCTGGCATTGCTGGCGGCCGGTTGGTTGTTCCATGAGTTCTCGACCAAGCCGGCGATCAGCGCCATCTCGGGGCTGAACACCTATAACTTCCTGTTCATTATGGTCGGCGCGCTGCTGCACTGGCGCCCGCGCAGTTTCCTCGATGCGGTGGCCCGCGCCGTGCCGACCACCACCGGCGTGCTGATCCAGTTTCCGCTGTATGGCTCGATCGCGGCGCTGATGACCGTGGTCAAGGGCGGCGACGGCCAGACCCTGGCGCACCATATCTCGACCTTCTTTACCTCCATCGCGTCTCACGACACCTATGCGTTGTTGATGGGCGTGTACTCCGCGGTGCTGGGTTTCTTTATTCCATCGGGCGGCGGCAAGTGGATCATCGAAGCGCCCTACGTGATGCAAGTGGCCAATGACCTGCAATACCACTTGGGCTGGGCTGTGCAGATCTACAACGCTGCCGAGGCGCTGCCGAACTTGATCAACCCGTTCTATATGCTGCCGTTGCTCGGCGTGTTGGGGCTGAAGGCGCGAGACCTGATTGGTTTCTCGTTTGTGCAACTGCTGGTACACACGCCGTTGGTATTGTTCCTGCTATGGGCGCTGGGCACGACGCTCAAATACCTGCCTCCCGTGATGCCGTAAACGCTTCTGTCACATTGCCTGCTTAAGCTTCGCCCTCAGGCCCGGCAACGCCTCCTGCACCTTGATCGGCCTTCAACCGATCAAGGTGAACACGATGCGTTGCAGCGCGGCCCCGTTACGAAACCCGATAGTCATCATCAGAACCCTTATGCCCTAAGGCCTCGCCTTATAGACTGAAGCGTTTAAGCTTTGCCATATTTGATGCCCTTTCAACGAAACATCCAGCAACAAATAAACCAAAAACAGCAGTGAGAAGCCTCGGATGACCGAAGAAACCGAAGACCAGAAAGCAACCAAAAACGCCGCCGACACGCTCCCCGATTCAAGCCGTCGGCGCTTTTTAGGAGGGGTTGCCGTACTGGGCGCCGGGGCGACCTTGAGCGCCTGCGGTGGGCCCGCTGAACCGCCTGGCCCGGTGGTCACCCGCGAACTGTCGCCTGCCGAGCTGGACAAGGCCTTGCACGACAACGTGAAGAATGTGGTGGTGATCTACGGCGAAAACCGCAGTTTCAACAACCTGTTTGCCGACTTCCCCGGCGTGGAAAGCCCACTGTCCGCTCTCAAACCCGCCGACTACCAGCAACGCGACCGCGACGGCAGCCTGCTGGAGACGCTGCCGGAAGTCTGGGGCGGCGTGACTCAGCTTGGGCCGCAAACGATTGACGGGGTGCTTTACCCCAGCGCCACCCAATATCAGGAACACTTGCCCAACGCGCCCTATGCACTGAAGGGGCCGAACGGCGAAGACCTGCCCCTGGGCCTGGTCACCCGCGATCTGTGGCATGTGTTTTATCAGAACCAGATGCAGATCAATGGGGGCAAGAACGACCTGTTTGTCGCCTGGGCCGACTCCGGTGCACTGACGCTTGGCCATTACCCGCAAACGCGTTATTCGCTGCGCCTGTGGGACGTCGCCAGGGAGTTCGTGCTGTGCGACAACTTCTTCCAGGGTGCCTTTGGCGGTTCGTACCTCAACCACCAATACTTGATCAGTGCTCAAGTGCCGTTTTACCCGGACGCCGCCAACTCGGTGGCTAAATCGCAGATCGCCACGCTGCAGAGCGACGACCCAACCGACACGCGCCTCAAGCCGTTGGACAAGTCACCGGCCAGCGCCATGACCGGCCCGCCGCAGTTCGGGCCCAGCGCGCTGACGCCGGACGGCTATTCGGTAAACACCATGGCGCCACCGTACTGGCCCACCTGGATCCGCGACCCGGAGCGCCCGGACTACGCCAAGCCCGACCTGCCCAGCGTGCTGGTGCCGCAGTCTCACGAACACATCGGCGACAAGCTGTCGAAGAAGAACGTCGATTGGGCCTGGTACGGCGGTGCCTGGCAGGCAACGATCGACGAGCACAAGGATTCGCTGGCGATTCCGAAGATCCCCAGCTTTCAGTATCACCACCAGCCGTTCAACTACTTCAAGCAGCAAGGTCCGGAAAACCCGGCGGAGCGCAAGAAACGCCTGCGCGACGGCGGCCTGGGCGATGAGCCAAGCACCAATCACTTCCTGGCTGATGCCCAGGCGGGAACACTGCCGGCGGTGAGCTTCTACAAACCCCAGGGCAACCTCAACATGCACGCCGGTTACGCCGACGTGGCCTCGGGCGACCGCCATATCACCCGCGCCCTGAAAGTGTTGCAGGAGAGCCCGCAGTGGAAAAACATGGTCGTGATCATCACCGTCGATGAGAACGGCGGCTGGTGGGACCACGTCGCACCGCCTAAAGGCGACCGCTGGGGCCCGGGCACGCGTATCCCGGCGTTGGTTATTTCGCCGTTTGCGCGCAAAGGCACGGTGGACCATACGGTTTACGACACCGCGTCGATCCTGCGCTTGATCACCCGGGTGTTCCAGTTGGAGAAACTGGACGGCCTCAAGCTGCGCGACGACGCAATGATTGCGCGCGGCCAGAAGCCCATGGGCGATCTGAGCAACGCCTTGCAGTTCAAGGTGTAGGTTTTCTTATCCAATAGCGACATGCCCAGCGATTTAGCACGCGGTTTTCCTGGTCAACCGCTACTGTGTGGAAGTGGGCTTTCACCCCGCGCAGACGGGCTTTCGCTGACAAGGAAACAACTATGTTCAAACCGACCAGGCTGTCCTTCACCCTGGCCGCACTGCTGGCCAGTGCGGTCGTACAGGCCGACATCGAAGTACCATTGGGCAGCACGCAACGGGTCACCCAGTTGTTTGCGTTCCCCAATAACTGCAACGTGATCTGCTTTCGGCCATGGACGCTGGAGCAGACCGCCGAGCATTATCTGAACCAGAGCCTGCAGCGCGACGGTTACAGCCGCGCCAAGGTCAGTGTGAAAACCCATGACGGCCAGGTCTCAGCCACCTTCAGCGGCGTGCCCGACCACTACGGCCAGCCGCTGACCACGCTGCTCGATACCGCCGACCTGGCCTACCAAGGCGCCAGCAAACTCAACAGCGACGGCAAGTGGGCTTACAACTGGTACCTGTTCCTGCCGCTGGGCATGGCCCTGGAAAATCGCAAGAGCATCGAACTGCTGCACTTCCCGCCGGACTATTCGCTGACCCAGGCCCAGGATTACCTGGAATCGGCGACCACCGACCGCTGGGCCACGTTGCTCACCGACAATGGCATCCCAGCCACCGAAACGCCGGCCTACCAGACCATCATCGATATCGCACCGATCGCCGCGCCCTCCAATGCGGGCAAGGACCTCGAAAACGTTTACAGCTACTTCGCCGATTACCAGACACGCATGGTCAAGGAGTTGAGCCTGCGCGCCAACGGCTCGTTGCCGATGGTGGCGTTCGGCGCACCGGTGCGGAATTGGATCAAGCAACAATACGGCCAGACCGTGGGCGTGCTGGGCCTGGCGCAGATCAGCCCGACAGCGGGCAAGACCGTGTCGGTATTGGGCGCCAACCATCCGAGTTACATCTGGTATGCGGCAGACCCTGCAACCTACGACGGTAATGAACAGAAAGCCGATGAGGCCGGCTTGAAGGTGATGGGGCAGGACCTGAGCGCCGCCTGCTGGCAAGCCGGCATGGGGCAGAAACCCGCCAGCGATGCGAATGTACTGCTCAAGGCTTGCATGAATACCTGGCAGGTCACGCGCAAGGAACAGACCTGTGAGTTGTTCTATACCTCGGTGCGCAATCTGACCCCGGAACAAGCCAACGCCAAATGCGCCACCCCCGTCATCAAGGCTCAGTTGAAACAACTGAAGGACGCCGCTCCAACCCCGGCGGTCATGGCCCCGGCGCTGTAAGCCGAACAGGCTATAACCGGTTTCTACTGTCAGAGTTGACAGTAGAAATCGGATCCAATATCAGCGAGTCTTGAGTGGCACCCATCCGCTGCAAGACTGATAGTCAGCCCCCACTCGCAGGTCGATGCAGCCCAACCCAGGAGAGTCATGAAAACTCAAGCCATGGATAAGGCTAACACCGCTGTGAGTGACGGCCTTTACCCCTTCAAGACGGTGCTCGTTGAACAGGGTTACCCCTCGACCAAACACTTCCAGATCGCACAGGACGCAAATGGGCCAGGCGCCGTCATCAAGGCGTGCGTTGCCTTTGACAGCCGCCTGCGCATTGCCAGAGTCTCCGGTTACGCCCTGAGCGAGCGACGCTTGCATACCCTGCAACTGTCATCACGCATCCACTTGTATGACCCGTGGTTCAGCGGCCTGCTGTCGCATTCCTGCAACCCGAACGTGTTTTTCGATGCCACTTACCTGGAAGTCTGGACGGTGCAAGCCATCGCTGCAGGCGACCTGCTGACGATGGATTACGCCAATACCGAGGACGCGGTGTTCCGGCAGTTCGCCTGCCAATGCGGCGAGCTGAACTGCCGGGGGTGGATCACCGGCAGTGCGGAGCCCTTGAACGCCGACGGTCAGGCCTTCATGGCCCAATGGCGGCTGCGCAAACGGCCTTAGACCTCGCCCAATGGCCGCAAGCGATATTGCGGTGGCAGTTGCTCGAAACCACTGATGGTGGTGTTCAAGCTCTTCCAGCGACCATCCTTGATGCCATAGATACAGCCATGGATCGACAGGCTCTGCCCACGGTGCCAGGCGTTTTGCACAATGCTGGTGTGACCCACGTTGGCCACCTGCTGAATCACGTTCAGCTCGCAAAGGCGGTCGACGCGTTCTTCTTCGGTCGGCAACTGGGCCAACAGTTCGCGGTTTTCGTAGTAGAGGTCACGAATGGTGCGCAACCAGCCATCGATCAGGCCGAACTGGCGGTCCTGCATGGACGCGCGCACGCCGCCGCAACCGTAGTGGCCGGTCACGAGGATATGTTTGACCTTGAGCACGTCGACCGCGTACTGGATCACCGACAGGCAATTAAGGTCGGTGTGCAATACCACGTTGGCCACGTTGCGGTGCACAAACAGATCACCGGGCAGCATTCCGACGATTTCGTTGGCCGGTACACGGGCGTCGGAGCAGCCGATCCACAGGTATTCCGGGGTTTGCTGGCGGGCGAGCTTGGCGAAGAATTCGGGATCTTCCTGTTTGATCGCATCCGCCCAGCGTTCGTTGTTATCAAGCAGGTCTTGTAGTTCGTTCATCAGGGAAAGCCTCAGGAATGATGCGCAGCTTTGACAGACGACCGCTCGTCCGGGTCACGCCCGGTTTAAGAATAGACCGGCGTTAATTAGCTTGAATCTTTGGGGAGCCATGCCTGTCCACACACTATAAGCCCCACAGCATGAGGATTGGCCATGACAGATTCACGACGTCCCTACGGCGCTACGCAGCCGGAACCCATCGATGACAATGAAGACCGCATGGGCTCGATACATGAGCTGGATTTTGACGAAGAAGCGCCGACGGCAGAAATCGGCGATGAAATCCCACCGGGTGAACGTGAACACCTGATGCCCGACGAGCGGGTACGTGAAGCCGGGATGACCGGGGCTTCAACGGATGACCACGAACCCACCGATGATGACATGAGCCCGGAAACGCTGATTCATGAGGACGGCGCACGGGATGCGCGGGAAGAAGGTGAAGACAGCCCGGCAGATTACGATTTGAGCATCGTCGATGAAGATGAGATCGGCGGCGGGAATGGGCTGGATGAAGCCGAGTTGGCGGATATCGACCCGGTAGACGGTAACCGCTGACATACCACCGCCCCTGTGGGAGCCGGGCTTGCCCGCGATGCTGGTGCCTCGGTGTCTCAGTGAGACCGAGGGGATGCTATCGCAGGCAAGCCAGCTCCCACAGGAGTGTGCCTCCACAGGGGTTTTGTGTCTTAGTCGACTAAGGTGCAAGCCATTACGACTGCATCTTCGCGCCCACCCACGGCGGGGTAGTAATCGCGTCGACGGCCGATCTCGTTGAAACCGTAGCGCTCATACAGGCGGAACGCGCCGGTATTGCTGTCGCGCACTTCCAGGAAGCATTCCCGGGCTTTGGCGGCATACGCGCGGGACATCAAGTGTTCCAGCAGCGCCAGGCCCAAACCACGGCCCTGGTTTTCCGGCTTGACGGTGATATTCAGCAAATGCGCTTCATCAAGGATGATTTGCACCACACCGTGGCCCACCTGCTGCTCGCCCTCGAACATCAGCCAGATCTGGTACTTGCCCAGCCCATCGAGAAAAATCCCGCGGGTCCAGGGATGGCTGAACGCCGCGTATTCAATCTTCAGTACAGCGTCGAGGTCCGCCTCGGTCATCGGGCGAAAGGATAAAGCTTCACTCATCGGTACTTTTCCAGCGCGCCATCAGCCGGCGCATGGCTTGCCAGACATCAGCCTTACGCTGTGGCTCTTCCATTAATAATTCCAGGCCCGGCAGGGCCCAAACCGAGCCCAGACCTTCGACCTGCAGTTCGCGGTACCAGGCTTCGGCATTCGCTTCGCCGGCAAAACGCACAGCGGGCAGGCCGATCAACCACAGGCACACGCAGGGTTCGTCTTCCAGGCGCGCCGACACAAAACCTTGTACAAAATCCCGCGCGGCTTCCGGGCCCTGGTCCATGGTGCCACGCACCAGCAGCGGCCAGCGCACCGGGTCGCCGACGATCTGCGGGCTGTCGGGCAGGCCGGCGGCGCGCAGCATGTCCTTGAGCAGCATGTAGGCCGGGTCGCGGGTCTGGAAGCGTTCGCCAGTGGGCAATTCCACTAACAGCAGGCAACGCCCGGCCCGCAGCAATTGCAGGGCAAAGCGTGGCGGCGGCACCACCGGGGCCTTGACCACCGGCGCGGCCTCTTCGGCCACCACGGGTTTGGCTGCTGGTGAAGGGCGCGGTACTTCGATCTTCGCCCGCTCGACCACAGGACGCGCCTCGGGAACGGGCTTGACCACCGCCACCGGCGCCGCCGCCTCCTCCCCTGAAACCTCGAACGCCTCATAAGGCTCAGGCGCCTGCAGCAGCTCGGGCCGCGACGGGGCGGCAAACGGCAGTTCGGTGCGGGGCAGCCAGTTGACCACCTGCATGGCGGTCAAGTAAGCGCGACGTCGGGACTCGATAAGCACAGCTCGGCCACTTGTGGATAAGTAAAGAGCGGGGATTCTACCGCTGTTCGGTAACAATCGCCCACTGCGCACTGACCGGCTGTGGATAAATCCCGCGCCTGATGCAGTACAATCGCGACTTTTAATCGCCAACCAGCCGGCCATTCCCATGATCGAACCCAAGCGCGTCCTGCGCGCCCTCGCCGAACACTGGGCCTTACTTGAGCCACTGTGCGAACACTTCGACCAAGGCACCTTGAGCCTTGGCGAGCTGCGCGCACAACTGGCCGCCCAACAACTGGACAGCACGCCCCAGGACATCACCAGCCTGCTGGACGTGTGGATTCGCCTGGATATCCTGGTGCCTGTCGCCAAGAGCCCGAACCGTTTCGAGCTCAATGCACAGATCCACGACTTCCTGGCGTATCTTCGCAAGGAGCACCGGCTTGGCCTGTGCCTGGAAATCGAAGCCTACCTGCGCCACCTCGAGCGCCTGGCCGGCTATATCCAGGACGCCTTCGACATCCGTGACGGCCACGACCTGGCCCGTCAACTGCGCCTGCTGGATATGCGCGTCCGCGATGTGCTGAAAAAACTCGCCAACGACGAACAGGCCCTCGCTGCCGTGGCCGACCGCGCCAAGACCAGCGACCGCCAGATCCCGTTGCGCCAGCGTTATGCCGAGGTATTGGCAACCTGGGACGAATACGTCGAACCGATGATCCAACTGGTGAACGCCGACGGCGCCTTCGAACAAGGCGTGCGCAAGGTCGAAAACGTACTGTTGCGCATGCTGACCGAGCAACAGCGCCTCGGCCACCTGGTCGACGACGACATGCTGTTGCGCACCCACGCGCGCATCCTCGAAATGCAGACCAGTGCCCAGTTGACCTTGCGTCATGCCCGCGAACTGCTGTTGCCGTTGCGTGAAGAAGCGCGTCGGCACAATGCCGTGACCCGTGGCGCGGCGTTGGCGCTATCGGCCATCCGCCGTAAAGGCCTGGACGCGGTGCCACAGGCAGCAATGCCGATGTTCACCCGGCCACAAAGCACCTTCCTCGGCAGCGCCAGCCAGGTCGAAGCGTATGTGTATGCCCTGGCGAATTTCGAGCCGAAACCGGCGCGGTTCCCCAAGGCGCACAAATCCCACAAGGGCGAAGCCCAGCGTGCACCGCGCACGGTCAAGGAAATGCTCGAGCGCTGCGAAGACGCGTTGCCGATGCCGGACCTGATGACCTGGCTGCTGGAGCAGGAGCCGGACGGAGCCACCGACGAATTGCTGTACTGGTTCTCGCGACTCTCACGCGAGAAACGTTTCAAGCGCGAACGCCTGGAACGCCGCGACTACCACACACACGAGCACCAGGTCAGCCTGCGCTCATTCGCCCTGCTCCCGGCTGGCACTGACGCCGTCGAGAATTCTGCGAGCACCCCCTATGCATCTTGATCTATCCGAACTGTCCCAGCTGGCGCCGATCTTTCGCGAGCTGTTCAAGGGTTATCACGTCAGCCGCCGTGACCCGGAGCTGTATGCGCAACTGTCGAACTTCCAGGACCAGTACCGCACCCTGTTCAAGGCCCTGGGCTTCGAGCTGGTATGCGATACGCGCGGTTTCTACTACTTCGTGCCGGACTCCGCCATTGCCAGCGCGCAGGTGAACAAGACCGCCCAGCGCCTGGCGTTGTTCACCTTCATCATCGTCGAGCATTTGGCCGACCAGGGCCGCGACCCGATCGCCGTGCTCGACGGTGGCAGCCTGGGCCGCGATGAATTGCCGTCGTTGCTGGAGAAGTACCGCGACCTGTTTATCCAGGCCGAAGTGCAGACCCAGGAAGAGCTCGAAGAAAAAATCATGCGCCGCATGACCCAACTGGGTTTTGCCAGCGAGGACAACGGCATCTATCGCTTCCTGCCGCCGATGCACCGATTCCTCGATGTGTGCCTCTCGGTGCAGCAGGACCGCGACCTTGCCGCCAGCGTGCACAGCGTGTTGCCATTGCCGGCGCCGGTGATCATCGATGATGACAGCGATGAAAAACTGCTCAAGACCGATGACCCCCTCGACCTGAGTGACTTCTCGGAAGAAAGCGAAGAAGACGCCCTGGCCCGTGCCATTGCCGAAGAACAGGAGACCGACGCATGAGTAAGGAACGCTACGGCATCCGCCGCTTCGCCCTATTGAACACCGCCGGTTACAGCCTGGGTTTGTTCCCACTGGAAGAGCCGCTGTCGGTGTACGGCGCGAACAACCTGGGTAAATCCGCTTCGATCAACGCCCTGCAGTTCCCGATTCTGGCACGCATGTCGGACATGAGTTTCGGCAAGTACACCCTGGAGCAATCGCGGCGCTTCTACTTTGCGACCGACACCAGCTACATCCTGGTGGAAGTCTCGCTGCCCCACGGCCCGCACGTGATCGGCGTGGTCGGGCGCGGCCCGGGCGGTGGTTTCGGTCACCAGTTCTTTGCCTATGCGGGCAAGCTGGACCTGGCCCACTACCAGAAAAACGACACCTGCCTGCGCCAGAAAGAGCTGTTCACCAACCTTGAACGCGAAGGCCTGAAAGCCTACGAACTCAAGCCGGATGAACTGCGCCGCTTGCTGGTAGGCGGCCACACGTCGGTGCCGCTGGACCTGACCCTGATTCCGCTGCGCTCCACCAGCGAACAGAGCCTGAAGACCTTCCGCGCGCTGTTTATCAACCTGCTGCACATGCGCGAAATCACCGCGGCCAAGCTCAAGCAACTGTTCCTGGATGCTTTCGAACACAGCCTGCGTTCCGGCAGTGTCGATTACATCGCGGCGTGCGAAGAAGCCTTCCGCGATGTGCGGCGCATGGAGCAGGATTACAACTCGCTGGTGGCCGCCGGGCCGTTGGTGGAAGCGCTCGCCAATGGCGTAAAACAGCGCGACATTTTGCGCGGCAAATTGCATCGCCTGTCGCCGCTGCTGGACTCGCTGCTCGGCACTTGGTCGGACTACGCCAGTGCGCGCAAGGAAGAACTGACGATCCAGGCCGAGCACTACCGCAACGAGCAGGACGCGCTGCAAAACGATCAGCGTGGCGGCACCCAGGAGCTGATGCGCCTGGAGCGGGAAATCAGCGGCATCCAGCGTTGGCTGGGCGAATTGTCCGTACTCAAGCATCGCTTTGCACTGGTGGATGACGTCAAGGTGCTGGAGCAGCAACTGCTGGCGGCCAAAGATGCCCACGATGAACTGGCGGGCGCCCTGGCGCAGTCGCGGCAGTTCAGCGCCGAGGATTTGGACGAGCGTTTGCGCGACCTGGAAAAACGCCTGAAGTCGGTCAAGCAGCAGCTCGACCACGCGGACAACAACAGCTACGCCAAACTGCGCGAAGAATTCTCACAGCAGGACGTCGAGCGCCTGATGCGTCTGTTCAACAGTTCGTTGTTCAGCCTGCCATTGGGCGAACACGGCATCACGCTGGATGAGGACGGCCAGTGGGTCAAATCCCTGGAGCAGATTCTCGACGGCTTCAAAGGCGAGCGTTTTGAAGTACCGGGGCTGTCCATCGACATCTCCCACATCGAACCACCTGCATTACAGGCGCTGGCGGATCGCGCGGCGTTGCGCGACCAGAAAGAGCGCCTGGAAAAAGAACTCAAGCAGCTCAAGACCCAACAGGCCGTAGCCTCTGACCGGGCGGCGAGCAAGACGCAGACCGAAGCGCTGTACCAGCAAGTGCTGGATGCGCAGAAGGCTTTGGAAGATTTCCGCCGCGCGCAAACCCTGAGTGCCGAGGAAGGCGAGAAACTGGAAAACCTGGCGCAGATGGAAGCGGCGCAGGATGAACTCAAGCGCTCCAGCGATGCGTTTACCGAGCGCGTCCAACAGCTGTCGGCCAAGCTGCAATTGGTCGGGCGTCAGATCGGCGATATGGAAGCCAAACAGCGCACGCTGGATGACGCGCTGCGCCGCCGTCAGTTACTGCCGGCGGACTTGCCGTTCGGCACGCCGTTCATGGACCCGGTCGACGACTCCATGGACAACTTGCTGCCGTTGCTCAACGACTATCAGGACAGCTGGCAAGGTTTGCTGCGCGCCGATGGCCAGATCGAAGCGCTTTACGCTCAGGTGCGCCTCAAGGGTGTGGCCAAGTTTGACAGCGAGGATGACGTAGAGCGTCGCCTGCAATTGCTGATCAACGCCTATGCGCACCGCACCGATGAAGCCCTGACGCTGGGCAAGGCACGCCGCGCAGCGGTCACCGATATCGCGCGGACCCTGCGCAATATCCGCAGCGACTACGACAGCCTGGAACACCAACTGGCCTTGTTCAACCGCGAGATCAACAAACGCCAGGTCTCCAACCTGCAGAGCTTCCGTATCGTGCTGGCGCCGAACAAGGAAGCCCTCAAGCATATCGACCAGATCATCCACAGTGCCGGTCAATATGAAGAAGGCGAAACCTTGTCGGTGTTCGACCTCAGCCAGAGCGCCGAGCAGGACAACAAGAACGAAGAGGCCAAGGAATACCTCGCACGCCTGGTGGCTGCCAACCATAACCAGTTGGGCCTCAAGGACCTGTTCGAGCTCGCGTTCGAAATCACCAAGGTGAACGGTCAGCCCGTGATTCACACCGACATTGATGGCGCGGCGTCGAACGGCACCACCATGACCATCAAGGCACTGACCAACATGTATTTGTTGCTGCACTTGATGGACCGTGACCAGGCCGGTCGCGTGCGCTTGCCGTACTACCTCGATGAAGCGGCAGACATCGACGAGAAGAACCAGGCGGCGCTGCTGGAAACCAGTTTGCAGCTGGGCTTTGTGCCGATCCTGGCCAGTGTGAAGCCGCAGGTGTCCGCCCAGGTGGCGATCGACCTGGAAGGCGGCAGCGGGCCGAATGGCATCTACATCGACGAGGCGGACTGGAAGTACATCCGTCGTCACGATGCGGTGAAGGCAACGGTGAATGTACAGGCGGATGAGCCGGAGTTGGATGCGGTTTAATCCACTGCGCTGAAATGCAAAAAGGCCGCGATCTTATGGATCGCGGCCTTTTTTTGCGGTGTTTTTGAGGGCCTCTTCGCGAGCAAGCCCGCTCCCACTTTTGACCGCGTTTATCCTGTAGGAACGCGATCGAATGTGGGAGCGGGCTTGCTCGCGAAGGCCGCGCCTCGGTTTATTTGCCGAGCGGGATTTTAGGCGCCCAAGTCAGCCATTCATCTTCGAACTTGTCGAACAACGGGAAGGTTTGCTGCGGACGGGCGGCGTTGCCCATACGCTCGCCATCTGGCGTCGCGAAGGCGATGCCGCCGGCAACGAGGGTTTCCAGGGATTCGGTGCGGACCGTCGCACCTTTGAACAGGCCGAAGTCGAGTCCAAAACCGCTGGTGTTCCAGAAGCGACTGCCACCACGCACCAGCGGCGCGTACTTGGGTTCGATCAGGATGTGGATCAGCACGCGGTCGGCGGTCTGGCCCAGCTCGTAGCCAGTGACTTTGCCGACGGTGACTTCGCGGTAAGTGACCGGAACGCCCTCTTTCAGCGAGCCACGACGTGCAGCGCTGAGTACCAAGCTGAGGCCTTCCTCCTGGTGAACCGCCTCCGGTGGCTTGTCCAATGCGACGAAGCTTTTTTGCGGCCCTAGGTTTTTCGCGGCGGGCAGCACTTCAATGTATTGGCCGGTTACCAGGGTTTCCAGGTTTGAGGTTTTCATCAAACCCAGCTCAGGCTTGACCACCCAGAACTGGCTGCCTGTGCGCGCGATCCGATCGGCCACTTGGGTAATACGGGCGCTGAGCAGCACTGACTGCATGTCGGCGCTGAGGTCGACGTGCTCGATCTTGCCCACATCCAGGCCTTTGAAGCGCACTGGCGTGCCCGCGCGCAAACCGTCGGCGCGATCAACCTTGATGGTCACGAGGGTGCCATGTTGATTGGCCGCTTCACGATCAGTGAACAGACGGAAACGCGGGATGCGTTTTTTCAGCGGCACATTCGGTTCCGGCGTTTCGAAGGCGATACCACCGGCCATCAGGCTGGCGAGGGATTCACTCTTAACCTGGATGCCGCCGGTGAGGCCGCCGGTCAGCGTGACGCCGCTGGCATTCCAGAAACGCGTCGAGCCGTTGACCAGGTTCTCGTATTCCTTCTCGATGTGAACACCGATGACCAGTTGTTTGTTCTTGCGCGAGAACTGGTAGCTCTGCACCGAACCCACTTTGACCTGCTTATAGAGGATCGGGCTGCCGACATCCAGGGAGCCAAGGTTGTCCGTGAACAGCACCATGTGCAGGCCTGGGGAACGCAGGTCCAACGGCGGCGCTTTGGCTCGGGCGACGAACTCACGTTGTGGTGCGCTGCCTTTGTCGCCGGGGCGGATGGCGATGTAGTTACCTTTGACCAGGGCTTCCAGGCCCGTGATGCCCGCCAGGGAGATGGACGGTTTGACCACCCAGAATTGGGTGTCCTGTACCAGGTAGTCTTCGGCGAGCGGATCGAGGGTCAGCTCGGCGTTGGCACTGGACAGGTCCGGGTCAATCTTCAGGGTTTTCAGGCTACCGACCTGGATGCCTTTGTACATGACCGGAGTACGCCCGGCTTGCAGGCCCTCGAAATCGGTGAGCTTGACCTTGACCTTGATGCCGGCTGCGGCGGCGTCGAAGTCCTCGTAGAGGCGAAACGGCAGGCTCGGGTCGGTCGGCGGGCTGTCCTTGCGATTCTCGGGTGTGGCGAACGCGATACCACCGGCGACGATGCTGGAGAGGGATTCGCTGCGCACTTTTACGCCGGAGAGGTTGGCGTCGATGCTGATGCCGCTGGCGTTCCAGAAACGTGTGTGTTTGCGCACCAGATTGGCGTAGGTCGGCTCGATGTAGACCTTGATCTCGACAGTGCTCTGGTCTTCGGACAGCAGGTAGCTTTTGACCTGACCGACCTGGATCTGTTTGTAGAACACCGGACTGCCACGGTTGAGCGAGCCAAGGCGATCGGCCTTGATGGTCAGGTGGAGGCCGGGCTTGGCATCGGACAAAGGCGGTTCTTCGGAGAGCGCTTTGAATTTGCGAGTGGGCTCGCCATCGCCAGGGCTGGCGGCAATGTAGTTACCCGAGACCAGGGTTTCCAGACCCGTAATGCCAGCGAGGCTGACGCTGGGTTTGACCAGCCAGAAACGGGTGTTGGTCTTAAGGTATTGCTCGACATCCTTGTTCATCTCAATGGTCGCGATCACACCGCGATTGCTGCCCTCGTCGTCCAGGGCCAGCGTCTTGACCTTGCCCACGGTCATGCCTTTGTAGACCACTTCGGTCTTGTTGACCTGGATGCCTTCGCCGCTTTCAAAGCGGACCTGGATCTCAATGCCTTGCTGGGAATAGGCGCGCCACCCTAGCCAGCCGCCAATAATCAGGGCGACCAATGGCAACACCCAAATGGCCGACCAATTGGAAGCTGGGCGGGTTTTAGCTTTTGGCAAATCACTCATGGTCGTCGTCCGACTCCGTGTTATCCCAAATCAGTCGGGGATCAAAAGTTACTGCGGCAAGCATCGTCAAGATCACCACACTGGCGAACGCTGCAGCGCCAAGATTGGCCTCGACACTGGCAAGTCGCCCAAAGTTAACAACCGCCACCAGGATGGCGATCACGAAGATATCCAGCATGGACCAGCGGCCAATGAATTCGATAAAGCGGTACATAACGATGCGTTGCTGCGCGGACAGCGGTTGGTGGCGCTGCACCGAGAACAGCAACAGGCCAATGCCTACCAGTTTGAATGTCGGCACCAGGATGCTGGCGATAAACACCACGGCAGCGATGGGAAACATACCGTGCTGTACCAGCTGAATCACCCCCGACATGATCGTACTGGGGTCGCCTTGGCCAAGGGAGCTGACGGTCATGATTGGCAACAGATTGGCGGGGATATACAAGATCGCCGCAGTGATCAGTAAGGCCCAGGTGCGCATGAGGCTGTTGGGGCGACGGGCATGGATCAGCGCACCGCAGCGCGTGCAGAGCTGCTCATCGGTATCGGCCTCTTGCTTGTTCAACTCGTGGCATTCGGTACAAATCAGAATGCCTGCATCAATCGCCCGCATGATCATCCTCTCCTGCCAATGCCTGCCAGATCTGGTGGGGCGACATCACCACCTCAAGCAGAACCTGAACGATTAATAGACTGACGAAGCAGGTCAGACCCAGGCCAATTGTGATAGAGGCCATGTCGGCGAGTTTAACGATCGCGACAAGCACACCCATCAAGTAGACCTCCAACATCCCCCAATCCTTCAAGTGATGGTAAATGCGATAGAGCAACAGCCCATAACTGCGCCCGATCTTCCAGCGAATGCTTAGCAGCACCGCTAATTGGCAGAGCAACTTGAGCAGGGGAATTCCCATGCTGCACAGGAATACGACAACCGCTACACCTTGCATACCGGTATCGAACAGGCCGACGACGCCACTCCACACGGTGTCCTCTGACGACTGCCCAAGTAGATTGAGCTGCATGATCGGTAAAAAGTTCGCAGGGATGTACAGCAACAGCGCGGCAATCACCAAGGCGAGGCTTCGCTCGACGACATTGTGGCGATGAGCATAGAGCTCGTAGCCGCAGCGCGGGCATTGAGCCTTTTCGCCCAGGGCGAGCGTTGGCTTGCGCATCAGCAAGTCGCACTCATGGCATGCCACCAGATCATCCAGTGGTAAATCCGACACCTCGGGGGTATCAACCGGATCGGGCATAGATAGGGCTCTAATTCTAAAAAAGGTTAGGTGCCTATTCTAATGGTCTGGTTCAGAAATAACTGTGCAAATTTGTCGGGAAGGATTGAGCGACTTATCGAAAAACATACGGGGCGATGCTGTATATGAGACAGCGTGCGTTCATGGTGAAGTGCATTGTGGATGCCGATAGCCCCTTTGCACTTTTCGACCGCCCA
>NZ_JBJGXV010000060.1:0-1178 GCF_045447295.1 Pseudomonas sp. O39
GAATCGCCCCGGATTTTCTAGACACTCTCCAGGCTCGCTGCGTAACGCTTTTCAAACTCTACCGGTGACAGCTGATTGTTGAAACCATGACGTCGTTTTGGGTTGTAAAACATTTCGATGTAATCGAACACATCATCCCGAGCATCCTGGCGTGTAGTGTAGATTTTACGCTTGATCCGTTCCCGCTTTAGCAACTGGAAAAAGCTCTCCGCCACAGCGTTGTCGTGGCAGTTACCTCGACGACTCATGCTGGCTACCAGGTTGTTAGCTTTCAAGAAGCTTCGCCAGTCTGAGCTGCTGTACTGACTGCCTTGATCCGAGTGGATCATCACCTCTTGCTTCGGCTTGCGTCTCCAAACCGCCATCAGCAGTGCATCAATGGCTACGTCGCTGGTCATCTGCGACTTCATTGACCAACCAATGATCTGGCGTGAAAACAGATCGAGCACCACGGCTAAATACAGCCAGCCTTCATATGTTCGGATGTAGGTAATGTCTGTGACCCAGACTTTGTTGGGTTCTCTGACATCGAATTGGCGCTTCAGTAAGTTCGGTGAGGCAACGGCCGGTTTACCGCCATATTTTCCCGGCCTCCGTCGATACCCAGTCTGAGAACGTAAGCCTTCAAGGCGCATCAACCTAGCCACCCGATGACGGCCACAGCTCTCACCAACCTCTCGCAGGTCATCATGGATCTTGCGATAGCCATAAACACCACCACTTTCCAGCCAGGAATGTTTTATCAATCCAAGCAGTCGCTGATCGTCCTTGGCTCGCGCAGATTTTGGTTCTGATAGCCACGCGTAGTAGCCGCTGGGATGAACCTTGAGCGTCAGGCAAAGCCGTCGAATCGCGTAATGCCCCGCTTGCTGCTTAATAAAGGCGTACTTCAGCCGCACTCCTTGGCAAAGTACGCGGCGGCCTTTTTTAAGATGTCTCGCTCCTCCGTCACCCGTTTCAGCTCGGCTCGTAGACGACGAACCTCAGCGCTCTGATCATCCTCCTTAACGCGCTGTTCCTGGGGCTTGGTGTAGCGCTTAACCCAGGCATAGAGGCTGTGCACGGACACACCCAATCGTGCAGCCACCTCCGAGACAGGAAGCTGCTTTTCGGTCACTTGCTTGACCGCCTGGATTTTGAATTCTTCGGGATATCGCTGGTTGCTCATGGCACCTCCT
>NZ_JBJGXV010000061.1:0-1130 GCF_045447295.1 Pseudomonas sp. O39
AAACCATGGATGTAGCTCGCGATAGATGCGTGAGCCTGTGCTTTGCTGGGATACACACCGGTGGCTTCCTCCTTTTTAAGTGTGGCAAAAAAGCTCTCTGCTACGGCGTTATCCCAGCAGTTACCCTTGCGACTCATGCTTTGTACGAAGCCTCTTTCCATGATCATGCTGCGAAAACCGCTGCCTGTGTACTGCCGGCCTCGATCGGAGTGAAAAATCACACCTTGATCAACCGGCGTTTTCGTCCAGGCATTCAGGAATGCCTGCTGTACCAAACCCTCAGGCATACGCTCCGATAGGCTATAACCGAGTACCTGACGCGTCTGGATGCTGAGCACCACAGCCAAGTACAACCACCCCTGACGCGTCGAAATATAGGTGATATCTCCCACCCATGCGGGTGTTGGGCTTGTCACAGAAAAGCGTCTTTTCAATACGTTGTCAGAAATTGGTTGGATATACCGGTTATCCGTCGAGTGTTTGAACCGAGCCTTGATCTTCCCTCGCAACATTTCTTCTCGCATCAGCCGGGCTACTCGCTTGTGACCAATCGCATATGACCGGCTATGAAGCGCCTTAACCATGCGTGGACGCCCATAAGTGCCGCGACTGGCATGATGAATCGCACGAATTTCCAGGCGAATCACCGCATCTGGATCAGGGCGCTCCTGGCGCTTCAAATAGCCGTGAAAGCCCGACACCGAGACCTCCATCACTCGACATAACAGCCTGACCGGAAAGTGAGTCCGTTCACGGGCGACAAAGGCGTATCTCAGTTGGACTCTCTGGCAAAGAACGCCGTCGCTTTTTTTAGGATTTCTCGCTCCATTTTGAGCGTGGCATTTTCAGCTCGAAGCCGGGCCAGTTCGCTTTCCAAGTCAGAGACCGGGTGCCGAGCGGGAGAACTGAGAGGACGCCCGTTGCGTGCGGCGTCCAGCCAATTCCCTAGGGTTTTGACCGAGATATCCAACTGTCGCGCAGCTTCTCCTCGACCAATGCTTTCAGCAAGTGTCACTGCTTGGGCTTTGAAGTCGTCGGTGTAACTGCGGCGGGTTTGCTGTGACATAGGTGCCTCCAAGGTTGCGATTAAAATATCGCTTCTTGGCGTCCGCTGCGAGGGAGCAAGTCCA
>NZ_JBJGXV010000062.1:0-1111 GCF_045447295.1 Pseudomonas sp. O39
TTTCGAAAACCTGGTGCCGGGCACTACACCGGTGAACACCACCGTCACCGACACACCGGGCACCGCTGATACCACCACCGTCACTTTGACCGCGCCAAGCGCAGTCAACGAAGGCGGTCAGATTACGTACACCGCGACCTTGAGCAACAAGGCGGGCACTGACGTAACCCTGAAACTCGACAACGGCTCGACGATTACCATCAAAGCCGGTGACACCGTCGGCACTGTGACTGTTCCAGCACCTAGCGATGACGTGTTCATCGACAAGAGCACTCAGACCGTCAAGATCACTGACGCTGCTGGCGGTAACTTCGAGAAGTTAGAAGTTGCTGGCAACGGCGCGACCACCACGATCAACGACACCATCGACAAAGTTGATGTGGTTCTGACTGCCACTACCACTATTGGCGAAGGCGGCAATATCGTCTACACCGCCAGCCTTGTGGATAAAAACGGCGCGGCAGTGACTAACATCACTAATCCGCTGACCGTCACTCTGGATAACGGCCAGACCATCACTATCGGTGTGAACCAGTCGAGCGGCACCGTCACCACCGTGGCGCCGAACGACGTGTACAAAGGCGATCAAACCGTAACGACCGCTATCAAAGGCGTGACTGGCGGCGAGCACTTCGAAAACCTGGTGCCGGGCACTACGCCGGTGAACACCACCGTCACTGATACTCCAGGCACTGCGGACACCACCACCGTAACGCTGACCGCGCCAAGCGCAGTCAACGAGGGTGGTCAGATTACGTACACCGCTACGCTTTCCAATAAAGCGGGTACTGACGTCACCCTGAAACTCGACAACGGCTCGACGATCACCATCAAAGCCGGTGACACCGTCGGCACGGTGACTGTCCCAGCACCTAGCGATGACGTGTTCATCGACAAGAGCACACAGACCGTCAAGATCACTGACGCTGCTGGCGGTAACTTCGAGAAGTTGGAAGTTGCAGGCAACGGTGCGACCACCACGATCAACGACACCATCGACAAGGTTGATGTGGTTCTGACCGCTACCACCACCGTTGGCGAAGGCGGCAATATCGTCTACACCGCCAGCCTTGTGGATAAAAACGGCGCCTTGGTGACCAACATCACCAAT
>NZ_JBJGXV010000063.1:0-1086 GCF_045447295.1 Pseudomonas sp. O39
CCTTTCAGACGGATTTATCCCGCCGCGCGTTGCAAATACCTCTTGGCCAGCATCAGATTGGCCAATCCGAACAGGCTGAATAACTGCGCCGTGTTCTTTTCCAGCCCGCGGCAACGCACCTTGCGATGATTGAAACGCACTTTGATCACTTGGAACGGATGCTCTACCTTTGCGCGCAGTTGCGTCTTGGCGTATTCGATCTTGCGCTTGACCCGGAACAGCACACTGTCTTTGCCGTGATGCTGGTAGCTGCTTGGCCGCGCCGCAATCGACCAGATAACGTCACGTTCAGCATGCTCCGGTCGCTTGGCAGCACCGGTGTATCCAGCGTCTCCCGAAACATAGGTTTCGGCACCGTGCAGCAGCTTGTCGACTTGGGTGACATCGGCCACGTTGGCCGCCGTTCCTACCAGGCTGTGTACCAGCCCCGACGTTGCGTCGACGCCAATGTGGCACTTCATCCCGAAGTGCCACTGATTGCCTTTCTTGGCCTGATGCATCTCAGGATCGCGCTTGCCTTCTCGGTTCTTGACCGAGGGCGGGGCGGCAATCAGGGTGGCATCGACGATGGTGCCTTCCTTGAGCAGCAGGCCACGACTGGCCAGATGCTGGTTGATCGTTTCAAACAGCACCCGCGTCAGATGATGGGTTTCCAGCAAGCGGCGAAAACGCAGCAAGGTGGTGGCGTCCGGTGCCGACTCGCGGCCCAGGTCAATACCCATAAAGCCACGAATGGCTTGGCTGTCGTAGACGGCATCTTCGGTGCCCTCATCGGAGAAACCGAAACACTGCTGCACGACATACATGCGCAGCATGCGCGACAACCCAATCGAAGGGCGTCCGCGCTTGCCGGTTGTGTCACCGTAGAACGGCGCCACTTGAGCTTCCAGCTGTACCCAGGGCACCAACTGTTCGATATCCGCCAGGAAGCGATCTCGTCGGGTTTGCTTTTTCTTGCCGGTGTATTCGAGTTCGGAGAAGGTCTTCTGCATGGCGCGTAACGAGGCTCACGAAGAGGGTGGCTGATTGAGGGGGCCAGTGTGTCAAGGCTGCGGGCGGTTGGCTATTTATGCAGCGTCTCCCTAA
>NZ_JBJGXV010000064.1:0-1067 GCF_045447295.1 Pseudomonas sp. O39
GCGTGCGAAAACCATGGCCCGTCCCCGTACATTCGATGAGTCGACTGTTTTAACAGCCGTCGCTGAAGCGTTCTGGACGCAGGGCTACGAGGCCACCTCGACCCGAGACCTCGTCAATCGCACAGGGCTCAATCAGCCAAGCCTTTACAACGCGTTTGGCGACAAACGTAGTCTTTACCGTCGCGCCCTTGTGCACTATCTGGAGTGCAGTGTGCGTGATCGAATTCGGCGCCTTGAAGCACTGCCAAACGCGGGAATGGCCATAACTGGGTTCTTCGCAGAGGTGTTGAGTCGCACACTCAACGATCCTTTTCATCGTGGGTGTCTGTTGGTGAATTCTGCCCTCGAAGCAAATGCAGAAGACGTGGATTTGCGACAGGCCGTCGCAGAAGAATTCGACGCCATTCGCAGTTTTTTTGAAGGCCGCCTGCAAGCCTTCCGCCTGCAATCTGTCGATTCTGTCGAGATTGATGTGAAGCAGGGGGCGCATCATTTGCTGAGTGTGTTACTTGGTATTCGAGTTTTGGCTCGAATTAATCCCGATCCTGCGTGTGTAACAGACGCCATTGGTATTGCAATCAAAAGCCTTGGTCTTCCTCCCTTGGCTTTAGCGATGTTCACTGAAAACCACTGCACGGAGTCAATATGATCAAACTCTACTATCACCCGTCTCCTAACCCCGCGAAGGTTGCGCTGTTCTTGGAGGAGTCAGGCCTTGAGTACGAACTCATCCCTGTTGATACGCGCAAGGGTGAACAGCACGATCCGGCGTTTCTTAAGATCAATCCGAATGCCAAGACACCGGCTCTGATTGATGGTGATAACGTGGTATTCGACAGCAACGCCATACTGCTCTATCTAGCCGAAAAGACCGGGATGTTCCTGCCTGCTGACAATCTCAAGGCGCGAGGGGAGATGTACTCCTGGCTCATGTTCGTCGCGACCGGCATCGGCCCGTACTCTGGACAGGCT
Source organism: Pseudomonas sp. O39 (assembly GCF_045447295.1). NCBI lineage: Bacteria > Pseudomonadati > Pseudomonadota > Gammaproteobacteria > Pseudomonadales > Pseudomonadaceae > Pseudomonas > Pseudomonas sp. O39. Next base: position 973 of record NZ_JBJGXV010000064.1, read on the forward strand.
GTCCACTTTAAGCACTTCGCACCTGAGCCAAAAGACTACGCCGTTACCCGCTACACCTTCGAAGCCTGGCGTCACTGGACCATCATCAACGAGCA
>NZ_JBJGXV010000066.1:0-898 GCF_045447295.1 Pseudomonas sp. O39
ACTGAGGAGCTGGCCTTGTTGGCGCTGGTGCTCGCGGCCGGTTTTGAACAGGTGGGACGTGAGGTTTTTGCCGTTCAACTCTACGGTGGCGAGGTGGCCGCCTTTGTCGTGGTTGAAGGTCAGGCGGTTGTTATCCGGCAGGCGCAGGTTTTGCAGCTGGCCGCAGGCGTCGTAGCCATAGCGCAAGGTGCCCCAGCCTTGGTGTTCGGCGGTGAGTCGGTTTTGCGGGTCGTATTCGTAGGCTAGCGCCCAGTGGCCGTCGTCGACGCTGAGAAGGTTGCCTTGGCGGTCGTAGGCGTAGTCAACAAGGTTGCCGTCGGGCAGGGTTTTTCGTACAAGGCGGCCAGCGTGGTCTCGCTCGTAGCCGGTGACGAGCTGACTACCGTCATCACCATATTCGGTTTTCTCGAGCAGGTTGCCATTGAGGTCGTAGGCGTAGGCGGTACGCTGGCCGTCAAAACCGATTTCCTGCTGGATCAGGCCATTGGGGTGGTAATCGAGCTGGTAGGTTTCGCCGACTTCGTTTTCGATGGCGGTCAGCAGCAACCGTACGTTGTCGTAGCGGCAGTTGACCTGGCTGCCGTCGGCATTGATACGGCGGCTGATCAGGTGCAGGCCGTCGGCGTATTCGTAGCGAGTGAGGTGGCCTAATTCATTGCGTTCGGCGGTGATTTTTCCGTAGGGGTTGTAGCTGTATTCCCGCGTCGCGCCGCCTGGCAACACCACACGAGTCAATCGGCCCATGCTGTCCCACTGATACTGAATCAGCGCGCCCTGTTCATCCTCGTGCGCAACCTTCCGCCCAAGATCGTCATAGCGATAGCGCTTGATACCGCCATTCGGCAGCTGCTCCTCAAGCAACTGACCACGTTCATTCCAGACCAGCCGGTGACAACTA
>NZ_JBJGXV010000067.1:0-660 GCF_045447295.1 Pseudomonas sp. O39
ACGCGGTATGCGTGGGATGACAACGGCCGGGTCACGGTTCAGAACGCTGATGGCAGCCGGGAAGTTTACGTGCATGACCAGCGGGCGCGGCTGGTGCAGCGCATTGATCCCGATGGCGCCGAGCACTTCAAATCCTACGATGACAAGGGCCGACTGACGGTCGAGCAGGACCCGTTGGGGGCGGTGACGGCGTATCAGTACGACGACGCCGGACGTTTGGTGGCGTTGTTTCCTGGGGAGGATGAGCCGACTTCCTACGAGCACGATAACGGGCTCGTACGGGTTGTACGGCGTGGTGAGGCGGTCTGGAAGTATGAGCGCAACGACCAGGGCGACGTCATTCGCAAGACCGATCCCGACGGCCACATTACGGACTACAGCTACAACAAATACGGGCAACTGACCGGGATTTGGTATCCGGATAACAGTTGTCACCGGCTGGTCTGGAATGAACGTGGTCAGCTGCTTGAGGAGCAGCTGCCAAATGGCGGTATCAAGCGCTATCGCTATGACGATCTTGGTAGGCAGATTGCACGCGAGGAAGAGCATGGAACGCTAACCCAGTATCAATGGGATGCCGCCGGGCGTCTGCTGAAACTGACCCTGCACGATGGAGCTACGCGGGAATACAGCTACAACCCCTACGGAAAAATCACCGCC
>NZ_JBJGXV010000068.1:0-646 GCF_045447295.1 Pseudomonas sp. O39
TAACGTATTAGGTTAATGCCCTTCCTCCCAACTTAAAGTGCTTTACAATCCGAAGACCTTCTTCACACACGCGGCATGGCTGGATCAGGCTTTCGCCCATTGTCCAATATTCCCCACTGCTGCCTCCCGTAGGAGTCTGGACCGTGTCTCAGTTCCAGTGTGACTGATCATCCTCTCAGACCAGTTACGGATCGTCGCCTTGGTGAGCCATTACCTCACCAACTAGCTAATCCGACCTAGGCTCATCTGATAGCGCAAGGCCCGAAGGTCCCCTGCTTTCTCCCGTAGGACGTATGCGGTATTAGCGTCCGTTTCCGAACGTTATCCCCCACTACCAGGCAGATTCCTAGGCATTACTCACCCGTCCGCCGCTCTCAAGAGAAGCAAGCTTCTCTCTACCGCTCGACTTGCATGTGTTAGGCCTGCCGCCAGCGTTCAATCTGAGCCATGATCAAACTCTTCAGTTCAAACATCTTTGGGTTTTTAAGAAACCCTAAACTTGGCTCAGCAATCGTTGGTTACATCTTTGATTTCTCGCGGAGTAACTTGTGATGCTGATAATCTTGTTGACTATCAGTCTGACTCCACAAGCACCCACACGAATTGCTTGATTCAGTTGTTAAAGAGCGGTTGGTTAAGATCTTTC
>NZ_JBJGXV010000069.1:0-637 GCF_045447295.1 Pseudomonas sp. O39
GTCCATCTGCGAAAAGCTGGCCCAGTGCCGGACACAGCGCGCCGCCTTGCCAGCCCGTTCCCACGCCCAAAAGAAACTCGCCCCACCGGCCAGCTGCCGTTCCAGAATGACGTGCTGATCGTCGTACCGATAAACCTCGCTTTCACCGACAGCGTTGGTCGCCGACACCAGTCGGCCAATATCGTCATAGGCGTAGGAAACGACGTTCTGTTCAGTCACCCATTCAAAGGGTTCATGCCCTTTGGCGCGATGAACCTGGTAGTCCACCGCAGCAATGCGGCCCTGTTCGTAGCGCAAAAACAAACACCGGCCTACACCGTTATCCAGCCGCTTAATTCGCCCTAGGCGATCACGAGAAATCCGCAGCCGGTTGTCATACGTATCACTGATGGCTGTCAGCACACCGTCGCGAAAGTGATAAAAACGCGACGCCTGAGCCAGCACCAGTTCATCGGGCAAAGCCCCCAGATAAATCGCCGCTTCGGCCAGGCTGTTGGTAATCGACGGCCGGGCGGCAGTCGGCAAGGGCAGGGCAGTCGACCGGTTCTCATGATCCGTCCACACCACCGAATCACCCGTAACCACCAGCCGCTGGGTCAGCGCATGACTCCAGCCAAACCCCAACCCGCAATCCACT